>JAOARG010000006.1 GCA_025210655.1 Bacillota bacterium
AGTTCAGAAGGAGAATATGATCCAAAAGAATATGTTCCAACTTCTGAAAGAAATACTGAAGAAATGTACTCAAAAATATTAAAGTATGTTAATGACATAGAAGACCCTTATTTAAATAAATTAGTAAGTAAATTTTTTGTTGAGGATAAAAAATTTATTACATCTTTTAAAGAACATACAGCTGCGAAAACTGTTCATCATAATTTTATGGGAGGATTATTAGAACATACCTTATCAGTTGTTGAGATGTGTGAATTTTTTGCAAATCAATATGCAATAATAAATAGAGATTTATTATATACTGCAGCTTTATTTCATGATATAGGAAAGATTAGTGAATTATCTTCATTTCCTATAATTGAGTATACAGACCCTGGACAGTTATTAGGACATATAATTATTTCTGTAGAATGGGTAGGAGAAAAAATAAAAGAAATAGATAATTTCCCAGATAAGTTAGCATATTTATTAAAACATTGTATATTAGCACATCACGGTGAATTAGAGTATGGTTCACCTAAGAAACCAGCAATTATTGAAGCTGTGGCATTACATTTTGCAGACAATGTAGATGCTAAAATAAAAACTTTTGAAACTATGTTAAAAAAAGCTGATGAACAAGAAGATTGGCTTGGATGGCAAAGACTTTTTGAAAGTAATTTAAGAAAAACTAGATATTAGAAAGATGAGTAAAAAAATGGGAAAAGACAAAATAATACCAGTCGTGAAAAATAATAATTATATAATGATTATAGATGATATTGGAACTAGAGGAGAAGGTATAGGCAAAATAGATGGATATACTTTATTTGTTGAAGGTGCATTGCCAAAAGAAGAAGTAGAAGTAAAAGTGCTTAAAACAAAAAAGAATTATGGTTTTGCTAAGTTACTTAATATAATTAAACCTTCAACTAATAGAGTAGAACCAATATGTAATATTTCTAAGCAATGTGGAGGTTGTCAACTACAACATTTATCTTATGATGAACAATTAATATATAAGCAAAAGAAAGTAGAAAATGTATTACAAAGAATTGGTCAAGTTAACAATGTAAAAGTAAATAAAACAATAGGAATGGATAATCCATATTATTATAGAAATAAAGTGCAATTTCCTGTAAGACAAGGAAAGAATGGAAATGTAGAAATCGGTTTTTATTCTGAACGAAGTCATAGAATTGTTGAAACAGATACTTGTTATATTCAACATCCAATTAATGAACAAATAGTAAAACTAATACGAGAGTTTATATTAGAAAACAACATCAGTCCATATAACGAAGAAAAACATAGAGGATTAATTAGACATATTATTACAAGAATATCTAGTAAAAATAATGATGTTAATATTACTATAGTAATAAACGGTAATAAACTACCACATCAAGATAATTTAATCAAAAAACTAACTACAATTAAGGAAGTAAAAGGTATTTGTATTAATATAAATAAAGAAAAAACTAATGTGATATTAGGAAATAATATTACAACTATATGGGGAGAAACAAATATAGTTGACTCTATAGGTAATATTAATTATAGAATATCTCCAAAATCTTTTTATCAAGTAAATCCGATACAAACCAAAAAACTCTATGAAAAAGCATTAGAATATGCTGACTTAAGTGGAGAAGAAATTGTTTGGGATGCATACTGTGGTATTGGAACAATTACTCTATTTCTAGCTAAAAAAGCCAAAAAAGTATATGGAGTAGAAATTGTAAAAGAAGCAATAGAAGATGCTAAACAAAATGCAATATTAAATAAAATTAACAACGTAGACTTTTTTGTAGGAAAAGCAGAAGAAGTTATAAAAGATAAATATGAACAAAACAATATAGAAGCAGACGTAATAGTAGTAGATCCACCTAGAAAAGGCTGTGATGAAGAATTACTTAAAACTATAATAGAAATGAACCCCAAAAAAGCAGTATATGTATCCTGTGATCCAGCAACATTAGCAAGAGATGTTAGGGTGTTAATGGAAGCGGGATATGAGTTAAAAGAGGTTCAGCCAGTTGATATGTTTCCCCAGACAGTGCATGTGGAATGTGTAACGGTACTATATCGTCAAGACTCCTAATAATCAAGGAATTTACACACTTCTGCGATTATTGTACTTTTAGTACTGACATAGCCAATTTCAGAAATAAGAATTTTAATAAAGAATTTACGGTACGTGTTGCTATTAAAATAGGTACTGAGTAGATATGTTCAGTTAGTACTGAACTAAGGTAGGGCGTGAGTGGATATGAAGATGTTTTTGTTTGGATTACCTTTTAAATAAAAATAAGAAAGGTGATTTAAATGAAGCGTATTTTAGAAATGCTGTATTATGATGAAATCTATAAAAATGAAGATGTTTTACCAAGAAGTAAAGAGCTAAAACAGGTTGATGAAAGAATTGGTAAGCTAGAAGATGAATTTATAAGTAAACTAGATGAAACTGAGTTTAAACTTTATGATGAATTACTAACGACACGCAATGAAAGAGACTCCTATTGTAATCTTGAAACCTTTATTGAAGGTTTTAAAATTGGTGCTAGGATAATGATGGAGGTGCTTTCAGATGAGTAAGTTTAAGCCGGTGGAATTGGAGTATGAAGAAGTTGATGGGATATTATATCCTAAGATTCAGATTTCTAATGATGTGAAGGATGACGAAAGACCGGTAGGTAAATATGGGCGAATGAGACTTAAGTATCTTAAAGAGCATAAGTATTATATGTATAGAGAATTGCTTGTGAATGGTGAGTTGATGGAGCATTGTCATAAGATTAATGATGAAACTAATAAAATGGCTATGCTGATTGAGGAGCAGTATATTGAAAGAAATCCTATTTCAGAGGAATGTGGATTTATGGATAGAGTTAGGTATTATAATATTGCTAGGAGTGTGGCTGAGGAAGTTGTTTTGAGTGATATAATATTTACAAATAATTAAGAATAAGACCTATAGGATTTATTTTGGTTCTTTCTTAACTTTGGGTATGCAGGGTTAATAAATGCACTGGTCGTTTAGAAAACTGCCAGTGCATTTTTTATAATAGATTGGATAATTTAAAATCTCCGTTTTTAGGAAGAAATGCAAGTTTGCATTTTTTTGTTAGATTTACTAATCCACTTCTTCCATATACAATACGTTTAATCAGTTTGAATTTGTTGTTATTACCTTCAACAAATCCAGAACTTACAGGTGAGGATATCGCATTCTTAACAGGAGTAATATCCTTTTTTATCCCATTACAAAATGCTTTAATTTCACTTCTTTCATATTTCTTCAAAAACACTTCTAATCTTTCGGGTTCAGTACCCGTTATGATGCTATGAAATTCTTTGAAAATTAATTCCACCCGACTAGTTACTGGATATTCTTTTTTTATTATATTGATATACATGCCTACTTTTTCATCCTTATTAACTTTGGGATTACAAGTCAACAAGTATTTTAAGATTTCTGATCGTTTCAGAGCAACAATTCCTTCAGGTATAACCCTCTTCATTAGATGTTTCTCATTGAACAGGGCTCGATCTGGAAAGTTGTTTTTTCCTATAAGGTAAATATATTTTGCCAGTTTCTCATTGCTTTCATGAAAACCAGACTGTCGCTGAATATAATAGTATATTGTTTCATTGCTATGATTATCATCCATCATTTTAAAGATAATATTTAACCACTTATTCATAGAAGATATGCGTTTCTTATAGTTTCTTGGTGAATCTAAACGATTAATCTCAGTTTCAGTCATGTTGATATATTTCTTTGCCGTAGGTGATGCTATTCGAAACGTTTCTGCAACAGTCTTTATCCTTTTCTTTTCTAGACTGTTCCAATAGTCTTGGACTTCACGGATCAGTTGTTGTTTTTTTTTCGGTTCTCAGCCTGAGTAATGTATTGTTTTGATGTAAGTAAATGCTTTTTATCATCATATATGCGCCTAGAACCATCAGGATTCTTTGGCGGTGTATTGTCATAATGTAATGAAGCAATATATTCTTCGTTAGGTTTCTTTTCCTGCCATATTTTTTCTGGCTCATTCTCTAACACCTTACCGTCTTGAATATAGACCTTAGATGGCATTTCTTTTTTAAAAATATCTTTTAAATATCCAAGGAGGTTCTGGAGGAGATGAAACCGATCTGCAACCTGAGTACATTCAGGCAGAATCGCATTGATTGCACTTGCATATGCACTGGCACGGTCTCTGGCTACCAAGCGAATTTTTTTATGACCTTTCAACCATTCTTTTAATGACTCTGCGTCTCTGCCATTAAGCAGTGCAATAAGATGGTGATCTTTTAGATCATATATAGCCGTAGCATAAGTCTGTCCTTTTCGAATGGCCACATCATCAATTCCCACTTCTTCCACATCGGGATTATCTACAAATTCAATACGATCATATAGACGCTGAATAGAGTCGTTACTTATTTTAACGCCTAGAAGTGCCAATACCTTGCTGGCACCTTCATTGCTTAGGAACATAGCCACTCCAATTATAAGTGAATTCAAAGCGTCTGTACGCACCTGTGATGCTTTGGCAAAAGGAAGTTTTTCCGTAAACACTTTACAACTGCAATCGGGGTTCAAACATTCATATTTATATACATTTGCATGAAGAAAAGTCTATTTACAATGAATGGGGCAATCTTGTAGAATTCGTTGATATGTTGCGTGTAAAACAGTGCTTTCTTTGCCACATTTAGGACATTTACTGCTATGTGGTTTGGACTTGACATAGATACGCAAAGTTTTTTTATCTTCTTTATGATCATATATGAAATGGTTTTCACCCAAAAAGAAGGAATAATCTTGTGTTTCACGATATTTCATTTCATCATCACATCCTTAATTAATATCTAGTCTAATTATATCATAAATACCCAAAAAGGAGAATTCCAAATCCGTAAAAAAAGAAGCAAGCATTCTCATACTTACTTCTACTATACCCAAAGTTCAGAAAGAACCTTTATTTTGCCTATAGGTCTTATTTTTTAAAATAGAATTGGATTGTAAATTAATTTTAAATAAAATGTAAAATGGTTTCAAAAAAATATTGACAAAATATAAAATCTGTATTAAAATTAGTTATGGAAGGTGGAAATGAAAATGGATATAAAACTGAAATTGAAAGAAGTTGGCATAAAAATTGGAGAATTTGCTGATGCACTTAAAATTACACGTCCAACACTAAATAATTATATTATTGCTTTTGAATCAAATGAGAAAATTTCAAATTCAAAATATCAATTTATTTTTGAACAATTATTTAACAATAGGATTGAGTCAAAAGAGGAGTTTGAGGATATGGTTAAACACTTTCATAAGCTTTTAGAAAGGGATGATCTTCTTGGAACACTTGAATTTGACGTTAAAAAGACAGATTTAATGACAAAAGTAATACAAAGAATAAAAGACGATTTAGAGGAAGAGGATTATGATGAAAATATTTATATTTTTATTAATATGATTATAGGTAATTACCGAAAGGAAAGGATTTTTAAAGAATTTTCTAAATATTTTTTATATCTTAATGATGTATATGATATTAGTGATATTAAAGAAAGCGAAAAGCCATTTTTATCAAATTGTTATAAGTTGATGCATAAAGAGAAAATTGAAAATTTAGAAACTGATAATATATATTATGAAAAGTTCTTAGAAAGAATTAAACAGATTAAAGTTGAGAGTGATAAGATTGCTGAAGAGAAATTAAAAGAAGCAGTAAAGAAAAAACTTGAAGTTAAAATGAATGAAAGAGTCCAAGAATTAACAAATATGGGTATAGATGTTAAAGATATAGATTTTGAAGAAATCCTAGAAGATATTATTCTAAACAAAGATGAATAAAGTAGGAAACTCGAAAGAGTTTAGATAAAACGAAGAGATGAAAAAAGTCTAAAGTTGTATTGGCGTACACCTTTAGACCGACAAGCGAATACACTTGTATAGTTAACTTATTATTATTATTATGCCACACTTTCTCTATAATATTCAAGAGTAAATTATGGTATTTAAATTTGCTTATCTCATATCTTCGTCCTAAATAATAAGGAGGAGGATTTTTTATGGTAAATACAAGCTAGATTACTAAATTTATTTGTATAGTAGGATTTAAAATAAATTTAGTAAAGGAGAATTTTCAATGAACAAATTTTATTATGTAAATACTAACGCACAAAATACTGGTGAACATGAGGTTCACGCTGAAGGTTGTAACCATATGCCAAGTATCTCTAATCGCGAATATCTAGGTTATTTTGATTCATGTAAGGACGCTCTCAGAGAGGCACGCAATAAAGGCTATGATAAAGTTGATGGGTGTTTTTATTGTGCAAATGAATGTCATATAAAATAGGAGGGGTTTGCTATGGCTAAGAATAGACCGTATGGAGATAATGCAAGAGTTGGGATGGTAAAAAATCGTTCTCAAAGCTATAATCCTCATACTAATGTATGGACAAAAAGAGATACTGAAACTGGTAGGTTTATTGACGGTAAAAAGGATGGAACACCATTTAAAGGGGTAAGGAAGGAGAAATAATTATGAGTAGAAATAAATATTGGGTAGTTTGGAATAACAGTATTGATAAATGGCAAGTTAAGAAGACAGGTGCTGTTACAGCATTAAAAAATTTTGATACTAAAGACCCTGCAATTTCTTATGGGGTAACTGTTGCTAGAAATAATGAGCCAAGTCAATTAATAATTAAGAAAAAGAACGGAGAAATTGAAGATGAAAGAACATATGGAGATGATCCATTTCCACCACAAGATTAGATAGGTTATAGTGATATAGATAATCATGATAGCGGTTGAGCATAATAAGTTCAACCGTTATTATGTTATTATTCTTAAAAATTATAAATATACTAGGAGATGAATAAATGTACACAATTCAACAACTCCAAACCATGAAAGAAAACCAAACCTTCGACAGAAAAAGCATCCGAATAGAACCCAAAGCCTTAGCAACACCATTAGTAGCCTTTGCCAATGCTGATGGTGGTACATTAGCTATAGGCATAAAAGATAACGGAGAGATAGAAGGCATAAAAGGTCATGAAGCTAAAATAAATGAATTTCTACGAGTAGGATATGATTTCTGTAAGCCAACAATAAAAGTAGAATTTGAAACCACAGATTGCATTGACAGCGAAGGTAAGGATAATCAAGTTCTACTTATAAAAGTTCACCAAAGCCAGAACGTTCATACAAACCAAGCTGATGAAGTATTCTATAGAGTAGGCGATAAATCAAAGAAGTTAAGCTTTGAGGAGCGTTTACAACTAATGTACGACAAAGGTGACAGATTTTACGAAGATGCACCTGTAAAAACAGCTACCTTAGATGATATAGATATGGATAAAGTATCCGATTACGCTAAACTTATAGGCTACTCAAAATCGCCATTAGAGCTATTAACAGCAGGTAAAAAATTCATAACAAAAACTGATAACGGATATGATATAAGTGGTGGAGCAATTTTATTGTTTGGAAAGAATCCACAACACTACGTTCCAAGAGCAAGATTAAGATTTATAAAATATCAAGGTGTTATTGAAAAAACAGGTACTAGAATGAACGTCATAAAAGACACAATCTTTGAAGGTACAATACTAGAAATGCTACAAAAATCTTTAGATTTTGTAGGTACACAAATAAAAGAATTCACCAAACTAGGAAATGATGGTAAGTTCCATACAAAATCTGAATACCCTGAATTTGTATGGAAGGAAATTATAGTTAATGCAGTTTGTCATCGTGATTACAGCATTAAAGGAACGGATATACAAATAAAAATGTTTGATGATAAGCTAGTAGTAGAAAGCCCAGGAACATTACCTGGACTTGTAAGACTAGATAATATGAGAAATATTCATTTTTCTAGAAACCCAAAGATAGCAGGTTTCTTAAAAGACCATACTTATGTAAAAGAATTTGGTGAAGGTATAGACAGGATGTTTATTGAAATGGAAGAAATGGGATTACCTGCACCTAAATATGAAAAAGTTGCTTTTATGACAAAGGTTATTGTTAAAAATAGTGCTGAAACCTATGAGCCGATAAATGAGCCGATAAATGAGCCGATAAATGAGCTGATAAATTTATCGGATACAGAGCAAACGATAATGAATGCAATTACAAGAAATCCAAAGATAAGCAAGCCTAAAATAAGTAAAGAATATAGTATTTCTGAAGCAACAGTAAAAAGAACTATTGATACTTTAAAGAAAAGAGGATTAATTAAGCGAATAGGTTCAAACAAAGGTGGATATTGGAAAATAGTAAAGAAATGAAAACGAACCACAAATTGAGATAGAATTATTTCCATCAATGACCAAATCATGATAAAATAAACTCGAGGACATAGCACTAATCCTCAAAAAAATATAATAATCTTAAGCCAGAGGGATTACATATAATATGTAACCCTAATAGCATGCCATTTACCCAACCGAGTAAATAAATGAGCCATGCTATTCCGCTGTAAAATTGGCTACAGCAGCTGGTGATA
>JAOARG010000007.1 GCA_025210655.1 Bacillota bacterium
AGTATCATGTTAATGGAAGGAACTGTAACTGGGTTTATTAAGAATAAAAATGGATATGAATTAATAATTGAGAAGAATGGATAACATTAATGAAGATGCTAAGGAGTATGACTACGTTAACCCAAGTCATTATAAAGAAGGGTACAAAGAGGTACAAGACATGATGATTGATGTGTTTGGTAAACAGAATTACATGATGTTTTGTTACATGAATGCATTTAAGTATAGAATGCGTTTGGGTAAAAAGCCAGGTCAAGGTCTTGAACTAGAACTTGATAAAGTGAGGTGGTATGAAAATAGAGCTGCTGAACTTTCTGCTGAGAAAAATAGCTTGAAAGAACATATAGAGCAGATGAAAGCTAGTATTCACACACCAATAACAGGTAATCGAGCCATAGGAATGGGTTACGATGGTGAGAAAATAGAAGTTAATAAAAAAGACAAATAATATGGATAATATAAAAAAAGATTACAATGACGAGCCAGTAGAGTACTGCTTGGCTTGTAACTCCCTTCACATTCTAGAGGATGCTAGTGGGAATACTATTTGTGGAAGCTGTGGAGTAACTAACTTCACTGCAACTACAAGTATTGATGCCTACCTGACGCATAGCGGTGATGATTTCTTATCTGACGCAGAAGATGAGTAGAGGGGAGCCTGATAATACTATAACATACGAATTCATGGAGATGGATGACTTATTGGCTACATCTCTTGAATGGCAAGGAATGAATGCTATAGCTGAAGATCTTCTGGGTGAAGATGCTAAGAATTATCACTCCGAAGAGAGTATTGAAGTATCAACTACTGGTACTTATTTGTTAGTAATTAAAATGTGGGATAAAAATGATGACTCCGAACGAAAGACTGATGACCCTCTCTAAAAAGAGGCTAGAAGGTGAGACATTCGCAGAATATAAGCAAAGGATGAAACTTACCAACAAAATACTAAAAGAATATGCTAAAGGAAGATATAAGCATGTGTCTAAAGAAACAATTGATTTAATAACTGGAGATAAAGGTAAAACTTACGTAAAGGATGGCAAAAAGTAATATGACTAAGAGAGTTCCTAAGAATGAAGTAAAATTAAAGCTTCAACTTACAGAATCTCAAAAACTAGTAAAAGAACAGATTATTAACCATAAGGTTTCTATTCTAACTGGAGTAGCTGGTACGTCTAAAACTTTCCTAGCAGTAAACACTGCGCTTAGTGAATTTCTAAAGCGTAAGTATGATAGGATTACTATCCTAAGACCTACAGTAGCTTCTGAGGATATTGGGTTTATGCCAGGTGACGTTTATGATAAGATGTCACACTGGATGATACCAATTACTGAGAATATGAACATGTTGTATGGTAAAGATAAAATTGAAGAGGAATTCAAGGAAGGTAATATTCGTATGCTACCTCTTCAGTATGTACAAGGGGTAACTTTTGTAGATGAGTTTGTAGTTATTGATGAAGCGCAGAACTGTACCTCTGAACAGATTAAGATGCTACTTACTCGACTAGGGAAGACCTCTGTTATGGTATTCACTGGTGATAAAGACCAGGTACAGCTCAAGAGAAAGAATACATCAGGGTTTAACAGACTTATCGAAATTACAGATGAGATTGAAGAGATGTATTTGGCTGAGTTGGTAGAAAACCACCGAGACCCTGTAGTTAAGAAGATTATTGAAATATTTGATAAAAAGTAGAGAAAATGTTAACAACAATTATTGTATTGATTTTATTGCTGCAAGTAGCAGCTAGGAGTATTGCGGAGTATTACTTTAATAGGTATGTATGGGCTACGCAACCAAAACGAGGTAGAGGTGAAGAATCTGTAGCTGCTAACAAGGCACGAAAGAAAGCTAGCGTAATCTTTGACTCAGCCGCTATCGCTATACCTGCAATTCTATTGACTGGTTTCAACTGGATGGCTCTAATAGGCTTGGGGTTTATACTGTGGGCGTTGAGAACATTTGGAGTGAATGTATGCGCAGACTTAGGACTAAAACGTGAGTTATTCCACGCATTTGATGAGAACTCGACAGCTTGGACAGATCGTATGATCTATAAAGCTTCAAGACTCGTTAGGATGGAAGTGAAAAAATTCTTATATTTGTTATATGCCTTAACAATGGGTATTGGAATTATATTACTCACAATTGGAAAAACCGTACTATGAAAACTGAATTAGGAAGAGAACTTTGTGATAAACTAAGTCAAGTAGGGATTGAATATAAGGTTATGTCTAATGGCACAGTAAGTGTAGACATGTCTTCTATTGATGAAGAGAATCAAGATGATTTTGATGAAATCCTTCAGAACTTTTTATCACAAGTTGATATAAAAGGGAATTTCGAAAATGAACAAAGTAGTTAATATTAAAGTACCTCTAAGAGTAGCCTTTAATAACTATCTTTTACTTACAAGACCGTTCAACAAGCTAACTGATAGAGAGGCGAGTGTTTTGGCACTCCTTCTCTATTATAATGAAACTTACAAACCTAACTTTAAACTTGACAAAGATAGATGGGATAAAGTGTTTCATTATGATACGAAGCTTAAGATAAGAGAAGAATTGGGCATAGAGGACTATACTCTTCAAAATGTCTTGACTGGACTTAGGAAGAAGAAAGCAGTTATTAACAATGTTATACCTCAACATTTCATACCTGAATTTGACGATCAGGGTAGATTTAGATTAATTTATAATTTTCAGATAGATGGATGAACATGAGTTGATAATCCACAACTTACATCTTAAGTATAAGATAAAAAAGGAAGTACTTAGAGAAATACTCAAATCCCCCTTTAGGTTTACTAGAAGAGAGATAGAATCCTACGATTGGCAAAACCCTGATGAGTTTAAAAACTTCAGGTTTATCAATCTAGGGATCTTTCATTATAAACCTAATGCGCCTTATATTAAAAAGAAATTAAAGGAACTTGAGGATAATAAAGAAAAAAATTAGTATATTTGTAAATTATTAATATAAAGGAAGAATAAAATGGCTAAGAAAAAAGAAACTAAACCCGCATTGATTACGGGTAAGGATACGCCTGCAACTGACACTTACAAAGTACCAACTCTTAAAGGTAAGCTTTTGTACAATGCAATTGCTGTTACAACTAGGACTAAAGGTAAACACTCACTTATTGAGACTATCAATAAGGAAGGTAGTGTAATGCCAATTCAAAAAGTAGTGGCTGTAGGACCTCTAGTTAAAGAGGTTAAAGTTGGTGATGCTGTGCTAGTAGACTGGTCAGGTTTTGAAAGAAGCAAAGTGCAACCTGTAATGCTATCTGTAAAAGACGGAAATGATGAGACTGAACCAGTAGCACTAGTTACTGATAGACTTATTCACTACGTGTTTGCAGAAGGTGAACAAGATAAAGTATAAATGGAATTATTCCAGTTAAAAGATAACGTAGTAACATTTCATCCCCAAGCCTTGACGTTAAAACCGTTCAAGGCTTTGTGGGATAGAGATAGATCCAAAACTAAGAAGAACGCAATTGAAGAACTTTCATTTGTGTACTTTGTAATGGATTGGAAATCTGAATTTGCTGACATCTTAGACTTTAAAACTAGAGCTGAAGAGGTTAGGAAAATTGTGATTTCAAAAGAGAAATGGGAGCTAGATGACAAAGTGAGAGAAGCGTGTGAGTTCTATGATAGACTACAGCAAACTCTCTCTATGAAACTTCTAGCAGCTGCCCGTGTAGGTATTGAAAAAATTGAGTCATTTCTTCATAATGTAGATATTGAAGAGAGGGATCGTAATGGCAAACTTATCCATAATCCAACCTCGATACAAAAGACTATTAACGAAATGGGACAGACTGTAAGTGGTCTCAAGAAGCTTGAAGACATCGTTAAGAAAGAGCAAGCTGAAGATAGTCGTATTCGTGGTGGTGGTGAAGTTGGAATGTTTGAAGATCCAGATGACGACTTATTAGACACAATCAGTGGTTCATAACGATAGACAGACAGAATTAACTAGAGAGCTTCTTGGCAAGTTACACCCTTATGTAAAGGGTGAGCTTGTGGAGGCTCTTTCTAGTATTAAGTTTATTGCCAATATGGTGTCGCCTGATAGAAAAAAGGCGCATCAATTAGAGCGTGATAAAAAGGGTCGTATTAAGGTAGACATTGAGAATCCTCATATCTTAGAGGATATGGACTACTTTAGACCAGCAGCTCTTTATTTCCAAGAACACAAGACTTATACTCATCATTATCCGTCAAGACACCCTAACTCTGAATACCAGAAGTTCTGGAAGGAAGAGAGACGCAGGTGTATACAAGGATACACGCGCGAGTCAGATGGGGAATGGATTCCAGGTACATACTACTTCTACCTGAATTATTCACCAATTATGACGGTTGTGAAATTGAATCAAGATGATGAGGATGAAACGGATGAGTTTGAAATTGACTTCAACTTTGAGGATGCTGAAGAGGCTGAACGTGTAGAAAACTTCGCTGACGTATGGGATATGGACTACCTGTATTTCCATTACGTGGAACAGGCTAAAAGAAAAGGTAAGTACGGAACTGTGTTAAAAACTAGGGGACGTGGTTACTCGTTTAAAGGTGGTGCTGTTGGAGCGTGGGTATATCACTTCTTCCCTAAAGCTAAGTCATACGGTATTGCATCTGAGAGTGAATACCTTGTAAAGGATGGACTTATGAACAAGACCTGGGATACTATTGACTGGGTAGATAAGCATACTCCTTGGAAAAAGAGACGTGTAAAAGATACTGAGACACATAAGATCTCAGGTTATAAAGACCTCGATAGTGGTACAGATAAAGGATTCTTATCACAAGTAATTGCAGTAACTCTGAAGAACGCTCCTGAAAAGGCTCGTGGTAAGAGGGGTAA
>JAOARG010000008.1 GCA_025210655.1 Bacillota bacterium
CAAGAATAATAAATCCAGAAAGAAGTGCTTCATTTAGACATGGAGGATTCAGTGATATTGATGATAGTTGGGCTAAGGACTCGATTATGAAGTGCTATAGACTAGGTATTGTAAATGGATTTAAGGGCAAGTATGACCCACGAAGTTATGCAACAAGAGCAGAAGTAGTAACTATGGTAAACAATATTCTTAATAGACATGCAGATACAAGCAGTGTTAAGAACCCATTTAGTGATGTAAGCAAAGATCATTGGGCATATAGCGAAATATTAAATGCAATATATTAGATGAAAAATAGATAGGGGTTATTAAATCCCTATCTATTTTTATGCCTTCTATCCCGAAAAAAATAGGCAAAATTCCCTATAGAAAATGTTGAGAATTTGTTGAGAAAAATATGGTATAGTATTAATTGTGATTTCAAAAATACAATGACAAAAAAATATTCAACTGGGTGTATATATGAAAATGAAATAATTAAATAATCGTCTGCAAATCTATGCTATAAAAATTCATCAAAAGGTTTTATATGGGATAGTATTTTGCATTTCAGTGATTTTAGTATTAGTGTTGGGAGAGGATAATCTAGCGAATATTGATGTTTTTAGTGGATGAAAAATTGGTGTATTGAATGAACTAGTCTTGGAAAGGGGGATATACTAAATTATTTTAGTATGTAAGATATTATGAAGAGAATTACAAAATTTAAAGCAATATGTATACTATTTATTTCTATTGCTATGTTTACTGTTTGTATTCCACTTGATAGTTATGGGCAAATAGAGAGTGATTTTAAAATTAGCAAGGGAGGAAACTCTAGTAATTGGAAATGGAATGAAGAACGTTACTTTGAAAAAAGCGAAAAGATCGAAAGATGGAATAGTCCTAAAAGGTGGTCTTTTAGCTCTAGTACTTTTAATAAAATGATGGAGTACCAAGATGCTGGCTATGAAATATATTATAGAGTAATTTTTGAAGCTAGAGAATCAGAGAATACTTTATTCGAATTATATTTAGGAATAGATGATTTTGAGAGAAAAAATTGGACCCATCTAGATGTTGGGGACCATGACTATCATAAATATTGCCATAGTGAAACAGATGAGACTGCTGGTAAGTACAGTGGCGATATTCCAAGTAATTGGTATTATGAAAGTAAAGGGAAGACAAAATTAGAACATGTTGATGACCTTAAACTAAATATGAACTGTACAGGAGATCATTTAGATGAGTATTATGTTAGGGAGGTATATTTTCAGTTTGCTATCGTTGATGTAGTGCCTCCAAAAGTTGAATCTGTTAAGTACTATGATGATTGGGAAGAAGGCAGTCAAATTTCTGATGGCTCAGAGGAACTAAGCTATACAGGGGACAAGGATTATTTTGATATGGTTGTAAAATTTGACGAGCCTATAGATTTTAATGAAGATAAGAAGAAGTTCATTAGGACAAATCTGTCTTTGAATGATACCATTAATGGAAGTTTCAAGTATTATGCTAAAAAAGGTGATGACTCTATTGTTTTTAGATATACCGTAGAATATGGTGATTATGCTAGGGCAGAGAGAAGAAAAACGGATGACGATAAGGTCATAGATGATGAAACAAGGCTAGAGCTTTGTGGTAAAGGAACTTTCCTTGAGGATTTATCGACATTTTCTATTGTTGATAAATTTGGAAACGAATTTACAAAAGATAAGGCAGAGGATCATGAATATACAGATGTAAAGGATTACAATGTAAATCTTGATGGCGATCCACCTGAGATAACAGAAGTAGTATACTCTGTTGTAAGAAACAATGACAGTCATGGCGATGGACCTTTTTTGAATGTAGGGGATGAAGTAATTCTTAAAGTTAAGTTAGGAAACCTACGTGACGGTGAGAGTGCAACAGTTGACTCAGATGGTTATTTTCCTTATGAGAATGGTGGTAGAGGTGAAATATTCAATCATCAATCAGATGGATATACTAAGGATGATTGGATTACCTACAAATACATTATTGATAGTGATGAAGATAAAAATACCATTGATTTAAAGCATACCATTTCAGCTAATCCTAAAACAGAAGCTTATTACAATCAGGTATTTGAAATGTCTAAAAAAATGGCTATCCATGATGATTTTGGCAACTATGCTCTTATGAAAAATACAGGTAACGATAAGTTTGATACAATAAATTTCAATAATGTTAAAATGCCATTTGGTGGAGAAAATCGTACAATTTTTATTGATACGATAAAGCCAAAAGTTGAGTTTACTTATGATTCAAATGAAGAGTATAAACAAAATCAAAATCTTGTTATGATACCTATAGAAACGGGAAGTATGCCTGAGGGTGGAAAGTTTTACTATGTAATTAGCAAGGATCCAAATCATCCTACTAATGGACCTTTAAGTGCTTCTCAAATAGGAAGGATTACTTATCCATACACGATAACTGAAGATGGCACATATACTAATATAGATAATTTGAAAAATATTGAAATTGATGATGATTTGTATCTAGGTGTAGAGCCTTATAAAATATATGACCAAAAATATAATCCTGTAACTAAGGAAAAATCTTATGAAATAGAAGAGTATATTCCAGGTACTGCTACTGATGTTATCATCGGTGGCAGAAGAGAGATAAGTGGTGATTTTTATATTCATACTTATATGAAGGATCGTTCTGGAAATGAAAATTGGCAGACATCAGAAAAGATTTCTTTAGATAATACACCTATGAATATAGCTATGGAACCAATGGGTACAGCTCAATATGTTGGGGATATAGATATTTCTTTTCAGTTATTAGAAGAAGAACTCTCTGGTTTTAAAAAATGGGAGTATAGATGGATTCCTCCATTAGCTGAAAAAGATATAGATAGTGATGACATTTATACTAAAGGAACAGACACATATGAAATATTAAGAGAATCTAATTCTAATTGGAAATCTGGACAAGCACTGGATTCTTATAAAATATCAAATGTTCCTATACCAGAATTTGATGTTAGGGAGCATGGGGATAATTATCTTCTTATTAGAGCCTATGATGAGGCGGACAATGAAAGCTATATTGTGTCAGAGCCCTTCAAATTTGATAAAGAGGCTCCTAATGTGACATTTGAATCTATGAGTGGAGCTTTTGATACCCCACTTAAAAATCATGAAGTCAAGGTTGTTGTTGATGATGAGCATTCAGTCTTAGGAGATTATAAGTATTACTTCAGTAAAAGTAATATGACAAGGGAGTTAGATGATCCTATATGGAAAACACTTCCTCTGGATTTTCCAGATCTTCCAGAAGACTATGATCCTTTTGACGACAAAGAATATGGAGATCTAACGAAAAAGGAAGCAATATTAAACACAAATGAATGGGATGAGGAAGCCTTAAATGGATACACATTCCTACACGTTTTCGCTAATGATATCAATGGAAATGAAGTCTTAAAAGTTCAGGATTTAGTACTTGATAACGGCGGATATCCAAGTGTAAGTTTTGAGTATGATAACACTGTTGATAATCAGTATAAAGAAGTAGTAGGACACGTTTTAGCTACAGATGATGGTGGAGTAGAAGAACTTTATTATCAGTGGTCAGATAGTAAAGATGCACCAGATGATTATGAAACATTTGATCTAAGTGGTAAGAACAAGTCTAACTTCGCAATTGATACACCTAGTTTGGCTACAGTTGGTCAGTGGTACTTACATGTAAAGGCAGTAGATGTATACGGAAATATTACTAGTGTATGTTCAGAAGTTTATAGTATTTCAGAGGGACCAATACTTGAACAGTTTTCTATAGATTTAGATGAACTTATTTATATAAATAAGCCTGAAGTAGCTATTACTTTAAGTAAGGAAATAAGTAATGACAAGGAATACAATTACGTTCTTTATGATGATGAGAATTGTACAAATGAAGTAGACCGTGGAGAGTTTTCATCAGATGAAGAGATAATAAATATTGATTTACAAGAGATAGAAGAAGATAAGCAAGTCTTCTATATAAAGATTGAGGACAATATAGGTCTTGCGACAGAAAAAGCATTCAAAGTTGAGGCCGTTTATGATGTTACAGCTCCTACAGCTAAGATAGTTTATACACCAGAGGAGTCAGAAGGTGTGGCTGAGGCAACAGTAAGGGCAGAACTTACTAATATTAAAGACAATGTTAGTGAAAATGTAAAAAGTAATACTGAAAGTCATGACTTTGCTCAAAACGGAGAATTTGATTTTATCTTGACTGACCAAGCAGGAAATAAAACAGTACTTACAGCAATAGTAAACTGGATGTCAGAGGATAGACCTAAGATCAGATTGATTTCAGATCAAGTGGTTAATGAAATTTATAATGATGTAGAGTTTTCCATAAAAGCACAAAGACCTACATCCAGTGGATATAAAAATATTTCTGATGCAAAATTATCATATAAAGTAGCTAAATCTGAAAGTGAAGAAATAGAAAGATGGACAGATTATGAAAATGGTAAG
>JAOARG010000059.1 GCA_025210655.1 Bacillota bacterium
ATTGAGTATCAATTTCCCTAGATTAGAATTAGCCATGATACATTCTCACCTAGATATGAACAAAGTGAGCTCCTAGATGCTTTAGCCCTAGACAACAACCTTACTAGCCAGACTTTTATAAATCCGTAGTTCGTTGGTCGTTGGTCCTAGTTCGGAAGGTCAAGACCACAGTTCAAGTCGCTCCTGTCCGTAGAGCTGTGACAAGCATATGGAGTGATTTTTCAGTAAGAGATGCGCCCTTACATGGCAAGTCAGGCCATATATTAGATGGTTTTTTCTGACAGGCCAGACTTCAACTTGGGTCTTATTTAAGTAATTTTTCCTTATGGAAAATATCCTTGGATGAATTGAGTATCAATTTCCCTAGATTAGAATTAGCCGTGATACATTCTCACCTAGATATGAACAAAGTGAACTCCTAGATGCTTTAGCCCTAGACGAAAGTCATTATAAGCTAGCAGCTTATAATGACTTTCCCTTCCCCCCATAATAAAGATAAGAATATATCTTCTCACCCTTAACAAAAAAGGATTCAAATTCACAACTATTATTAATATATCCTGATTTATAATCCGATTTTTTAATATATCCCAGTTTCTCTATCTCAGGACTTATCCAATCGAAAGTAAAAATATGTCTACTCTCTTTAGCTATATTTCCATCAGGCATAAAGTTTGCAAACAAGAAATAGCTTCCAATTAAAATAGCTTGATCCTTGCTATATTTATCTACAATATTCATAAGGAAATCACTGCTCTCAAATCCATATGATGTGCTCCCAACAAAATCTAAAATACAATCAACTGATTTCTTTTTTAAAGGGATCTCCTTAAAATCACAACATAAAAAAATTATATTTCTCTCAACACAAGATTTCTCGAGTACACTTTTAATATACTTAAGTTTATTTATATTATGATCCACTGCTATATAAGTTGAATTCTCTGGAATCTTATCAAGAAGATTTCTAATCGAAAATCCAAAACCAGTACCAAGTTCAACAATAAGTCCATTATTCAGTTCAGAAAAATCTACATTTTCCCTTATCCATTTTATATTCTTATAGAGATTTCCCAAAAATTCATCATCAGTCTTTTCAATGTATTCACCAACATTTTCAAAATCCAAATCTACAAATGCTTTTTCATTATCGCCATATATAAGAATCCCATCTTCTATAATAAGATTCTTTCCACATCCACATGACAACCGACCATTAGTAATCAAATTATTTTCTATATTAGCAGATTCTATTTTAAAACTAGCACCACAATCACTACAAGAGAATAATTCCAAATTACTTATATCTAAACCATACGTTTTTTCATCCCCAAAATCCTTATTCCTTATTTCATCTAATTTATGTAAAATACTTTCCCTTGAATTATTTAAGCTCTCAATCTCTTTTTCAATATTTAGCAACTTCTCTTTATAAACACTATTGTAAAAATTTCTTTTTTCCTCATGTCGTAAATTTCCCAAAGTAGAATATAAAAAAATATTTCTTATTTCCTTTAGGGTAAATCCCATGCCCTTAAGCTCATTTATTTTATCGAAACTCTTTTGAACCCCTTCTCCAAAATAGTAATACGATCCTTTTTTATGAGGCACAATTAATTCCAAATCCATATAGTGCCTAAGGGTATCTATACTAACATCATTTTTCTTTGCAAATTCACCTATTCTCATAAAATCAACCTTTCTGATAAAAAAGAAATATGATTTATTCCTCTTTATCCTTAGTCAACTATAGAATATCATATTGCTTAAAACTTGTCAGAATAAGGTCATTTAATTAATAAGATTAGCTATATCTAAAATGAATATCAATTTTCTATCCTTTACACCTATACCTTTTATGTACTCACTTTGAAAACCTAAAGCTATATTTGAGCTATCCTGAATACACTCATCCCCAATACATATTGATTCAGATGCACTTTCCACCTGAATAGCAAACTCAGTATCATTGCAACTTAGTACAATCAATCTGCTATCCTCTTCATCATATATACTATCCTTCAATCCAAATTCTCTTTCAATATCAATTACAGGTATGATATTCCCCCTAAAGCTTACAACTCCTTTTATATTATGTGGCAATTTAGGTATTACTGTGATTTCATTATATGGTGCTATTTCACTAATATACTCAATTGGTATTCCATAATGTGCTTGGTTCAAGCTAAATAATATATACTGACTCTCCATGATAACCTCCTTAACTTTTCCCCCTAAAATTATGTCTTACATATATAAACTTATAATAAGCAATGCATATACTAATAATAATTTTACTACCCTTTATAATAAATTTCTTTGACAAAAAATATTTAATTAGTCATACCAAGTCCTATTATTATAGGAAATTTTTCCTATTTAAGGTTTTGTGTGTTGATTCTCTGTGAATAATGAAATATACTACAGTAGGTATTTTACCTAATATTTATCAAAAGGAGACATTATTATGAAAAAACAACTTATTTTAGCTCTAGTATGCTTACTTCTATCAAGTTTAGCTGTAGGGTGCGGATCTGCAGAGGCTACAAAAGCAGAGCTTAAGACATTTACACCAGAGGGAAAAAACTTCACAGTAGCTTTTCCTGGAGAACCTACAGTTGATAGTTTCACAGTAGAATCACCATACGGTCAGCAATTAACAGATACATACATGCTTGAAGGAAAGACTTCAATGCAAGCTTTTACAACAACTGTAATGCCAGAAGAAGTTTTAGCTGATGACCTAGATACAGTACTTACAAACTCAGCAAATGGTGCTTTAGGAAACATTAACGGCGGAGAAGGTGAAATAACAGATATCACTATTTTAGATACTCCAGCTAAGAGCTTTAAATGTACTATCGCAACTCCAGAAGGACCAACACTAATCATCGAAGGACATATAGTGATCATCGAAGGTACACTATACCAGATGCAGTACATGGCTGACGAAAAAAACTGGGATAAGTTCAAAGACGAAAGAGATGGATTCTTCAACTCATTCGTTATCAACAAATAAGTAATTCCTCACAGCGTTTTATCAAAAAAGAGAAAGACTATTTTCAAAATCATTGAAAATAGTCTTTTTCTCTTCTTATTTTCTACAATATTTCACATTGAAATACTGAAATAGTAGTCCTAAAGAAATAAGTCCTCCTAGAAAGGCAAAAGCATCATGTAAAGGAGTCACAAATCTGTTTATTAGACTTATACCTGTAGAAATAACCATTGCCAGTATCAAATACAAATTATAATTATTTTTCATACTTTTAACTCCACCAAAATACTACAATACTACAATACTAAATTACTCAACTGATCTATTTTACTGAAATAATAATCTGATTTATCAGACATGAACTCCACAATACTTGGAATCATATGTGACCATCCAGCACAGCAAAAGTCTACATTACAGATCCTAGCCATATCAAGACCTGGCTTTAAATCATCCACCATTAAAAGATCATCACTTTTAAGCTTAAGCCTTTTCATTATCTCCTCAAGAGGGTAAGGATTAGGCTTTCTTTGCCACTCCTCTGCTTCCCATCCAAATACCAAATCAGGAACAATACCTATCTTCTCATCATAGTCCCTAAGAATCCTTTCCTTCTCGGAATGGGATACCACACATATATATCCACCTTGCTCTTTAAAACTCTTTATTAGTTCAACAAAACCATCATAAACATCAGGAACAACACTTCCAGTATACTTTCTCCATACCTCCTGCTGCCTCTTCATTTCCTCATCATTATACTTCAATATTTCCCTACATAAAGGATGAAATCCAGGCTCAAAACAATAAGAAACAAACTCCTCAAGAGTATAAGGCTCAATATCAGGTCTAAGCTCCTTCATAGATTCAACAAAAGATGGATAATGTATATCAGGAGTACTTCTTACAACCGTATCATCATGATCTAATACTAGACATTTATATTTCATAATAAACCTCCTCAATTACTGCATATTCCAGCTTTATTTTATCATACAAGCTAATAAATATTAAATTAAAACGCTCCAATGATCGTGTCAATTTATTATGGGTTTTAAAAGCGTACAAAAATCCCTTGGTCTAACATAATCGCTCTTATTCTCTTTTTAGGCTGTTCTTAACCCATTTAAAGCTTTTCTAATTCCTGTAGTCTTACCCATTGATATCAC
>JAOARG010000060.1 GCA_025210655.1 Bacillota bacterium
ACCCTTCAGCATATCCATTATTTCACCCAAGTTATAAACTATTTTTTCTTCAAAAATATCTATATCATATTCATCCTCTATAAGAACAGTTAATTCTGCTAAATCCAACGAATCATATTTTAAATCTTCTCTTAAAGATATACTGGAATTTAATTCTTTAAGAATATCATTTCCCTTCTTTTCATTGATACTATTTAGTATTTCCAATAATTTTTCCATACTTACACCCTCCATGCTATTAATCAACTTTAAATAAGTATTCCCAATCCATTCATATATAAGTTATTAATACTTATTCAATCCTATCCTCTTTATTCACCATTTTAATACTATCACTTTTTAGCTACTCTTAAATCTCTCTAATGTTATTATCAAGTTCCTAAGCACTGTCTAAAGCTTACAAAATATGATTGTTTTTTATATCCACTCTTTAAGACTTCAATCGACACTACACTGTCGATAATAATTACAACAGTTGATTTATCTTCATGAGAAACTTCCTTTTTCATAGTATCTATACAGCAAATAAAATTTTACTGCATGTGCTTGAACTAATAGACTGACTCACTATGTTCCTTCAATAAATAAATCCTGAAAACCAAAGTTCACATCAAATCACATTATAGCATTTAAATATAATATTTCTTTTAATATACATAATACACTCACACATTTTTGTAACAACTATCACACCATCTATATTCTCTTTTTACACCTATATATTTAATATTTCATTTATAAAATTCTTATCAAAATATATAACTTATATGTCTATTTTATGATTTTCTAGAACAAGGAACAATTAATCATAATATTAATCAACAACTTTTCGCATCACATAATTTACTCTTTTAATATTAAACCCATAGCTCATATATAACCTATAAACACCTATATTATTAGACGATATATTTGTTTCTACAAATTTCAAGTTTTTTTCTTTAGCAAGCTTTAAGGGTTCATTAATAATAGTAAATCCTAATCCACTTCCCTTAAAGTCACTGTAGAGTCCAGCTAATAATACATGCATGATTTCACCCTCAATTCTCATCATCGAAAAACCTATAGATTCTGAATTATAACGTATTTCATGAATTTCTGAAGATGACTTTTTAAATTCTGTTTTTATCCAATTTTTATATCTTTTGTTTGCAATCGATTTATTAAACATCGGATCTAAAGAAATCCTATCAGTACTAAATAAGTCATCATCAATTTTGCTCATAACTGATTCAAATACCAATTGATCTTCTACCTTAACATATTCTATATTTTTACTTAACCGTTTTGTAAATCTGCTCTCATTTTCAATTTCTCTAACTCTTTTTATAATATTTAACTGAGTTTCTAAAAATACAAACCCTTCTTTTTCCAACTTGTGAACTATATCAACCTTACCAGCTGGAACTCTTGCTAGGATATACTCATATTTATCATAACTTACTTTAGAATCTAACGTATCTTCTTCTTCATACTGAATTTCTAATACTTTCAATCCTAAATTTTCTTTTTCCCATAAGGCTTCTATCAACTTCACACTATCACAATCCCTTCAAAATGCTATTATACAGATTTCTAAAGACAATTACATAGATTCATCGTACATTTTTTCATAATATTTTACATAATCACCCGAAAGAACATTCAGCAACCATTCAGAATTTGATAAATACCACTGAATAGTTTCTTCAATACCATCTTCAAACACATACAAAGGATTCCATCCCAATTCTCTAGAAATTTTAGTATTATCTATCGCATATCTTCTATCATGCCCAAGTCTGTCTTTTACATATTTAATTAAGTCTTCAGATTTTCCAGTATAGTTCAGAATTTTTTTTACTATTTCAACATTCGCCTTCTCATTATTTCCACCAACATTATATACTTCACCTATTTTACCATCATGAAGTACTGCATCAATTGCACTACAATGGTCACTAACATGTAACCAATCTCTGATTTGCATACCATCACCATAAACAGGAAGATCTTTTCCATCAATACAATTAATTATCATTAAAGGAATCAACTTTTCAGGAAATTGATAAGGTCCATAATTATTACTACATCTAGTAATATTAACTGGTATTCCAAAGGTTTCATGATAGGCTCTTACTATCATATCCGCACTAGCTTTTGATGCAGAATAAGGACTATTTGGCATTAATGGAGTAGTCTCCTTAAAAAAACCTGTTTCACCTAAGGACCCATAAACCTCATCTGTAGATACTTGAAGAAATTTTACACCTTCTTTGAACTCTTTACAATACTTATCATTTTTATTTGATTTCCAATACTCTTTTGCTATATCTAAAAGAACTTGAGTTCCCAAAACGTTAGTTTTAAGAAAAATTTCTGGATCCTCAATACTTCTATCAACATGTGATTCTGCAGCAAAGTTAATAACCATATCAACATCGAAGGATTTAAACACCTGATTTACAGCTTCCCTGTTCCTAATATCACCTTTTACAAAAACATAATTATCAAAAGATTCAATATCCTGCAAATTCATAATATTCCCTGCATAAGTTAAAATATCATAGTTAACTACTTTATAATCAGGATATTTATTTAGTATATATTTTATAAAATTACTTCCAATAAAACCCGCTCCGCCTGTCACTAGTAATGTTTTCACAACTACACCTCTTTAATAAATGTATTTTATATACCTAGACTTAATAAATATTTACCATATTCATTTTTATTATTTGCTTCACCTAATTTAATCAATTGTTCTCTTGTTATCCAATTATTTCTATAAGCGATTTCCTCAATACATGAAATAAACAAACCTGTTCGCTTTTGAATAGTTCTTACAAAATCCGACGCATCAGCTAAACCATCATAAGTTCCAGTATCCAGCCATGCAAAACCTCTTCCCAAAAGATCTACTTTTAAATTGGATTCCGACAAGTATAGTTTGTTAATATCCGTTATTTCTAACTCCCCCCTATCTGAAGGTCTTAAATTTTTAGCCTTCTCTATTACAGAATTATCATAATAATACAATCCCGGAATAGCATACTTAGATTTCGGTTCACTTGGCTTTTCTTCTAAAGAAATTACGTTATAATTTTCATCAAACTCTACTACACCGAACTCTTCAGGATTATTAACGAAATATCCGAAAATAAGTGCACCTGAATCTAAACTTGAAGCTTCCATTAATTTAGCACCAAATCCTTGTCCATAAAATACATTATCACCTAGTATTAGACAAACAGAATCACTTCCAATAAAGTCTTCTCCAATAATAAATGCCTCTGCTAAACCTTTTGGTTCTTCTTGAATTTTGTATTCTAATCTCATTCCTAATTCAGAACCATCACCTAAGATATTTTTATAAAAATCAATATACTCAGGATTCGAAATAACTAAAACTTCTCTTATTTTAGAAAGCATTAATACACTCAATGGATAATAAATCATAGGTTTATCGTATATAGGTAATAACTGCTTACTTATTCCCTTTGTTATAGGATAAAGCCTTGTACCGCTTCCTCCAGCTAAAATTATACCCTTCATAGAACTCTCCTTTTTAAACATATACAATAAAAAAATTGCATTTCAAATTATTACAACTAAAAACCTAATTTTTTAGAACTTACTTCTCATTAATTTACAATTTCACTATAGAATCTATGAATACTTTCTATAACTTTTTCCACATTAGATTCACTTAAATTATAGTAAATTGGTAATCTTAATAATCGCTCGCTTTCTTTTGTAGTATATTTATCTTCTCCATTAAAACGACCTAATTTCTTACCAGCAAGCGAACTATGAAGCGGAATATAATGGAATACAGCATTTATATCGTTATCCTTTAAAAATTCTATCAATCTTGATCTCTCTTTCAAATCCTTACATTTTATATAAAACATATGAGCATTATGTGAACAATGTTCAGGTATATATGGCAACTCAATGACTCCTATATCACTTAATCCTTTTAACCCATTAAAGTATCTATTCCAAATATCCATTCTATTTTTATTTATGGTTTCAGCTTCCTCAAGCTGAGCATACAAGTACGCTGCATTCAACTCACTAGGCAAATAAGAACTCCCTATATCTACCCATGAATATTTATCAACTTGTCCTCTAAAAAATTTACTTCGATTTGTTCCTTTCTCACGAATAATTTCCGCTCTTTCAATATATATATTATTATTAATAAGCAACGCTCCGCCTTCACCCATAGTATAATTTTTAGTTTCATGAAAGCTATATGTCCCAAAGTCACCTATAGAACCAAGAGCCTTCCCTTTATATGTCGACATAACACCTTGAGCCGCATCTTCAATGACAATTAAATTATACTTTTGAGCCACTTCCATTATTTTATCCATTTCACAAGAAACGCCAGCATAGTGAACCGGTATTATTGCTTTAGTTCTATCAGTAATGGCATCTTCAATTAATTCTTCATTAATGTTCAAAGTATCAGGCCTAATGTCTACAAAAACTATTGTTGCACCTCTTAAAACAAATGCATTGACTGTGGAAACAAATGTATATGATGGTGCTATAACTTCATCTCCTTGTTTAATATCCGCTAAAATAGCTGACATCTCTAAGGCATGAGTACACGACGTAGTCAATAATACTTTTGATATATCAAAAGCATTCTCAAACCATTCATTGCATTTTTTTGTATAAATTCCATCACCACACAATTTTCGATTTATTCTTATTGCTTCACTTAAATACTTTTCTTCATTCCCAACACAAGGTGGCTGATTAAAACTAATCATATTTATCCTCCAAATATTATCTAGTAGCTTCGCTTAAACGTATATTAATTAACGTCTTAAAATTCTACAATCTTAAACAAATTATTTTAAGAATCAAAAATTATTTTCAAATCCATTATCAATTTTTCTTCTGTGAATTGTTCACTTACATTTTTTATATTTTTCTGAACAGTCTCATAATCCATTTTCGTAAAAAGTTCTTTAAAGTCTCCATTAGATCTGTAAACTTTTAAATTATGATCAAAACAAAAACCCCAAGTTGTTATATCATCCCTAATATAGACTTTCTTACCATTCCCCAACAAAGTAGTGATATTTCCCATAGCTTGTTGCCTTTTATGGTTAAAAATAGCAATTTCTATTTTAGAAAGAATTTTTAAATATTCGTCTATAGGTTTAAAATCTATTATAGGCTTAAACTTATCCCCAAAAACCTCTGAACCATAATTTATAACTCTACTTGCATACTTTTTATCACCATATGATAATGGACAAATTATTTCTATGTCCATATCCTTGAATTTTCTCAATTTATTAAACACTTCACAATGATTATTACTAGGATCTGCCGAGTTACCAACTTGAATGCAAACTTTATTATTAACTTCTTCCTTAATATTTATAATTTTATCATTATATAAATTACTACCGTAAGTAAATGAATAATAATATTTTCCCTTTGATCCATACCATTTTTTAACTAACTCATAGTCTCCTTTAATATGTGTAATAAAATTCCCCATATTCTTTATCACATATTTTCTCATTAACTCATGCAACTTATCTTTAACCTTATTTTTAGGCCCCAAATATCGATACAAATCTCCACCCCAAATTACCCAATAACTTTTTTTTAAAATCCATGACTGGAGAAAAAATATAGCTGTCAATTGAATACTAAACAATCCATGTATAATTATTTTTTCACAACAGTTCATATGATAAATCATTCTAACTAAACCAATAAAATCAAACTTATCTTTTATAGTAATAGTATTACTCTGAATCAATTTATCACTTTTTCTTAAAGCAATAAACGTATGTGATTCCTTATCAAATTTACTATTAATAAATTCATCGAATCCATCAGTTATTGCAGTATTTCCAGGTATAATATGTACTATACGCATTTAAACCTCCTACTAGTACTCATAAAAAGTTCCTTATAAATATATAACTAAAGCTCTGTTGCATAATTTATTATATTCACCATCTCTCTTTAAATATAATTTTATTAAAAACATAAAAATCAAAATTATATAATTACTTATACTCAAACTTATTTCGGATAATTCCTCTTAGACCAAAGTTGTTATCCCAACACTTTTTTTACAACCCTGCAGACTCTCTCAACTTCTTCTTCATTCATATATGAATGAATAGGTAGCGAAAGCACTCTCTGCGACAATAATCTTGATACATCCAAACTACAATATTCCTTGTTATTAGAGTATACAACTAAGTCACTTAACACCCTTGGATAATAAACCATTGTAGGAATCATCTCTTTTTTCATTTCAGAAATAAATAGTTCCCTTTCTTCTTTAGAACCTAGTACTATAGTATACTGGGCATAGCTAGAATAATATCCACGAGAAATAATAGGTGTTTTTATATAATCTCCAAGCAAGTCATCATATATTGATGCAATTTCATTAATTCTTGATAACTCAAATTCATCAAATACTTTCAACTTTTCTCTTAGTATTGCCGCCTGAATTGAATCTAACCTAGAATTCATACCTATTCTGACATTATCATATTTATCCTTACCTTTACCATGAACTTTAAGAGATATGATCAAATCTCTTAACGCCTTATCATTTGTAAAAATCGCTCCGCCATCTCCATAGCATCCCAAAGGCTTAGCCGGAAAAAAAGAGGTAGTGGCAGCATGGCCAAAACTACACGCCCTTTTACCTTTTATATTTCCACCAAAACCTTGGGCTCCATCTTCAAGTATCAACAAATTATATTTAGACGCAATTTTATCTATTTCAGCGTAATTAGCAGGCAGACCGAAAAGATCTACAGGAATTACAACTTTTGGATTTAGCTCGCCTTCTTCAATAATATTTCTTATCGCTTCTTCAAGACTTGATGGCTTCATATTAAATGTTTGATTATCTACATCAACAAAAACTGGAGTTGCACCTAAGTTCGATACTACTTCTGCTGTTGCAAAAAAAGTGAAATTCGGTACGAAAACTGCATCACCAGGTCCTATTCCCCATCCCATAAGTACCAATTTAAGAGCATCTGTACCATTAGCACAAGTTATACAATAATCAACACCAACGTAATTAGCCAATTCTTTCTCGAGATTCTCAACTTCTGACCCACCAATGAACCTTGATGAATTTATAACTCTTTGAATAGCATTATCTATATTTTTCTTATTATATTCGTATTGTTTTTTTAGATCTCTAAACTCCACAATTTTCACCTTCTATTTTTATTAATGAGTCATCTTCTAATATTGTATACTTTCTTTCACAACTTGAACATGTATAATTTGATTCAAGTTTTTCTCCACATTCACACACCCATCCAACTTGTTTTCCTGGTACACCCACTATCAGTGCATAATCCTTAACATGATTCGTAACCACAGAACCGGCTGCGATCATTGACCATTTTCCAATAATATTCCCACATATAATTGTACAATTTGCACCTAAAGTAGCTCCTTCTCTTACCAGAGTTCTCTTATAATTCAATCTTCCTTTTGAAAACTTGCTTCTAGGATTTATGTCATTTGTAAAAACCATGGACGGACCACAAAACACATAATCTTCAAGTTCAACGCCCTCATATACAGAAACATTATTTTGAATTTTGACACCATTTCCTATCCTTACATTATTTGAAATATTTACATTTTGCCCCAAGGAGCAGTTATTACCGATAACTGCCCCACTTTGAACATGAGTAAAATGCCATATTTTTGAATTAACTCCTATAGATACATCCTTATCTATATAACTACTTTCATGTACAAAATAATCCATTACTTCTCGCTCCTAAAATCTAATGTACTTATATTATTTATTGGCAAAAATATTTGTTTCCCTGCAGAGGATGATTTATAAATTGAAAGAACCAACTCCAAAGCATCCCTTCCATCTTTTGCAGTTATATAAGGGTCCCTATCATTTCTTATCGCTTCTACTACATCATTATATAAAGGAGTATGTCCGTAGCCATATACATTAGGAGGATCTTCATTATATTTTTCTTTTATTTCATCTAAAGTTTCTACTCCATCAGCAATCATCCATTCTTCAATTAAATTCACTGATTTTCCTCCAGCTTTTACAGTACCCTTTTCGCCGAAGATATATAAAGTTTCTTCTAAATTACTTGGGTAAACATTAGTTGTACCTTCAATTACACCATAACTACCATTTTTAAACTTAATAAGAGCCAAACCTAAATCCTCAGCATCTATATAATCATGAATCATATTATCTGTTAGTCCTATGACACTTTCTATTTCCGAACCCATCATCCATCTCAACAAATCTATATTGTGTATACATTGATTCATAAGTGCCCCACCATCTTGCTCCCAAGTACCACGCCATGGTGCCTGTTTATAGTAATTTTCTCCACGATTCCATCTTATATGTGCTGTACCATGAAGCAATTTTCCAAAAGAACCTTTTTCAACAGCACTTCTAATTTTCTGAATAGACTTATTAAATCTGTTCTGATGACATGCACAAACTTTCACTTTATTTTCTTTCGAAAGTCTTATTATTTCATCTGCTTCATCTAATGACAATGTTATTGGTTTCTCTATAATCAAGTTAATCCTGCTATTAATACAATCTATAGCAATACTTCCATGCTTACCACTCTCAGTGCAAATGGCTACTAAGTCTAAATCTTCTTTCTTTAACATTTCAGTATAATCATTATAGCAAGCTACATCTTTCAAAACATCGAAATCATTTTTCAAACTTTCAATTTGTGACGCATCTATATCACAAAGGCCTACTATTTCCAACTTGTTTTTAATTGCTGAAGCTATATGATTTCTAGATATTCTACCACAACCTATAATTCCGTATTTTAAATCCATATTATTATTCTCCATTTTTTTTAATTACAGTTGCTGGTACACCAGCAACTACAGTATTGTTATCAACATTCTTCAGCACAACAGCTCCCATACCAACTAGCGAATCCTTACCAACAGTTAATTGGTTCAATATTGCAGAACAAGGCGCAACATAAGAATTTTTTTTCAAGACAACACTACCAGCAATCATAGAAAGTGCTATTACATTAACATTCTCCTCAATAATAACATTGTGAGCAATATGACATAAGTTATCTATCTTCACACCATCAGAAATTATAGTATCATCTATAGTTCCTCTATCAATACAAGTGTTTGCACCAATATCAACATTTGAGCCGATTAACACTCCACCAAAATGAGGGATTTTCTTATTAGCTCCATTACTTGTTTTGTAATATCCATATCCATCACTTCCAATTACTACACCTGAAGAAATAGATGTATTATCACCAATAACAACTTTATTATCAATTGAAACATTATTTTCAATAATTACATTGTCACCAATAACAACTTCATCTCCTATATAGCAATTGCACCCTATAGCTACATTATGTCCTATATCGTTGCTCTTAACAACGCTATTTATACCGATAGTATCTCTCTTCTTATCTGTGACAAAAAATTCTTTTAATATTTCAAAATATATCTCTCGCGGATTATTACAAAAAATATAGTTTGAGCACATATTGCTAAATTCATGTTCTTGGCATATAACCAATAACTGTAAATCATCCGGCAACACATATCTTTCAATATTTTTTATCCAAACTATTGAATTATTCTTCGCCTTATTTAAAGAAGAAAAACCTTGAATAACATTCGTTTTATTCTCTACATACTCAAATTCAAAACAGTTTTCAGATAAAAATGATAATATATCCTTCACATTTACCATTTTACATCACTCCTAATGATTACATCTTGAATATTACTAAAATTTTTATCTAACTCCTCATACATTTTGCTGCTTTTTAACTTAAAGAACTTAACAAATTTTGATTTTATATCTTCATCATTCTTTGAATACCAAAATGGATGAGTCAATATTTGAAATTTATCATACTGATCTTTTTCAATTAATCTAATTACATCTTCACGCCATTTCATTCTCGAATCAGAAACATACTTAATTGCCTCGAAATATTTTTTAGAGTACGAGTTAACTACATTTTCAAACTCAATATTCCTTTCAAGTATCATTTTAGAAGGTCTATGCATTGAAATTGATTCTACTGGATTGCCCAATATATTACTTAAAATATCAATTTCATATTTAATTTTTTCTTTAATATCTTCTATTGAGTCACAAACATAAGCTTCTTCATCATAATGTAAACCTATTTCATGACCAAGGCTTTGTAATTTAAGTATGCTGTCCTTAGATTTCTTTGAAAATACATTGTAAAAATTTGAAGTTAGTAAAACAAAATATGTCGACGAAATTCCAATTTCATTTTCTATTTTAGCCATTTCTAAGGCTTTTTCTAAATCAAAATCAACATCATGCCTCATAACAACACCTTTGTCAACTGAATCAATATTGTTATAAGAAACTATTTCATAACCTTTTTCCTTTAACAATTTTACTAAATTTTTATAGCTTTCAAATGTGAACTCCATTAACTCACCCTCTAAAGTAACTCTATTTTTTCTCTATCAGATATATTCTTCATTGCATTCTTAGTATCAAAAATAACCTTCGAACTTTTCTCAACCATATCATAATCTACATCTTTATGAGCAGTTGTTATAACCACTAAATCAAACTCTGAAATAATATCTGAACTGATTTTATCTAGTCCCACTTTTACTTCTCCAGAGTATTTATACTCACTAACATGAGGATCATAAAATGTAACTTCAGCACCTTCTAACTCAAAGTGTTTAATAACTTCTAGGGCAGGACTTTCTCTATAATCATCTATATCTTGCTTATATGCAACACCCAATATTAATACCTTTGATCCGTTTAACGCTTTCTTAAATCTATTAAGAATCTTACTACTTCTTTCAACCACATAAGCAGGCATACTATCGTTTATTATTCCTGAAGTTTCAATCAACTGCGTATGATAATTAAACTCTCTAGCTTTCCAACTTAAATAATAAGGGTCAAGTGGTATACAATGTCCACCTACTCCAGGTCCCGGATAAAAAGCTTTAAAACCATATGGCTTTGTACTTGCAGCATCAATTACTTCCCAAACATCTATCCCCATTTTATTACATATAATTGCCATTTCATTAACTAAAGCAATATTAATATTTCTATACGTGTTTTCTAATATTTTTTCCATTTCAGCAATCTTTGGAGAAGATGCTTCAAAAACATCACCATCGAGGACATTTCTATACATTGCTGCTACAACTTCCGTTGCTTCTTTTCCTACACCACCAACCACTTTTGGTGTATTTTTAGTCTTGTATACTAAATTACCTGGATCAACTCTTTCTGGAGAAAATGCTAGATAAAAATCTTCACCACATTTTAGACCTGAACCTTCTTCTAATAGTGGCATCAAAAGTTCTTCAGTTGTTCCAGGATATGTTGTGCTCTCAAGAACCACAATTGATCCTTTTTTTAGATGTTTTGCAACTTCAATTGTCGATTCTCTAACATAACTAATATCAGGTTGTTGAAATTCGTCCAGTGGAGTTGGGACACAAATCGCAATAAAATCTGCCTCTGCAACTACTGAAAAATCTGTAGTTGCAGACATCATACCTTCATCAACTATTTTTTTCAAATCCGAATCTACAACATCTCCTATATAATTCTGCCCTAAATTAACCATGTTTACTTTTTCATCTTGTATATCAAAACCTATAGTTTTGTAGCCTACTTTTGCTTTTTCAACGGCTAGTGGTAAACCAACATATCCCAATCCTATAACAGCAACTTTAAGTGTCTTATTTTCAATCTTTCTTAATAAATTTTCTCTAATACTCATAATTATCCCCCTAGTGTGTTATTAACAACATCATTTAATTTTTCTGTTAAAACTTCATAATCATATTCTTGTGAAACTTTTAATACCCTATTACAATATTCGTCATAGTCATATTTTTTCATATTGTAAAACTTTTGAATTCCTTCATGCAAATTTTTTTCCAATGTCATACCACAATTATATTTTTCCAAAACATCATATCCACATACTAGACTAGATATTATAGGTTTACCTGATGCTAGGTAATCTAATAATTTTCTTGGACTTATTCCATATTTATACATGTCTAGTTTCTCACCAGTAATGATATTTAAATCTGATTGACTCAGGATATAAGGTATAAATTTTTTATCTATCCTACCCTTAAGGTAAACACTCTCTAGATCATATTTCAACACATCATCTTTAATCTTGTCAAAATAATTCCCGCTACCATATATATAGAACTTAATATCTTTATATTCCTTTAATTTTACAGCTGCATCTATTATTTGATCTATGGCATTGGCCTTTCCTATAGAGCCTACATAAATCACTTTAAAACAACTGTCATCATTCAAATCATCATCTTCCAATTTAAACTTCTTAAGATTATAGATATACTTATCCAATTCAATTCCATTATTAATATAATTAACTTTTGATAGTGGAATTGCTTCAACCCATTTTTTTTCCTCAATATAATCTTTTCCGCCTTCAAAAGAAAAAATAATAGAATCAGATTTCTTATATATCCATTTCTCTACGCCATATAGTACTCTAGAAATCATACTTCCCTTTTTGAGAAATCCAAACTGAACCAAAGCTTCTGGCCACAAATCCTTTATTTCGACAATACATTTACACTTATATTTCTTAGCCATTATAAGACCTGCTATACAAGTTAAGGGATGAACCGATGAAGCAATAATCACATCAGGTCGCCCAAATAGTTTTACAAACTTTTTCCTGTTCTTTATTATTCCAAAAAAATAATCAAACATGTTCAGTACTCTTTTAAAACCATTTTCATAATAACTCCTAGTTTTAATCGCTACATACGTTCCATCTTCAGTATTTTCGACAATAAATTTTTCCTTACCTTCAATAAGATTCATATTTCTTCTATGAAGCTCACTTGAAAAAAACAAAGTTGATTTCCAACCATAATTTTTTAAGTACTTTGCAAAACAATTATGTCTATAACCATCCTCAACAGAAGGTGGTTTTATATAATGATCCATCATCCATATATTTTTAGTTTCCACTACATTCACGCCTTCTTTTAACTATTCCTCTAACAATATCAACTAATTCCAATCTATTTTTTTCAAATTCAGCTTCGCTCCAGGAAACAAGAGATCTCTCATATTTTCTGATTTTCTCTATTTCTTCCTTAAATACAGATACATCATCATCATTTTTACTATTATAAAAACTCCTTGATAAAATAACCATTTTTGAACCTAAGCGATAATGTTCAGCTATTATCTTTTCAGCAGATAAATCACCATTACCAAGTTTGGCAATACCTCCAAAGCCGCATTTTATTCCTTTTTTCCTTACTTTACATAACAAATACTCAACGATACCCCCGCTTAAAGTTTCAAACATAAAATCAACTCCTAAGGAAAGGTGCAAATCATTAAGACCTATATGTATTTCATCAATACCTTCTATTTCTAATATTTCATCAATTCTAACTAAAGCTTCTGATGTTTCTAAAAGCAAACATATTTTAGTTCTCTTATCTACAATATCAACAAATTTCCTTACCTCTTTAGCACTTTTAAACATAGGTAGCATTATTATATCCGCTCCACAGGAAATAACTTTTTCAATTTCTCCCTTCGACTCACAATTCATTGGATTTACTCTAACCATAAGTTCAGAAGCGTTGACAACTCTTCTAACATTTTTAATATCCTCAAAAGAGTGATTAGATTTAACAGTATCTAGATGACCTTGTCTTTCTTCCTTTCCTAATGTTTCCATATCAATAAAAATTCTATTAACTCCTGCATTTTCAGCTTCTCTTGCTACTAAAACATCATTAGTAATCATCATCAATTCAAGTGCCATATCCACTACCTCCATATTTTAATAAACAGGTGTAATCCATTTTGAGTAATTCAAATTATCACCTCTTATTACTTCAAAATATAGTCTTTGAAGCTCCTTCGTAATTTGTCCTACTTCCTCATTTCCAATTTCATAGTTATCAACATTAGAAACAGACATAATCTCCATTGCACTACCACAAAGGAAAATTTCATCCGCGATATAAAGTTCTGTTCTATCAACATCCCTCTCTGTCACAATCATATTTAATTCTTCTTTTGCTAGTTTAATTACTGTATCCCTTGTAATACTTTCTAATATTGAAGATGTTATGCTAGGAGTTATAAGTTCATTATCTCTAATTAAAAACAAACATGATCCCGGAGCTTCTGCAACTTTACCTGCATTATTCATTATTATCGCTGTATCATATCCATTTTCTAAGGCTTCCATATGAGCTAATCTACTATTTAAGTAATTAGCCCCTACTTTTATTCTAGGTGAGAGTGATCTATCACTTATTCTTTCCCAAGAACTGATGCAACATTTCAATGATTTTTTATCATAAGATCTTTTCCTTGCAATAGGAGCAATAAACATTCCTGTAGGACCAGTAGAACTCCAACTTCCAAATCCATCTAAAAACACTGTTTGCCTAACTGCTATGTCTTCTTTGTAATCATTAGCCTTTATAATATCAAAGAATCCTTTCTTCATATCTTCAATAGTATAATCACACTCTAATTTTAATAATTTTATAGAATTGGCTAATCTATCAAAATGGTCATCTAGTCTAAATGCATATAGCTGCTTTTCATCTTGATTCCAATAACATCTTATTCCTTCAAAAACATTTGCACCAAACTGACTTGTAGGTGAAAGTACATTAATTTTAGCATCCTTAACCGCCATTATTTCTCCATTAAGCCACATTTTCCTATTGTTATCCATTATAATCACCTTCTATTATTTTTTATCATAACTTCCTTCCATCTTGACAACCTTCAAAACAGTAAGCATAAATATTTTTAAATCTAAACTAAAACTAACATTGTCTATGTAGTATTCATCATAAACAAATTTTTCATCCCAAGAAAGCTCATTTCTTCCGTTAATTTGCGCATAACCTGTAACACCTGGTTTCACTAAAAATCTCTTTTTGCCTTTTGCTGGATACTCATCATATACATATGGATGATACGTGACTGGAGGTCTCGGTCCTACAAAGCTCATATCACCTTTAATAATGTTAAAAAGCTGAGGCAATTCATCTAAACTAGTATTTCTTAAAAATTTCCCAACCTTAGTTACCCTAAAATCATTCTCATATGAATCTAAACCAGTGCCCATTTTTTCTGCATTTTCAACCATTGTTCTAAACTTATATATACCAAAATGCTTACCATCTTTGCCAACTCTTTGCTGGACAAATATCACTTTCCCCCTAGAAGATATCTTGATACTCATTGCCACAAGTAGCATTATTGGAAATAATACCAGCAACATAAAAATGGCCAAAACTAAATCACATACCCTTTTTATTTTAAAATACATATTATAACGCACTCCCTTATCAAATATTATCAATAACTCCAACAATTTCAATATCATTGTATGAGAAATATTTATATTTTATATCTACAACAACAACCGAATTATCTGGCAAATTGCTTATTTCATTTTTCCTAACCGCAACCAATCTCTCATCATTCATTTCAATAATCACTAATTTAACTATGTCTTTAAGCTCATTTTCATCTAAAAGAATATACACCAACTCATTTTCCGACATTAGTTTTTTTATTAACTCACATATCATTATCTTTAAATCACTAGTAAAACCACAGTTTTCTTTTACATATTCCACCATTTTTTTAAATCTCTCTGACTCTCCTTTGGGAGTTATAGAATATACAACTTTATTTTGATTTTGCAAAAAAGTTTTTATGTAACCATTGCGCTTCATTTTTTTTAATAAATTGTTCACCTTTCCCAAAGATATACCTAGAACTTCTGATAATAATCTTTGACTGACTTCATTATTGCTTTCAATTTGCTCTAAAATTTGCAATTCTTTATCCACTTATTATTCCCCTAAAATCATTCATTTTTCAACGCGTTCATTTTTTGAACTCTATGCTTTATATTTTATTTTATACATAAATAATTATCAAGTTAAATTTTTATTACTCCTCCAAGAAATTATTAGTTCAATTTCCATAATATCATTTATATATAACAAAAGTGGCATAGGACAACCTACACCACTTTATCAAACTTTTAAAGAATATCTATTTCATAAGTATATAATTTATTTTGATGCTAAAAATTTAACCATCTTCTTAACCACTGAATCCTCCGACTCCACCAATAAATAAGCCGTCGGTATAACATACAATGTCAAAAAAGACGAAAGTATCATACCAAAAATTATTGAATAGGCCATAGGAGCCCAAAGATTTCCTCCTGTAATTCCCATTGGTATAAGACCGATAACTGTTGTAAGCATACCTATCATTATTGGTCTTAATCTTGTAGTAGACGCTTCTACAATAGCTTCTTTTAATGTAGAAGTTTTGTCCCTCATGACTTCTATATAATCCAAAAGTACTATACCGTTGTTAACAACTACTCCCATAAGACTTATTGCTCCGAGTAAGGCCATAAATCCAATTGGGTATCCTGTAATCTTAAGTCCTACTATTACACCGATAAATGACAATGGAATAGTTCCCATTATAATTAACGGTTTTCTTAAATCTCCAAATTGTACAACTAATATTAGATATATAACTACAACTGCAATTATAGTAGGTACTACTAGGGATTTAAATGCATCTGTTCTATTTTCATTCTCTCCACCGAAGACCATCTTATATCCATTAGGTACTTCATAATCCTTCATTTTTTCTTGAACAACTTTCATTACTGCTGCTGTATTGTAACCTTCTTTTGGATACATACCTATGGTAATTGTTCTTTCTCCATTTCTACGAAGAATTTTATTTAAAGAGAACTTATTTTCAACAGTAGCTACTTCGCTTATGGAAATATTCTCACCTGTTACTTGGGACGTAATAAATATTTCATCAAGTATGTTTTCTGTCTTCTTTGATTCTGTAGGAATCTGCATAAGGATCTTGTAATCGTCCTTATTGATATCCTTCTGCTTCAGTTTACTTACCTCAACTCCATTTATAGCCATCCTGACTGTCTTAGCTATATCGTAGTTTGTTATTCCCATCATATTGGCTTTTTCTTCATTTACATTAAGAACCATCTTGTATGAATCAAAACCATAATCATCCTGAACGTTTTTACCCTCAGGAATTGAATCAAGAATATTTTTTATTTTTTCAGCTTCTGTTTTAAGTGTATCTATATCCGAGCCTGTTACCCTTATCTGAATAGGAAGTCCAACCGGTTCTGCAAGTTCTAATTGTTTAAGTTCTATTCTGGCACCCAAAATATTACTGTCAAGTTCATTTTGTATCCTCTTCATTTCGGCTACCTTGCCATTAACGACAAACTGAGCCTCATTTGTCGCCTGATTGTTAGGCATAAAACTTGGGAAAAACTTGTAGACCCCGTCTCCAACCTTAACCATATAGGATTCTACAGTCTCATCTTCCAATAGATATTCTTCTATCTGACCGACAATATGCTCTGTATTCTCTACTATAGAACCATCCTTAACAGTAACATCAATAATATATTGTTCCCTTTCAACAAACGGGAATAACTGAACACCTAAAGAAGGCACTAATAAACCAGACAAGAGAAGAGCCACTAAGGCTACAGCAACAACAGCTTTAGGTTTATTAAGAACTCTAGACAAGCTGTCATGATACCAGTTCATAAACCTTCCGGCCCTTTCCTCTAATTTAAAAACAGACTTAATACTATTGACAATTTTATAATTCGACTTTTTCTTTTCCTTAACCCTTAGGAATGAATAGCCAAGTGCAGGAATCAAAGTAACCGATGCTATATAAGATAATACCAATGCAACAGACACCAGTATAGGAAGCATCCTAACAAACTTTCCAGCTACCCCTTTCATCATAGCAAGTGGAAGGAATGAAGCTATTGTTGTAAGAGTAGAAGTAAGTATAGCAATTTTTACTTCCTCCACACCTTTTACACAAGCGCTATCCCTATCTTCTCCCCTTGATAAGTGTAAATACATACTGTCATTAGAAACAATTCCATTGGCTACTAAAAGACTTAGGGATATAATTAAGGATGCAATCGACACCTGATGTAATTGTACCCCCATTACTTTCATAATCAGGAATGTTGTCATAATAATTAAAGGAATTGATGAAGACACTATAAGGGCACTTCTTATTCCCATGGAAATAAGAACAACTATAAATACTAAGGCAATCGCCATTAATAGATTACTTTCAAACGACTTGATTGCAATATTTACATATTCTCCTTGATCTGTAATAGTACTAACATTTACTCCATCAGGAAGAGTATTTTTATAGCTTTCTACTTCTTTTCTAATATTTCTTGCAGTTTTAACCATATTTTGGCCATCTACATATTTAACTGCAACCAAGATACTTTTTTCACCGTTAGAATTTAGAAATATGTTTTTCTTTTCTAAAGCTTTTTCAACAGAGGCTACATCTTTAAGTCTTATGGTATTTCCCATATCAGACATACCTACTATTGTATTCTTAAGCTCATCAATGGATTTATATTCACCTGTGATTTGTAACGGAACCTTAATTTTACCAAGTTCCAGATTACCACCTGGAATATTTATATTTCTGGCAGCTATATATTTTCCAATCATTTCTGCCGATATGTCAAACTGCTTAAGTTTAGTCATATCAAGATTAATCTGTATTTCATCCTTAACTTCACCGTCTACATCAACACCTGCAACACCATCAACATCTTCGATAATCTTTTCCAGTTCACTTCCATACTCATCAAGAACCTCATAGGAATAATCCCTACTGCTTATTGTAATAAACATACCATAAGTTTCAGTAAGGTCTGTATCCACTTCAGGCTCCCATGCATCACTTGGAAAATCAACCTTGACCTTGTCTACATCGTCCTTGACTTCATCCCAGACCTTATTAATTTTGGAATCACTAAGGTCCTTAAGTGTAATCTTCATTACTCCAACACTGTCCATAGAAAATGTTTCAAGTGTCTTAATCTCTGCAATCTCCTTAATTTTATCTTCTAAGGGCTTCACAATTAATTTTTCAACATCTTCAGGACTTGCTCCAGGATATATACACTTTACAGTCGCAACAGGAGCTACTACATTGGGATTTTCCTGCCTTTCCATATCATCATATACAAGTATTCCACCTAATAATAAAACCGAGCAGATAAGTATTACAATACTTCTATGATGAACACTCCAGTTAATCATTATTCATCACCTGCCACTTTTACTAGGTCATTATCCTTCAATTTATACTGCCCTTCTATCACAAGTTCTTCATTGTTTTCAAGGCCTGAAATAACCTCTATTCTATCATCTACTATCTCTCCAGTTTCAACAATTTTCTTTTTTACAGTCCCATCATCAGAATTCAATACAAATACTGTAGAACCCTCAGATAGATTTAAAACACTATCTAGAGGTACTAATATGCCTTCCTTCTCATCAAGAACTATATCAATTTTGGCCATCATACCAGCCTTCATCTCACTATTTTCATTACTTATTCTAACCTTTACAGGGAATGTTCTTGTTTTTGTATCCGCAAGGGCACTAACTTCAATAATTTCTCCAGAAACACTTTTTTCAATACCATAAACATATGCCTTTACTTTTTGTCCTACATATAGGCTATTAATAACACTGTCAGGAACACCCAGTTCTGCTTCAATACTATTTACATCTCCAATAACCACTGCTGGATATGTAGGTGCAATACTTTCACCCGACTCAAATAAAGTTTTTAAAATGACTCCATCAATAGGGCTTCTTAATACCGTATCCTCATAGTTTGTTTCCTTAAGATCCTTATTTGCCAGAGCCTGCTTATAATTCTCATTTGCTATACTTCTAGCATCAAGAGCTTCTTGATAAACATTTTTTACAGATATGTATGCTGTCTCAGCTTCATCAAGATTATCTTTAGTTACTGCACCTTCTTCATATAATTTTTTCATATCATTATATCTCTTCTCAACCAAATCAAGTTTAGCCTTAGCTTGATTAATGGCTGAAGGTATTTTCGAATCTATTTCAAGTTTTATAGAGTTAGCTTTTGCCTTTGCAGCATCATAACCAAGCCCATACTCATAATCATCAAGCTTAAGAATAATATCACCCTTCTTAACCTTTTGACCCTCTACAACCATATATTCATCAATTACACCTGAAATTTTTGTTGATAATTTAACCATCTGTGATGGCTTGATATTTCCACTATAGGATGCAACATTCTGATAATTTTCATCACTTACTTTAATCACTCTAACAGGCTTTTCTACAAGTGATGTGCTTGAACCAACTTTTTCTGTTCTTACACACCCTTGGAATACTAAAGTCACTAGTAAAATTCCAACTAATATAACGGCTAATCTCTTATTCATTTTTTATCCTCTCCCAACTCACCATCTCTGACAATACCAAAGCTAACAATGTCTAACATTTCCTTAAAGCACTCGTCAAATGTCAATCCACTTTCATCCAAAAAATTTTTATCCATAATTGAAATCATAGTTGTGCTTAAAAGTTTTCTAAGAACAAATGGATTAAACCTCCTTAGAATACCTTTTTCTACACCAATATTTAGAATCTCAAATGTTGGTTCCCAATCATCAAAAACTTCCTGAAACTTTTTCCATTGTTCAGGATAAAATTTCTTTATATCATAAAAATGGGCTTCATTAGTTATTCTAAGATCTTGGGCCATTAACTTAGTAATATCCCTCAGTTTTTCATCAACACTCATATCTGGATCCCTTAGTATCTCTATTTCTCTTTTTCTTATTCTGTCACATAGCTTATCAACAAGCTGATCGATTATTTCTTCTTTCGAAGAAAAGTTCTCATATATTGTCCTTTTACTAATGGACAAACTCCTTGCAATATCATCCATTGTAAACTTAACACCCTTCATATTTATTAAGTCCACAACCGCATCTAGAATTTTATCTTTCATCGACTTTTTCACTCCTTGAAAACTAGAAAACTATTTTAGTTTTTTTAGTACCAATACATTCTACACCTCTTGGGAGAATTAGTCAACGGGAATTCGTATTAAAAATTTCTAGTATTTTTTGTATTTTGTAATAATTTGAGCCTAAAGGTTGCCTAACGTTATTTTTAATCACGCCTAATTTCTTGCTTGTGCAATTAGCCTAAATCAGTATAAGGCCCTCAGTACAAAATGTGGGTAGTCTTAGAAAAATGAATTTAAAAACCTTAGGTGAGTTGAGGTATGCAGAAATGAAACTTTGTGACGCAAGTCTTTTATTGGTAAGAAGAACATTTATGATATAAAGTATTTATGCCATAGAGGCCTTATTTGATACTAGAAATTGACCCTTTAACAATTTTAGGCAAATTGCATAAGCAAGAAATTAGGCGTGATCATTGTAACTTTAGGCTATCTTAGGCCATAGATTACTACCTTGTATGCAGATAGCATACCAACAACATTATAACTCATGATAAATTATCATTAAAACAAGGAGGTATTATTTTATGCTTAAATATCACAAATTAGAAATTTATCATCTTGCAAAGAAATTAGTGTCTGATTGTTATAACATAACTAACTTTTTCCCAGAGACAGAACGTTTTGGATTATCTAGTCAAATGAATCGTGCAGCTATTTCTGTTGCATCAAATATTGTTGAAGGAAGCACAAGAAATAGTGACAGAGATACTAAATACTTTATTAATATATCATATAGTTCATTAATGGAATTAATCTGTCAAACCGAGATTGCTTATGACTTAAAATTTATAAGCAATAATGATTTTGAAATTTTTTCTGAGGAAGCTATCAAACTATCAATAAAGATAACAAACTTCGCTAAATCACTAAATAATTGAATAAAAAAATGTACTGCAAAAATAATTACAGTACATCTGATTATTGATTTTAGTTATTTAATCTATCAACATCTAATAATATCAAATCAGCATTTTACAAAATCATACATTCCATATAAAAGTCCGATTTTTATATTTAGGTTTTTTAACTACCTTAGGCTTAAAGCGTAGCTAAAATTAGGCGCAAGCACCGTAGGCATTAGGCTATATTAGGCATCACTAATTTACTTCTAAAATAAGTTCCGCTTCAAAAAGATTATCCTTAACCTGCTTACCATAAAGGTAGATTTTATCTCCTACCTCGTAGGTATCAAGCTTTCTTTTCTCAACTTCATCAAGCATTACTATTATATCATTGCCTTTTGCATCAGTTATTGTAATTAATCCAGATTCTTTATGAATTATTTCTTTTATTGTTCCCAATAACTTTTGACTTGGTATTTCTTTTCTAACAGATATTTTTTCAACCTTTTCCGGACCCATCTTAAGATTTAAATCCATATTTAGTCTTAAATAATATATATCCAAATCACTATTATTATCAATTTCATCTTCAATAACTATATTTGGATCAACTTTGTAAGTTACTAATTCATTTCTCTTATTCATAATAACTATATATGGCTCTTCTGAAATATGGATCTCTTTTAAAGTACCAGTATCCTCTGATACCTGACCAGTAGCCTCTATATAAACTACCTTTCCATACTCTACTCTAACTAAAACTATATCACCTTTCTCTATAGAACGTTCCTTAGTTTTTATCTCTAGGTTTGGTGCTATTTTATATTCACGATATGTTTCGGCATCAAGTTTAAAGCTTACTAATTCATCAGCCTTTAAATCTGTTGAACTACTTAGTATTGCTTTAAAACTAGCTTCTTTTCTTTCAACAATTACTTGTTTTGCAGTAAGGTTTTCTGACTTCACTTTTACCATATCACCAAACTCTATATCATCTAGTTTTCCTTCTTTACCCTCTATAGTAACTTTTAAATCCTTTTCATAAGCTTTAAAGTATAGCTTCTTTCCATCTTCACCTACTAAAGTAAGCACCCTATATGGATCATCTTCTGTAATTACTTGAGAAACAGATTCAAAGTTTCCCTTATCACTAGCCATTCCTTTTTTAATATTCACTCTAGATAACTGTGTATTATCAATTATTAATTCTATTTCGTCTCCAATTGATAAATCACTTAATTCAAGAGATTTGTTATCAGAAAATATCCCTACTGTACTTAAATCATATACTTTCTTATTTCCAAACTCATCATTTACTTCTATAATATTCTTATCTCTAATTACTTGTATTATTGTAGCCTCTAAAGTACCATTTACAATATTCTCAGTATTTATTCCATCATCAGAAGGCTTCAAATCCAAATCAGATGAAACATTGTCATCTCCACGACTAACTACCTGAGTATCCTTTGTAGAACTAAGTAGACCATCGTAAGATGTAGATATCATTTTTGCCATAACCTCTCTAGTAATTGGAGAGTTAGGATCAAATTCACCCTTTTCATTACCTGTCTTACCAAGGACTTCTTTTTCAATCAAGAAATTAACATAAGGCTTAGCAACCTTTGTTATTTCTACCTCATCCTTGTACTCAAGTGCAAATAACTTATTCAGATTCTCACCATAGTATAAATTTAAAGCTGTTCCTAAAAATATTGAAACATCAACCTTCTTTGCAGTCTGATACTTTCCATCTTTTATAAAAAATTTCAATTCATCTGGATGAACAATTTTATACTCAAGTGCAAAAGCAACTGCTTTATGAACTACTTCTCCATAAGGTGGAATACTTACCGGAATTTTAAGTTCATTAATCGTATCTTTATATTTTCTCTCAAACTCTTCGATATTTACATTTGATAATTTACCACTCTTGTCCATCATATTATAAATAATAACAAGAGTTTCTAAACTACTCACATTAGACTTAGGTTTAAATGTTGCATCATCAAACCCAGGCATAATTTCTTCACTGCTTACCTTGTTAATAAATCCTGTTGACCATTTTCCTTCTGGTACATCAGTAAATAATTGCTCTCCAAAACCAACACTAGATATCAGAATAGACATAATGATTAACATAATAAATATTTTGTTTCTTTTTATATCCAATAGATTCAACCTCCTAATCATTATTAATAATTGTAGAACCGATTATTACTTTGTTTTCACCTGAATAGTCATATAAATAGTCTATCCTAATTACGACAACCGAATCTTCAATTTTATCATCAAGTTCTAAAATAACATTCCTCGAATCTACTACGACAACATTATCCGGCTTAACTTTCACTTTATCATTATCATCATCTTTATACTCGATACTATAAAAGCCTTCATTATCATCTTTCGTTAAACTAATATCATTATCAAATACCATCAGTATTTTTTTATCAGAAATAAAAACTGCATCTTCAACATTAATTTCCATAGGATCCATTTTATCAGCATCAAGATCATACTCAATTTTTTCTTCCTGTTCCTGGCCTAAATAATCATATAAACCTGTAATCGTTAATTCATAGTCCTTATTTCCTGTAAAGCTATATGGCCCATCTAAATAAATCTTAAGTCTATCTGGATACTCTTCATCAAATTGAATTTCAGAGAACCTCATTGCACCATCAGATTTTATATTTGCTTTTTCTGATTTCTTACTCAAATTTCTGTTGAAATACAAATAAAACGACTTATTATCTATTAATTCATCATTATCTACATCAAGCTCTTCATCCGGTATATCATCAACAAGATCAAACTTCTCATATGTCACAATAGACTGTTGATGAAGATCTTCAATATTATCAATCCATATTGTATACGATCTATCATCCTTCATTTTAGTAAAGTATACGAATACCCTTCTATTTTTAAAATCTCCAGATTCCTCTACATTAATATCCTTAGGATTACTATATATAACACCCGATTCATCATCTTGTAATGTATAATTATCTTTATCCATTGCAGAATCTATATCTATTTCCTTATTAAATTCAATCACAATAAATTTTTCACTTGCATAATCAACATCAACTATTTCTAAGTCCTCATAAGGGACATTGTTACCTCTAAATTCATACTCATCACCATACCCTCTATTTAAATAAACATCATACTCGCTTTTCATATCACCCTTAACCGAAAGCTTATAGGTCTCACCTTCAATAAATTTATTCTCTTTAAGAATAATAGATACAGCTTTATCACTAGATCCTAATCTAATAATATCCATATATTTATAGCTACCTTCAACGAAGAGTTTATCATTTGCATAAATGTTATATAGCAACTCTAAATTACTGTCCTTAGTTAACGGATGTGTAAAATATACATGTATTTCCTTTTGATTAACTGGAATCACCTTACTAATTTTAAACATAGGATCCTCTATAGCCGGTCTTTCAAAACTTGTAAAGTCGCCCTGTATATCTTCTGTTTCAAATCCTTCATCATCAGTAATCTTATCGAAAAGTACTATATATTTAGTCTTTTCTTTCATAACTGATGTTACTAATGTAATCTTTTTATTATCAACTTTCATTGATTTTACTTCAAGTTCATTTCCATCATTTTCGATTTCTATATCATCTATGTCAGGATCTTCAATCTCTTCATTAATTGATATAACAATTTTTTGATCAGAAATCACTTCAATTCCTTCAATTTCCGTCTGTTCTTTATCCGATTTTATCATTCCTAAAGCTTTAACCTTAGAGTTAGAAATAACCTTATCGTCAACTAATTTTTCTACTAAATTCATTTCTTCGCCGTTCACTAAAGTAAGAAGTGAATCATAAAGTAAATTAATAGCATCTTTTCTATAAAAATTATAGTTATCACTATCCTTAACTGCATATGAAATATCTGTTACAAGTTTTTTCTCAAATGCAAAAGGAAATACCGTCTCCCATTTATAATCTTTTCCATACTCATAATCAAGAACACCTAAAACCATTTTAGTAAAAGCCTTCTCACTTACATTATCATTTGGTTTATATGTACCATCCGTATCTCCATCAATTATATCGTTTGTAAAACAATATCCAACATACGGAGCAAACCAGTCATCCTCTTTTACATCAGGAAAAGGAGTCTTAATAAACTTCTTTTTATTAGAAAGAACATAATCTTCCTTACCCATAAGTCTTACTATAAATGTAGCAGCCTGAGCCCTAGTAAGCTCTCCCATGTAATTATAGTCACCGTCCATCCCCTTAAGAATAGTCAAAACATTTAAAGCATAAGCCTTATCATCCAAGCTCTTCTCTTCACCAAAAGAAAAAGAACTAAACAGCATAAGAAAAACTAATATATATGTACAAAAAATCCCGCCACGAAACTTCAAACAAATCACCCACCTATATTATTATATTTATCTATTGTAAATTATATCAATATTTATTTTGTTAGACAATTTGTTTGAAGGGATGTAATACAATTTTAATGTGGCTACTGATTTATAAACCACTTAAACAACTCCAACTGTTCAACGTGATATTCATACATCATCTCTGGATGCCACTGTACTGCCAAAATACTATGTTTTTCTGAAGAAAACCCTTCAATTAGACCATCTTCAGACACTGCTTCGATTATTAAATTTTCGCCTAATGTTTTTACAGCTTGATGATGTTTACTATTTATAAGTATTTCACTGTTATCGAATATTTTTTCTAATATAGACTCTTTTTCTATTAAAAGTTTATGTGTTTTTTTATGTTTTTCGACATTTCTTGTTGCATGTTGGATACTAGACTCATATTGGGATTTCAAATCTTGGTATAAGCTCCCACCTAAAAATACATTAATAAGTTGAAAGCCTCTACATATTCCTAATATTGGTTTTCCAGCTTCTATTACCCTTCTAAGAAGTTTCATTTCAAATCTATCTCTAAACTCATTAATGTATCCACAATCATATCTAAGAGCCTCTCCGTATAGCATCGGGTCTACATCAGATCCGCCACTAAATAAAAACTTATCCATTGTTTTTACAATACTATCTATGTAATCATCATCATCTATAGGCATAATAGGCATTGGAAGTCCTCCCGCTAAATTTATAGCATTATAATAATCTGTTGATGCCATCATAACATCCTGTCCAGGTGCTCCTATATGACGGTACTTTGCATTTTCAACATCGTATACGTAGTATGTAGTTATTCCAACTAGTGGTTTTTTCATTTTCAACATCCCTCTCTCGTTTGAATTTTCCGACTATTTCTTGTCTTAGGTTATTATACTTAATTTATACTTATTAGTCTATAATGATGCTTTAGTTGTTGGTGGTTAGTGGTTAGTTGGTAGGATAGCTTTCTTAAATCTATAAGCGATTTTAGTGTCCTACGGAGCTTTAAAATTCATTTATGAATTTTGTAGTCTGCTTTTACCTATTATCTACTGATGTTTTAGATATGACCCTAGTTGAAATTGGGGCGTCTCGAAGAAGATATGACTATTCTTGTGGCCTGATTTGGCAATTGATGATTTATTTGGTAGTAGATAGGGTTTAGTTGGTAGGATAGCTTTCTTAAATCTATAAGCGATTTTAGTATCCTGTGGAGCGTTAAAATTCATTTATGAATTTTGTATTGTGTTCTTACCTACTATCTGCGACCTACTATCTACTGATATTTTAGGTATGACTCTAGTTGGAATCGGGGACTCTCAGAGAAGATATGACTTTTATGGTGGTCTGATTTGACAATCAATGATTTAGTTGGTAGTAGATAGGGTTTAGTTGGTAGGATAACTTTCTAAAATCTATAAGCGATTTTAGTGTACTGCGGAGCTTTAAAATTCATTTGTGAATTTTGCATTGTGGTCTTACCCACTTTCTACTAGCCACTAGCTGCTGATGTTTAGGGACAAAGTTCGATTTTTATTCAGATTTTGGTTTTATTTTAATTATCTTTCCGTTGGGATAACTTCCTTTTATTAGATAATAAAAACCCCTTTATTCTATTTTTTCATAAAATAAAGGGGTTAATTTTTTTTTTTACAATTGCATTACTATCGTCTCTAGAATCCAATCAAACTAAAATCTTCTATTCTTATAAATCTTTCCTCTTCTGGATATGTTGTCTTAGAGTTTTCAATATAGATTTTAAACTCTTGAACTTTTACATAATAGTTTATTAACGCCTGATTATAGTCAATTTTAGCACTTTCAAATTCATTTTTCTTTTTATCAAAATCAATTTTTGATATCAAACCATTATCAAACTGACTTTGGGCAATATTGAAATTTAGTTCTGCTATTTTTCTTTTATTTGTACTAATTTCGATGTCTTCATTTGCTGAAAGTATATCACTATAATCACTTCTAAGTTTTAGTTCTAGTTCTGCCTTCTTATCGTTGATATCAAAGATTTGTTTATTTACAGAATTCTCAAGATCTCTTCTTGTTTGATATTTACCTGCTGTACCTGAATATTTTCTTGTAATCCATAAATTTGTCTTAGTAATATCAAGCTCCGCATTCATAGAATCTATAGTGAAGTTGTCTGTTAATACCTCTTCAACTAATTTATCAAGATCTTCTACTTCATATTTTAAAGTAGGAAATGCAAAATTCATAAGACTAATTTCTGTATCTAAAGGTCTATTTAAAGAATTATTGATACTTCTTCTACTCTTACCAAGTTCATATCTTACATTTTGTAAAGATAACTCTTGATTGAAATGTGCAACCTCAGCATTATGATAATCAGTATCTGTAATTAAACCTAAATCTAATTTTGACTTAGATGCATCTAAATCTTTCTTTGCGACTTCTAGCTTTTGAGTTTCTAAAGCTTCTTTTTCAACTAAATTCTTGTAATTATAAAAATCTTTATCTGCTTGAAGTTTCAAATTATTTACTGCAGAAATTTTTTCGTTATATAAATCACTTAATGCCTTATTTTTTTCTAAAGGATTTTGATAGATTGTTCTTCTATCACTCTCGATAACCTTGTAATCGTAATCGTCATCGTCCTCATCCTTTACATTAAGTCTCTTATTTGTTCCACTAGAAGAAGCTCTAGCAATTCTCATATCTTCTTCAGCTTTATCTATCTTTGAATCAAGTATACTTAAATCTTCACTACTACTTACATAACTATTTTCTAATGATTTCACCGAATACACAGTATCGGCAAAACTCATAATAGAAAAAGATGAAAATAGCATAATCAAACTTAATATTAAACTAATCTTTTTCTTCATCTCAACACCTCTTAATATAATGGGCCTTTGCCAATAGCGTTATTAAATTTGTATTGGGCAAGGTAATAATCATAGATTGCTTTCTGTTCATTAACTAATTGCTGTACATATTGAAGTTCTACACCTATAAGATCCGACATTTTAATCTGTCCAGCTTCATAAAAATTATTATACTTATCCATTTCCTTACTCTTTTGAATAGAAGTCTTCTTATTCAATTCAACAAGTTTACCTTTATAAGTCATATCATTGTATCCATAAATAACATTTTCTCTTATATCATACTCAAGTTTTGATACAGTAAGCTTGGAATCCTCATAATCTGTCATCAAATCGCGGAATTGTCTCATAAAATCATCGATATAAAAATCCATAACATCAATCTCATGTTCTTTAGTCTTCACGTCATACTTAGCATTAATAAGATCAATATTATTATCAAGAGCCAACTTAACAAATTCTGTTTCAGACAAACTATTTTCCAAACCATAACTTCTTGGTGTAAAATCTAGTTCAAAATCAGAATTTATGTCATTTCCCATTAATTTGTTTAGATTCAACTTGATTTTTTCAATATTCAGTTTTGTCTTATTTACTTCGTTTTCTTGACTATCTCTACTTAACTTAGTTATTTCAAGTTCCATCTCAGAAGCCTGATTATTCTCATACTTAACAAGTATATCTTCATACTGCCTATTCATGAGATCTAAATACTTCTCATTTATATCCAAAACACTGTTTAACATTAGATAATTATTATACAATTCATATACTGCATTTCTAATTTGGCTCTCCACTTGATCCTTAGTATTATTAAGTTTCTTTAGTGAAATATCTAAGTTAAAAGGTACCACCTCACTATTATAATAGAACATATTATACTTCTCTACATAACTATAGTATGGCGGTTCTTCTCCAAATGCAGCCTGATATCCTTTTAGAGTCATAATATCTACAGGATCAGTAAGTCTACCAAGCTGTTCGTTTTTATACAGTTTTCTAAATTCCTGTAAATCATCTAGATTAGCTTCCACTTTTTTTGCTCCTGCCTTAGATTGCCTAATTCCATCTTCTAGCTTAACTATATTATAATCTAATTCATAAATCCCTTTGCTGTTTTCAAGGGACTTCTGGAAGGCTTCATCCAAAGTATATCTAGTAACATCAGCAAAACTAGACATAGGAGTAATAATCATACTAAATGCTATGAAGAGACCTATAAAAGATTTCCTCTTCATCATATCACCTCATAATTATTCAATTTTCATATCATTTCGGTACTAAAATCTAAAATAAAAGTTTTCAAAAGTCATATTAATTATACCCAATTAATATTAAAATGCAATTACCAAAGTATTAACAAAATATTAATTCGCCTACGGCGGGACTTTTGACAAAGTCAAAAGTCTGTTAAGCAATATGTTGGATAAACCAACATATGTAAAGCAAGTGTTCCACCGTTAAGCAGCCATTATCATGGCGTTAAGCGGCATTTTCAATGCTGTACTCGGTAACCTTGCTTCCGCAAGCTCTTAAAATTTCAATGTAAGTTTACGGAGTAAAGTAACAATGTACGTAATTTACAAAATTACTGCTTAACAATGAGTTGTCAAACTCATCGCTTAACGGAACATAGTGACCGCTTAACGTATGGTTTACACCATACTGCTCAACTAGGCTGTTAAAAAACAGCCTTAGGAAATTGACTTCGTCAATTTCCCCGATACCCAACACCCCAAATAGTCTCAATATACTCAGGATTTGAAGGATCTTTCTCAAGTTTTTCTCTTATTCTCCTAATATGGACTGAAATAGTATTTATATCTCCAAATGAGTCCTCATTCCATATTTTATTAAAAATATCTTCCTTTGAGAATATTCTCCCTCTATTTTCAAATAACAAGACTAGTATCTGATACTCTTTTGGAGTCAATACTATTTCCCTATTATCTATGGACACTTTTTTTCTTGTCCTGTCTATTATCATGCTTTTCACTTCTATCGTATCTATTTCATTTTTAGAAGTTAGTCTATCATATCTATTAATATTAGCCTTAACACGGGCTATTAATTCATTTGGACTGAAGGGCTTTGTCATATAATCATCTGCTCCAAGGCCAAGGCCCCTGACCTTATCGAAATCTGAATCCTTTGCAGATATTATTATTATAGGTATTTCATATTTAGCCCTAATAAGCTTACATAGGTGAAAACCATCATTTTGGGGTAACATAAGGTCCAGTATAACAAGATTTGCATCTTTAACAAGTTCCATAACCTTATCTTCTTGTCCCTTATCTTCAATAACAACCTCAAAATCATTAATCTCAAGATAATCTTTCTCAAGCATTGCTATACTTTTATCATCTTCTATTATTAATATTTTCTTCATCCTACTCACCATCCCATATCCTTAGAGAAACTGTAACTGTTGTTCCTTCTTTTTTCTTACTCCTAATAGATATGCCACCCTCATGATTGTCCATTATTTCTTTACATATACTTAATCCTAAGCCCGAACCTGGTATATCTGTATTTCTAGATCTATCACCTCTAAAAAATCTATCAAAAACAAGCTTAGTGTCCTTTGCCTTAATACCTATACCATTATCTGTAATATCAATCATTACATAATCATTTTCTTTATACTCATTTACCCTAATAATTAAATCTTTTTCAGATCTGTATTTTTTAGAATTCTCATATATGTTCATGAAAACTCTCCTAAGCTTAACTGGGTCTACCATTACATAGGTGTCTTCAGAAATAAATTCAGAAATAACTTTTCCATTTATATTTTCTATATCAAAACTCATTTCTTCTGAAAAATCCCTAATAAAATCATTAATATTAATTTTTTGATAATTGTAATTATTTTTAGTCATTTCAAGGGTTGAGATCTCCCTTAAATCCTTTATCATATCTTCTATATCAATAGTTTTTTCATAGATAATTCTTAAGTACTCATCTCTTTTTTCATCGCTACTAGCTACTCCATCTCTAATACCTTGAACATATCCCTTAATGGCTGTAACCGGTGTTCTTATATCATGGGAAACTGATGTAATCATCTTTTCCCTTTCGCTTGCCATCTTGAATCCCATTTCCCTATAGGTATAGAGTTTTAACCTCATGTTTTCAAAGGTATCATAGAGATTCTTAAATTCATCTTTCCCATCATATTTAACCTCAGTGGCAAAATCTCCATTGGAAATTCTAGCAGCAGCCATTTCTAAATTTTTAAGTTTTCGATTTATTCCTCGGGCAATTAAGTAGGAGACAATCATAAGTACACTTCCTACTGCTATCATAATAGCTACTCCTATATATTTATATATGTTTTCAAAATGCTGTTCGTAATACTCTTTGCTTACATAAATTTGTATTGAACCAGGAGTACCATCACTAAATTTAAAATCCTGAACCAACATAGGATATAATTCCGAATCCATATTAATAGAATACTTAGGGTTAAATTCTTCCCCCCATTTCAGGTATATCTTCTCCATATCCTCTAGTGAATAATTTTCAAAAAGTTTAGATTTATTAACAATTTTATTATCCTTAAGAACGATAAATCCTACTAAATCATGGGGTATCTTTTCCCCCTTAAAAACATCCCTTTCTAAATATATATCTGGATTTTCATTAATCTGTAAGTTAAAATCCCTATGAAGACTACTTGTCATATAAGAAACATCCCAAAAACTAGCTTTTAACTGATGTTTTAAATAGGAATCATCTTCAAAAAAGAAATCAAAGCCATAAGAATAAAACAGCCTAGCAAAAATATATGGAAGTATTAATACCAATATGAATGATAATACTAATTTTTTTCTTATAGTCATAATAAATACCTCTTTTCGAAATTCGTAGTTCGTAGGTCGTGGGTCGGAAATCCTTTAAAACATTAAGCTGAAAATCATTTCTGTATGATTTTCACTCTCATGCACCAGAACCATTAACAAAACATTATAAATTCTTTTATATAAATATGTATTTTTCTAATTTTAACAATTATTAATCTAACATGTTTATACAAAGAATCAAAAGCTGCTTATAATTTTTGTTTTAAGATTTTTGCTATTCCGAACTACGATCTACGACCTACGACCTACTCGTTCCTACTAATCCACAACCTTAAGAAGGCTGTCTTCACTAATATAATTCTGTCCCTTTACAATAATCATATCTTCTTCTGAAATATCTCCAAATACTTGAACTTTCTCTCCTTCAATTATACCCTTTTCAACTGGTATTTTGACAGCTTTTTCTTCTTCATATTTGTAAACGAATTGTTCTTCACCTTTTCTTATTACAGAATTTAGTGGAATAATTACTTGGTTGTCTATAGAATCAGTAATCATTGTTACTTCTCCATACATACCTTCTCTTAAATCATTTCCCTCTTGAATTGCTATTTCTATCGGAAAAGTATGTGTTCCAGAAGCCGCTATTGGGGAAACACTTGTAATTACACCTTGATACTCCTTATCATTTTTTGATGGAATTACAACTTTGGCATCCTGACCAACTGAAAATTTTTCAATAGATTCCTCTGTAACAGAAACCTCTATAATATATTCGTCATCAGAAAAAATCTTAACTGAATTTCCTGAAGAAGCCATTTGGCCTTCAACAAGATCAATATCACCAACAATACCGTCAATAGTACTTACAACTCTTAAGTCTGAAACAGTATTTGACTTTGTCTTAACATTTGAGTTATAGCTACTAAGTGCCGTATTGTATCCACTTTGAGCCTTTTCATATCCACTTTTCACCTGAATGTATTCAGACTCAGAAATTGATCCCGCTTCATAAAGAGTGGACATATCATCATAATTTTTCTTAGCATCATCAAGGGAAACTTTTGCCTGATTAAGCTGTTCCTTACTACTTGCAACACCTAAATTAAGCTTGTTTACCGTATCCCCTCCATCAATTTCAAAAAGTAATTGACCTTTCTTTACCTTATCCCCAACTTCTACATGAATCTTCGTTACGGTACCAGGAACTTTAGGATTTACTATTACAGAATCTTCTGCTTTAACTGTACCAATTGTAAAATATTCTTTCTCTATATTCTCCTTCACAACTTGTTGAATCTGCACAGGAAGATAATTCATATCTCCCTTAGCAGCCTCATCACCTTTCATTGAGCATCCACCCATTAATAAACTTACAGAAACTAAACCTAATATACTTAATTTTTTAATATTCATAAATTCACACCTCTCAAAATTTCTTAAATTATGCCTCAACTTCATCTACCATAATAGGTACTCTCTTCTTAAACCTTCTTACAAAACCATCTATAGCAATATATACACATGGAATTATTATCAGTGTAAGGAAAGAAGCTGCAAGAAGTCCGAATACGATGGTATAACCCATTGCAGCATATTCCTCATTGTATAGTGCAAGTGGAAGTATTCCTCCAACAGTTGTTATTGTAGTTGCCATTATTGGTATAAATCTTATTTTAGCTGTAGCTATTACAGCCTCTCTAACTGTCATATTCTGATCTCTTCTGAAATGGTTGATAAAGTCAATCATTACTATGGCTTCATTAACCGCTATACCTACTAGGGATATAATACCCATAAAGGAGTAAGTCGAGAAATTTATTCCTACTAATGCATGACCTGGCATAACTCCAATCATAGCCAGTGGAACAGTGAATAATATAATTATTGGTTGGGACATTGAATTAAACTGAACTGCAAGAACAATGTATATCATTACTATTGCAATCATCATCTTCTGTGCTAAATCAGAGAACATTTCCATCATCTCAGATGATTCACCACCATAAGTTATTGCCATACCTTCACCTAATGGATAATTCTGAACCTCTTCTTTAAACTGACCAACAATCTTATTTGCATTATAGCCATCTAATAAGTCAGCTCCAATTGTTACTGTTCTTTTTCCCGATTCATGGTTAATCGTAGAAACACCTTCTTTTTCTACAATCTTAGCAACTTCAGAAAAAGGTATTAAATTTCCACTATAGCTTTTAAAATTAATTTTCTCTAAATCATATATAGATGTAAATGTATCCGCATTATCCTTTAATACAATTTTAATCTCATCTCCATCAAATCTTACAGTTGTAGCCTCAACACCACTTATAGCATTTCTTATTTGAGAACCCATAGCCATAGGATTTAATCCCAAGTATGATGCCTTATGACCATTATACTCAACTACTAACTGGGGAAGACCACCACTTAAATCTGAGGAAGTATTTATTGTACCTGGTATAGCTTCAATCATTGATTTCAAATCATTTGATGCTGCTTTAAGCTCATCTAAATTGTCTCCTGAAAGTTTAACAGTTACAGGCTTATCATTAGAAAATCCTTGACCGTTACTAGGATCAATTTTCGCACCTGGTATTTCTTTAAATTCTTTCATCAATTCTTTCGTAATTATACTTGAATGCTTTTCTCTATCATTATTATCAACAAGTTCAAGGGTAACAGTAGCCTTATTTACCCCCCCAGTAGAACCCATTGAAGATTGACTACCTGCATTAACATTTATGTTTTTTACCTCTGGATAATTTACTACTATTTTGTATATTTCATCAAGTACTTCATCAGTATCACTTAGTAAAGATCCACTAGGTGTTTCCACATCAATACTTATAGAAACTGAGTCTGTTGCTGGCATTGACTCCATTTCAATTATTCCAAGTGGAATAAGGGCAACACTGCCTACAAATAATACTAAAGACAATCCTATTGAAAGTAGTATTCTAGCCTTACTCTTAACAATGTTTTCTAATGCCTTAATATAAATTTTAGTAATTTTTCCATCTTCATGACTCTCATCATGACTTTGTCTAAACTGCTTATTATACATTAATAATCCAAATACTACAGCTGCTATATAAGAAACTATTGTAAACTTACCGTTATTTGCAAAGGCCTGCATTGAAAGAAGTACTACAAATAAAACAGATACTCCCTTAACAAATTTTCTTGATTTCTGCTTTTGTCCCTGTAATTTTTTCTGATCAAAATCCTTCTTTAAAAGTCTTGCACATAGTGACGGTGTTACTGTTAAAGACATAATAAAGGAAGAACCTATTGCAAATATAAGTGTTATAGGTATAACCTTAAGGAATTCACCCATAATACCACTAATCATAGCCATTGGTAAAAAGGCCGATACAGTAGTAAGTGTAGATGAAAATACTGCCGGTGCAACCTGATTAGTAGCAATCTTTGCAGCTTCCTTCAAGGAATCATGGTCATGTTTAACACGTTCAATATTTTCCATAATTACAATGGCGTTATCCACCAGCATACCTAGGGCAAGGATAAGTGCCAACATAGAAACCCCGTTGAATGTCAATCCATAGTTATACATTAGAAATGTACTGGCAAGTAATGACATAGGTATTACTAGGGCAACTATTAAGGACTCCTTAAAATCTATAAATATAAACAGTACTACGATTACAAGTAAAAGTCCTGAAAAGGCATTTCCGAAAACATCACTTAAACTTGATTTAATATCCTCTGACTGATCATTAACAATATTAAATTTCAAATCCTCTGGGAAAGCAATTCCCCTCTTAGACTCTATAAATGCTTTTACTTGATCTGATACAGTAGTAGTATCTGCACCTTTTATCTTATTGATATTAAGTGAAACAACTGTCTCTAAATCAAGATTTTCATATGACCCAGTTTCTATATCAAGGGCCATCCTAGCATATGATTTTACCTCTTCATATCCATCAACAACCGTTGCTACATCCCTTAGGAAAATAGGATTTCCACCTTGATATCCAACAATTACAGTATCAAGCTCATCTGTATTTACAAACTCATTAAAACTTCTAATAGAAAAATTTCTTCCGTTTAGTTCTTTCTCACCAACTGGAACACTCATGTTGTTGGCTTTTAAAGCATTCTCTATATCTGATATTTCAAGACCATACTGTGCAAGCTTAGTTTGAGAGTAAACCACATTGATTTCCCTATTAAGTCCACCAGCAACAGTTACATCCTTCACACCAGATATTTTTTCAAACTGTGTTTCAAGATCCTCTGCAAAATTAGTCAAATCAGATAATTCATAATCCCCAGATATATTAACCGTCATTATAGGTCTAGAACCAAGGTCAAACTTCATAACGGTTGGCTCATTTGCATCATCAGGAAGTGAAGACGATCTCATATTTACATTATTGGTTACTTCCATTAATTTCTGATCAATATCTACCGTAGGTTCAAACTCTAGAATAACTAAAGACTGACCAAATGTAGAATTGGAAGTAAACTCCTTCATATCCTCCATTCCACTTACCGCTGACTCTATCTCATCAGTAACCTGATTTTCAACATCCTCAGGGGATGCTCCAACATAAGGAGTAATTACAGCAACATAAGGAATATTTACCTCAGGAACCTGCTCCTTAACAATCTGTGTGTAAGAGAAAAGACCTAAAATAATTACCATAGCCATAAACAAATACACTATTCTATATCTCTCAATAACGAGACTAGATATCTTACCAAAGAAATTCTTATTTTCCATACGTCTACCTACCTTTCCGCAACTGTTGATTGATATTCTTTATGTAATTCATTTTCATCATCAACACTACTTCTCATAACTTGTTAATATAAATATATTTTATGAATTTTACAAGGGCTTTAAGAAAAGGCTAATAGTTCTTTAACAATTCTTAAGTTTTGCTTAAGAATTTAGACTTTTAATTAGATAGTCTAAGGATTCCTGCGTCACATCTAAGACCTTCACTATGTTACGTATCTAGGGACTTAAAAGTATTTCTTCCTCTCATCTAAGGAGTACTCCGTACCATCCATCGTTATTTTACATACGTAAAATTTTTTCAAAAAATATAGCAAGATCTTTCAGTACTTGCTAAAAGATCTTGAAAAACTTTCAAATAATAATTTTACGTTGGAAAATATCATAGGATGAGAGTGTTTACACTCTACATTAGATAGAATCTAGCAAAGCTACTATTCGCCCTAGATGCATCCTATGGCTGTCCCTAGATAGTTACGTCAGTAACGTTTCTCCTAGACTTTATAACTATTTGAGGCTCTTAATAAAATTGCTCAATCTAACAGACAAATTTTTAACCTTACTCTCAAACTTTTTGAATTCCTCATCGTCAACATAACCTAATTTTAGAGCCAATTCCATTTGGCACATCATTTCCAGCATCGAACTATAGGATATATTCAAAAAATGTACTTTATCCTTATCACTGAACCTACCTGAACCTTCCGCTATATTAGAAATAATAGATACTGCAGCTCTATTAATTTGCTTACTTAAAGAATACTTTTCTTCTTCCGGGAATTCAGACACCATAGCATAACAATCCAGAATTACATCCTGAGCCAAACCATAAACTTTTATTTTTCTATACCTAAACATATTACAACCTCCAACTTTAATATATCTTCAGTATATATTGACTATCTAGTTGTTTGGTATGCTAGATGCATACACTACCTAATACTAGTAAGATGGTCTAAGGAATACATTCTACCATCCACCATTATTTTACATACATAAAATTTCTTCAAAAAATATAGCAAGATCTTTCAGCACTTGCTAAAAGATCTTGAAAAACTTTCAAATAATAATTTTACGTTGGTAAAATATCATAGGGTGAGAGTGTTTACACTCTACCTTAGATGGAATGTAACAAAGCTACCATTCGCCCTAGATGCAGCCTATGGCTATCCCTAGATAGTTACATCAGTAACGTTTCTCCTAGACTATTGCTTATAACTGGCAGCTCAACAACAAAAGATTTTCCAACATACTCATTAGCAACATAAATATTCCCGCCAAAATGGTTAACAACATAACTACATATAGCTAATCCAAGTCCACTTTGACTCGTTTGACCTGTCCGTGATTTATCTACCTTATAGAATGGATCAAATATGTGTTTTATATCATTTTCAGATATTTTTTTCCCATCATCATATACTTTTATTGTTAATTTTTCTTTATACACATGACTTGATACTTTTATTGTATTTAAGGCATAACGTCTAGAATTTACAATTAGATTATCTATGACTTGAGAAAGTCCTCTATAATTTACCATTATTGACTTATCGCTTTCCTGTATATCCACTTGAAATTCTATTTCATTGTCTTGGAATTCCAAAACATAATCTTCTAGAATACTATGCAAAATATTAGAAACTTTAAAGGACTGAACTTCAAGTCTGTACTCTCCAAGGTTCATCTTACTAAAGGTAAATAAGTTGTCAATTAAGTCTTCCATATGTCTTGATTTCCTATCTATTATTTCAAGATACTCCATTGTTTTCTCTTTGTTATCTATCAGACCATCCTGAAGTATTTCAACATGGCCCTTTATAGATGTCAATGGCGTCCTTAAATCATGGGATATATGGGCTATTAGTTCCCTTCTGTTTATCTCTAGTTCTTCCTGCTTTATCAAACTTTCTTTTAGGTTTATCCTCATAGTATTAAATACCCTACAAAATCGTCCAATTTCATCATCTTGAACACAATCAAAACCCCTATCTAGATTTCCACTTGATATTTCTTCAGCTAGATTTGATAAAGTAACTATGGGTTTGATTATTCTATTACTCAACTTTCTTGAAATAACAATAACCATAATTAAAAGCACTAGAAATCCTAATCCAATTGATATAAAGGTTATATACTTGGCCACATCAAACATATGTTTAAAATCTGAGTTTGGTACTATATATATAAATATATACTCATCCTCAGTAATATCGATATAATATTCTATTGCATTACGATTTTCCCTTATAAAGGATTTATCATCAAAAATAATATTCCTATTAATAGCCTCAAGATCATCGGTATCAAATAATAATTTATAATAAGGGTCCATAAGAATAACCCTCTCTGCAACATTTTTATAAGAGCTCTTTATTGCATCATTGAACAAATAGGGTCTTTCAATATATCTATAATTGTTAGCAACCCTATCCTTTAATGCAAACATCGCCTGCTCAAAATCTCTGGTTTCAGTTTTAAAAATATCATTTTTGTTGTAAGACAAATAGTAATAGGATGAAGCAAAAACAAGTAAGGGCACTAAGAAAACAAGTGTAAATAATATAATCAGCTTATTCCTAAGACCTATCCTATTTTTCATTATTATCACCTTTAAACTTATATCCTACTCCCCATATAGTTTCAATAAATACAGGTTCAGAAGGGTTTGCTTCAATTTTTTCACGTATTCTTCTTATATGAACAGTGACAGTGTTAATATCACCATATTCATCTACTCCCCATACATAATCAAAAATTTGTTCTTTAGTAAGTACTTTATTGTTGTTTTTTGCTAAACAATATAGTATATCAAACTCCTTGGTGGAAAGATCAATTACTTTACCATGTATCTTTACTTCATAACTTTCCTTGTTTATATATATATCACTAAATTTTATTACATTACTAGAAGATACCATCAATCCATCATTTTTATACCTTCTTAATTGAGAAATAACTCTAGCCAACAACTCCTTAGGACTAAAAGGCTTTGTAACATAATCATCAGCACCTATTCCAAGCCCAAGAATCTTATCTTGATTATCTGATTTTGCGCTCAAAATAATAATAGGAATATTTGAACTTTTCCTAAATTTTGTACAAAGTTCTAAACCATCTATTACCGGGAGCATAATATCAATAATTGCAAGATCCGGTTCAAAAGACTCAAACAGCTTTAAACCCTCAAGACCATTACGGGCCAATTTTGTATTATAACCCTTTAGGGACAAATAATCCTTTACCATATCTCCTATTTCTTTATCATCTTCTATAATCAAAACCTTATCCTTCAAAAAATCACATCCTTATCTATCTTAAATTAATATTATCAGAATATAATTACTTTTTCATTAAGTAATCCCCAAATTCGTTTACTTTAAGTTCTAATATGGTAGAATTAAAATAGGAAAATAGGTGGATGGCAAGTTAGGAGGTAGTGACATATCAATAAATTTATCCTAACTACCACCCACTAATACAAAGGAGGATTTTTATGAAACTTTCTAAATATGTGTGCGGACTATTAATTTCAAGTATTCTTATTGGGCCTACTATGGCATTTGCAGAAGATTATCTTAGAATACATACAGCTTATCCAAGTGGAGACAAAATAATATTTGTTGAAAATAATAAATATGGAATAAAGGATAGAAATTTCTTCACAGTTGTCGAACCTACATTTGAAAACATTGATTTATATGAAGATGGATACGCAGTATCTACCTATGACGGAAAAAAAGGAATACTAGATCCTAAGGGCAATATATTTATCAATAATAAATTTGACGACATTATCCCTATAGAAAATGGAAATTTCCTTGCGCTTAATAAAGAACTCGACTCATTAAAGTACATATTTATTAATACTAGCAAAGAAGAGTACTTAATGGATTCATACATGAAATCATATTCCAACGGTGGAAAGATTACTGATAATTTTGTTGGATCACTTTCAGATTTTAATAATGTTCGTTCCGTTAATCCATCGAAATCTTATGATATGCACGTAATCAACGCACTATTAAAGGATACTAACTATTATGTAATTGATGATGCACAAGATAAAGATTTTGGTCAGCTCAAAAAAATTGATGCTCCAGAACTTGAAAATAGTTCTATTTTTAGAATATCATATGGAACAAATCTAAATCCTGTAATCGAAGTGACCGGATGGGGAAAATCACTTAAAGCTGATAAAATTTCAGAGTCCATAATTGTTGAAAATCTTACAATGGAAACTTTAAAATATTTTTCAGGTGATATGAAAATTTCACAAGCAATTTTCAACGACATGGACTACTTCATGAAATCTCAAAAGAAAGGTTTTAAACAAAATAAAACTTATAACAATTTCTTTGTAACTTATGAAGCTATAAAAAATGACGGAATTAGGATCAGTATACGTAAATAAGGGTATACTTGAGAAGTTTCAGCAATCCAATCAATAATAAGGAGGTACAAACATGTATAAAAAATTACTACTAGTATTAATGGTAGTCTCTCTTTTAATACCTAGCTCATATGCTTCGAAAAGAAACATATTGGAAATCAACTTAGATAATTATCAAAGTTCATCTGACAAATACAATTATAAGGTTTGGAATATAGATAATATCCGTTTACCACTTTATGGTGAATTCACACTTAGATTTAACTCTAATATCTATTATGAAGATATAGAATCAATTGCTATAATGAAAGATGGTCATCAAACACCTGTTAAAATGATATTAAATAACGCTTCTGCTGACATTACTATACTTGAAGCCTTAGATCCTGACAAAGAATACGATATAATCGTATATGGTGATACTAAGTACAAATATTCAATAAAAATTAAGTCTCGACAATATGGTGACATTGAAAACAATAATACTCCTTTACAAGCAAATAAGTTAATTTTAGGTGATAAAATTAAGGGCTATGTCGGACCAGATAACCCTGATTATTTTACTTTTGAAATTGACAAACCTACAGAAGTTGAGTTCAATCTTATCAGAGGTGATAAAAAGAAAATAACCTTAGAGCCCTTTGTTCTAGATGAATTAGGGAATGAATATATTGAAATAGATAAAGACGTTAAATATACTGATAATAATGTACTTTTTAAAAACTATTTTTTACCCGGTAATTATTATATAAAAATATCAGACGCTTCAAATGATTCAGGAGAATATCTTTTAGAAACTAAGTATAAACTATTCAGCACTTATTATGAGCGTGAAGATAATGATACATTTGAGCAATCCGAACAAATATCAGACAATACAGAAATAAACAACAACTTAAATTATTACAAAACCTCTGGAGATATGGATAAAAAAGATATCTATAATTTTTATATTTCCGAAGAATCTAGAGTAGAAATTAAATATGACTCCAATAAAAAAGGTAATTATTTAACTCTTTATAAGTATGATGATCCTTTCAAGTACGAAGTTGAAGAGGAATATAAAAATAAAGCTGATGACTTCTCTGATAAAATGACATTAGATGAAGGACACTACTATATAGAAATCTTGAACAAAGCTTATAAAGGTGTCAGCTACACTCTGGAGTTAGATATTGATTAGTTTAGTAGATTGTAGCTAGTTTTTAGGTAGGAAATACAAAAGTCCTCATTTTGCAAAATGAGGACTTTAATTTTTACTGTTAAATTTCATTTATGAGTTTTCCAAAGTTATCCGAACTACTACCTACTATCAACCAATCTAAAAAAATTACTTATCAATTTCTATTGTTAATTCATTCAGTAGTTTTCTTTCTATAAATTGTCCCTTTGACCATATACCTATTTTTCTTGTTTTTCCAGTTGTTAGTATCCCTTCACCGTGATACAATCCATAATCCCACATTCCATCATAATGATATCCATTTTCAAAAGTATACTTTCCACGTCCGTGCTTAAAGTTGTGATCAAACTCACCAACATATTTATCTCCATTTGAAAAATACATTGTTCCAGTTCCATTAATAAAGCCTTCTTTAAAAAATCCTATATAGGATTTTCCACTAATCCAATACAATTTCCCTTTTCCAGACCATCTTCCATTTACCCATGACCCAATATATTTTTTACCATCAGAATAATACATAATACCCTCTCCATGTATTATACCTCTATTAAACTCACCTTCATATATATCTCCATTATCTAAGATAAGTTTTCCTTTTCCATGATATAGTCCATTGGACACATCACCTTCGTATTGTCCAGAAATATTATTACTAATAATTTTTACAGTTTTCATACTTCTATCATATACTAAATTTTGATTTCCGTATTTTGATATATCCTTTACATTTATATAGATATCCCCATTATACTCAACTCCATCAATTATTTCTTGAGTATAACCGTTATTTATTACAATTTCTGATATATATTTAAATATGCTTCCTGCGTTCGTTGAGCTTATGAAAAAAATTACTCCTAGGATTATTGATATTATAATATTTTTTTTCATTGTCACTCTCCGCCTTTCATAAGTATCAATTGCTTAGCAATTGGCAAACTGTCGATAAGCAATTGGCAAGCAGTGGTTTTAAAAATAGCATCAACAACTTTGATATCACTTAAAAGTTATATAACTTAAAAGAACTTAACAATCGTTTATCCACTTTAGTATAACTTATTAGCATTTTATACTATTACTAAAATTATTCAATTTAACGACCAAATTTTTTGTCTTCGTCAGTATACTTTTCAACTCTGTCTCGCTTATATATCCTAAATCATAGGATACTTCTAGCTGACAAACTAGCTCCATCAAAGAACTATATGATATATTAATAAAATGTTTTTTATCTTTATTTCCATTCCTCGCTGTTCCTTCTGCAATATTTGACGCAATTGACACTGATGATCTATTCATTTGCTGAACTAATGAATAACTTTCAAGTTTAGGAAATTTCCTTGTAAGTTTATAATTCTCTTTAATTAACTCTCTAGATAATTTATATATTTCTAATTTATTAAACCTATACACAAAATCACTCCCAAATAATTAATTGTCTATATATTATCACTATAAATCTAATTATTGGTATGCATTTTGCATACATTAATTTTTCCGATTTTTAACAACTGTTAACCAATTGCTATGCAACCGCTTGTCCACAGCTTGACAATAATTACAGCAATCCCGTTGTAATCAAAAATACCACTATCCCTGCCATAATTACCCCTGCAAGAATAGCTCCCAGAGCATTCTTATACTTTATCTTCATAATATTTGCAGCTACACATCCTGTATAAACACCGGTTGTTGGAAATGGTATCGCTACCAATATAAATAGTCCAAAAAGTCTATATTTACGGTAATTTTTTATTTTCCCTGCCGCTCTTGATTCTATCTTTTCTATTGCTGTTTTAAACAAACATATACTCTTGAAGTAGCAAAATACTGGTTCTAAAATTAAAAGTAGTATGGGCACTACTAAACTATTTCCCAAAATACTTACGATAGTTGCATTCAAAGGACTAAGACCCAAAGAAACACCTAAGGGTATAGCTCCCCTTAGTTCTGATATTGGCATCATTGCCATAAAAAACACCCATACTTCTTTTTTTACCAGTGTTAATAATTCCATTTTACACTCCGTTTCTATTAGGCTTATAAGTATCTATATAACCCGCCATTACTTCAATAATTTTCGAGTCCTCACAGTTGTCTAAAAGTGCTTTCAAGTACTTTATTCTCTCTTCCACTATTTCAAAGTTACTAAAAGTCGGCGCTCCTACAAAAATCTTATTGTGAACTGTACTTTGAAGCCCTTCTTCCGCCATTAACAACTCTTCATATAATTTTTCACCTGGTCTTAAGCCTGTAATCATTATGGGTATATCATCATATGGCTTATAACCCGAAAGTGTAATCAGATCTTTGGCAAGATCAATAATTTTGACCGGGTCACCCATATCTAATATAAAAATCTCACCACCATTAGCCATAGCCCCCGCCTGAATAACGAGTTGACTTGCTTCTGGAATAGTCATAAAATACCTTGTAATCTCCTGATGAGTTACAGTTACTGGTCCACCTTTTTCAATTTGTCTTTTAAATAATGGAATTACACTACCATTACTACCAAGTACATTTCCGAATCGTACTGCAACAAATTCTGTCGAACTAATCTCATTTAAAGATTGTACAATAATCTCTGCAAATCTTTTGCTTGCTCCCATTATATTTGTAGGATTTACAGCTTTATCCGTAGAAATCATAACAAACCTTTCTACATTATTTTCATGAGCACACTTGGCAATATTATAAGTACCAATTACATTATTTTTAATACTCTCTCCAGGACTATGCTCCATTAGTGGTACATGTTTATGAGCTGCTGCGTGAAAAATAACATCTACATTTTCACACCTTAATATACTATCCAATCTTTTATAATCCCTTACAGATGCTATTACAACTTTTAATTCAATATCTCTCAACAATCTCATAAGTTCATTCTGGAGGTCATATACACAATTCTCATAAATATCTAATAAAATAAGCTTTTTAGGCTTAAAAAACACAATTTGTCTAGCTAGTTCTGATCCTATAGAACCGCCACCTCCTGTAATCATAACAGTTTTATTCTTTATATAGCTTGAAATACGATTGACATTTAGGTCCACTTCGTCTCTACCTAATAGGTCTTCGATACTAACAGGTCTAATTGAATTGATTGATACTTTGCCATCTATTAACTCATAAATACCAGGGAGTGTTTTTAAATCACAGTCTGTTTTACTACATATCTTAGTAATATCTCTTATATCTTTTTTGTTTCCTGAAGGAATAGATATAATAATTTCATCGATACTATATTTTTTAGCAACTTCAGTAACACTATTTCTATCACCCACTACCTGTACACCATGAATTCTTTTTCCAAATTTTTCTCTGTTATCATCAATTAAAGCCACAACATAACTATTCAAGTTAGGATGATTTTTATACTCTTTTATGACAGCTGCTGCTGCATCCCCAGCCCCAATAATTAACACTCTCTTTCCCTTTCTCTTATATAAACGTTCTCCATTTTTAATACGTCTTACAATTCTATAACTGAAACGTGATCCGCCAATCAACAATACATCCATTATCCCCGCCAAAATATATATACTTCTTGGCAAATGTGCTCCTACAATAAATGTATATGCTAGAACCATAATATTCCCCAAAAAAGATGCATTAAAGATCTGAATCACTTCATCAATACTGGCATACTTCCATAATGACTTGTATATCTTGAAATAAATAAGACAAATTATTTTAATCATTGTATATATTAAGCAATGGGTAAAATATACATCCATAAAATTGTTATTCAAATTGCCCTCGAATCTTAATAAAAAACTTATTATATATCCTGTGTTAATTAAAACTATATCTAAAGCAACCAACATTAAAATTCTAAAACGTGACTTATAATTTTCCATATCATACCTCAATCAAATAATTTAATGGCTTTTATTCAAAAAATATGAATACACAATTCTGTGCATTCATATTCTACCTAAAACTCTTCCGAAATACTATTTTCATAAATTTTGTTGATGACTACTCCCAGTCCTAGTATAGTCCAAAACATAGGAGCTACAGATACATTTGAATCATTAAACAATGCTGTTACAGAATATCCAAATACTGCACAAAGCATTCCTACTCCATAATAATAAAGGTCATTTTCTACACCCTTGAAATATAATCGAAAAGATTTAAACCCATAAATAACGAGAATGCCCAAATATACCAATAATGACACCACTCCTGTTTGTACACCTATCTGGATATAAGTATTGTGCGGCTTATCAACATATGCATAAGATGTACTTAAAAACTTATATTTACCCAACAAATCGTGCTGTGGAAAAACTGCTGCAAATGTATCTGGACCTGATCCTATTATCAAACTATCCTTCATCAGTGGAATACTAGTTTTCCACAAATAACCTCTACTACTTCCTATTTTCTCAAGTCCAATTAGTGGCTTAAATTCATCAACAACCTCATATTTTAGTGGTCTTTTGTACTGATCATATAGCTGAAAACCATCCTTAGTTAAATACAGTATATATGAAAAAGTATCATATTTTACCGCAATAGCATTTTTCTCTTTTGATAAAACAAATTGATATTTTGATAAAGAATCATCTCTTAATACTATTCTCCTAGTATCCTTCTCAATATCATATTTCATTTTCTCCCCATCTACATAGAAGTTTACGATACTTCCTTTTATTTTAACTTCTACATCTCTACCATCAAAATTCATAATAACATTATCTTTAGAAAACTCAAACTTGCTGTTATATTTATCACTACTTGTAACAGCTGAACTTACATCTGCTTCATTTTTTATTACCTCATCGACTACACCACTAATTCCCATTACGCTTGGTGCTACAAATATAAGTACTATTGCTAATAATAAAGACGCTGCGATATCTTTCCTAAATACTATTTTTTTATTTAAAATTATCAACATTAAAGCAAATGCTCCAAAATAACCTACCCTTCCAGCTGCTGAATTACATCCTACAAGATTAAAAAACATCAGCAGTGTATATGCTCCGTACAGAAACTTTTCCTTTATGTTTACAGCCTTAAATAACATACTTAAACCTAGAAAAGTGGTCATAACCATATAAGAACCAACAAAATTAGGATTATACAATGTTGATGAGATAGACTTATCCTTGATTGAAAAATTAATAACACCTAATTTATCATGTAAACTCAACGGAAGTATCAATTTCCTCCCTATATTTGTGGCTAAAATATTATGTCCATAAAATTCTAATATACCCATTATACCCAGTATACCTGATGAAATAATAATACACTTAACAATACATTTAATATCACTTTTATCTTCTATAAAGTTATTAATGTATAATACCATGGTTATATAGGCCAATTGAACTAACATTCCCTCAAACCTATCAACAAAGCCAAATATAACAATTGATTTATATGGTGACATTATACTTGAAACTATAATAAACACCATTAGTATAAGCAATAAGATATTAATCTTACTCTTAAAATTCTTTAAAAACTTTTCCTTATTAAAATATTTCAATAATACAATCAATGCTAATACTGCCGCTATTATAATCCACATCATCTTATAATACGAATAAAAATCTGAATGTATCCTTGTATTCTTGTAAACCTCAAACATTTCTTGTGGAATTGCATATGGCTTAAGCCTCATAATTAGGGGTACCATTGCTGAAAATATTATTATTGGTATTAGCTTAATTTTATTGTACATACATACTTCTCCTTATATAAATTCTCTTCTTAATTATATCAAATTTTCTATACTAGGACTACATGTAATATATTTTTAAACTACATAAAAAAACAACCCATGGCTTATGCCATGGGTTGAAAATAATTTTTAATTATTATTTATTCTTAAATTACTTAACTACGTGAGTAAGAGTGTAAATTACAGTAGTTCCATCAAGAACTTCTACAACAAACTCATCACCGATAGCTAAGTTAGCTCCTGATACTGTAAGATCTAAATCATTATCAGCAGTAGCTTTGATAGCTAAATCAGTACCGTCAACAGCACCAGCAGATACAGAACCAGCAGTTACAGTTCCTACTGAGTAAAGCTTAGCAGCCGATGATCCAGAAGCTGTGAATGATACCTCAATATCAAATCCATCATCTTCATCGTAGTCACCGAATGATAATTCAGCTTTCTTCTCATTACCAGAACCTTCAACTAATTCAACTACTAAGTCACCATCTTCAACGTTACCTTCAAACTCGTAAGTTAAAGTGATTGCTTCTCCACCAAACTCATCAGTTACAGTTACTTTGTACGTCTTACCATCTACAAGAGGCTCATCGAAGTACATTGTAATATCATCGTCTTCAGTTGAAGCGTAAGCGATTGTAGCAGTACCGTCAGAGATAACCTCTCCACCAGCTGCGAAATCAAACGCTACATCATTAGTACCTTGCTTAACTGTAAACTTAGCGTTTCCAGCAGTAGTAGCATCTCCGTGAACATCGTCTGAGAAGTTAACAATAACTTTCTTAGAAGAAATAATCTCAACACCTGTTACGTAGATAGTAGACTCAACATCTTTGTCAGTACCATCGAATGAATACTCATCATCATCAGCATCTTCTCTGTTACCTGCTAAGTCTTTAGCACCCTTAGATACTGTTAATGTGTAAGTGTCTCCTGACTCAAGATCATCTTCTAATCTAAGGATAACTTTGTTGTCATCAATTTCTTTAGAAGCAATATCAATCTCTTTGTCATCATCATCATCATTTGTTACTTTGTATGATCCAGTTCCACTTAAGTCTTCATCGTAAACAACGTGGATAGTTCTCTTATCAATAGTTACTACTTCTTCAAGAACTGGCTCTTCGTCGTCTTCTTCACTAGCTTCGATTTCAAACTCAGCTAAATCTTTATCAATACCATTAGTTTCATCATTGTAACCAATCATATTAGTAATAATCTTAGTAAAGTCAATTACTAATTCTGTTTCATCTGGAACTTCATTCTTAGCATGTAATTCTAAGATAGTATTGTCATCACCGTACTCAACAGTCCACTCACCTAATTTGTAATCAACTGCAGAACCTTTAAGCTTAATAGCACCCTTAGTTACTGTGTAATCACCTTTTAATGAACCAGCAGCAACAGCTTTAGTATCAGCAGTGAATAAGAATTCTTCGTCGAATTCGAAGATGAATTTCTTAATGTTTTCTTGATCCCAATCTCCAGAACTTAAGTCTAAGAAAGTATCAGTATCATCTACATCATCATCAGATCCGTCAAACTCTTCTTGAGCTTCATCAATATCTAAAGAGTTACCAGCATCATCAGTAACTTTTGTAGTATCAAACTTACCAAGGTACTCATGATCGTTATCTAATTCTACAGAAGCAGTTCTGTAAACCGCAACAGAAGAATCACTGTCTAATAATGCCATAAATTCTACTACTACAGCAGTATTAGTATCTTGATCAGTTACAGTAAGTGCACTTGCCTTAATGTTGATATCTTCAGAGAAAGTAACTCTGATCTCTCTCTTAGAAATCGCTTCGATATCGTCAACCTCTGGCTTAGTGATATCTTTATCATTCTCAGTAGCAGTAAACTCTACTGAATCGTTCATCATTGTGTTACCAAATAAATCTTCAATACCTTCAACTTTGATAACGTACTCATCATTAGCTTTTGGCTCTTGAATAGTAAGAACTACAACAGACTTGTTGTCGAACGCTTTGTTATCTTCGTCTTCGTCATGGTAATCTGCTTCGATTGCTCTTCCTAAACCATCAATTTCGTAGTTAGTTGGATCTTCAGCAGACTCTTTAGTTAATTCTTCGTTGAATATAAGCATAACTTTGTACTTATCATCATCGTCATCCTTAACTTCACCGTTATCTTTATCACTTGACTTCGCATCATCATCGAAGTAGTACTTGATAGACTTGATGTATGGCTTTTGAACATCAACATCTGATCCGTCAAATCCATCATCATCTCTATCCATAACGTTTCCGAACTCATCTTCAACGTTCTCTACGTATAACTTGTAGTTTTCTTCATCATCTTGAGTAGAAGTAGTAAGGATAATTACCTTGCTTTCTTCATCATCATTCTTGAATCTTGCTTCGTAGATATCAAGATCATCGTTCTTGATTTCATAGTTATCAGTATCTAATGCAGAAGCTGGATCTAAGTAGTTATCTTCGTCGAAGTATACCCAGATTTCGTTTCCGTTTTTAGCGTCAGCTTTATCTAATTCTGGCTTATCATCATCCTCATCCTTAGATCTGAATGATTCTTTCTCAGCTTTAGTCATAACGTTAGCAGCGTAAGATCCATCTACAACACCGTTAATTTCGATAGTGTATTTAGACTTAGTTTGCTCTTCAGTAGTAATTTCAACTCTGTCGAAATCTTCTGAAGGATCGTCATCATTGTTAGCTCCTCTTTGAGCTTCAATCTTGATAATATCAAGACCATCAATATCGTAGTTAGCAATATCTTCTGCAGAAGCTTTGTCAATACCGTGCTCATCATCAAATACTACTGTAAGTCTGATGTTGTTTTCAACGATAATATCTTCAACTTCTGGAGCATCTTTATCTACGTCAGAAACAAAAGTCTTAGTAGACTTGCTCATTACAACTCCATCAGCAGACTCAATGTTCTCTAAAGTAAGTTTTCTTGTTTGCTTCTTATCCATTCCGTCAGTGTAAATCTTAACGATTCTCTTATCGTCAGCATCTACTTTAGCATCAACGATTTCAACACCTGGAATGTAGTAGTTATCAATGTTTTCAGCAGTTTCTTTGTCAATGTTCTTTTCAAAAGTAACTTCAACAACGTTTGTATCAGTACCATCTACATCATCAACAACTGGCTTAGCAGTAATAGCTTTTAATCCAGCAAAGTTATCAGTCATTCCACCGATATTCATTGTGTAAGCTTTACCGTTCTTTTGAGACTCAGTCTCTACGATAGCAACTTTATCATCAGCATCATAGTATACAGAAACAACTTCTAATACCTTATCAGCATCTTCTTTTTCAGTAATAACGTAAGAATCAGTGTTCTCAGCAGCTTCTGAATCAACATCAGCATCTTCTGAGAATCTTACTTCAACTTTTTCGTTACCAACTGGAACTACACCAAAAGCAACGCCTTCGATAGTAGCAACTTCAGGAGCCTCAGGCTCGATAACGCCAAGGTCAACGCCTAATTTAACGTCTTCACCTTTTTTGTTAGTCTCAAGAGTGTTAACCATCATTTGGAAAACTTCGCCTCTTAATACAGAATCAGTAGCAGCAGCGTCTACACCATTAGCAAGACCCATAGCAGCAGCATCTTCTAAAGCAGTTTCCCAAACTACATCGTATCCAAGAGCAGTTAACATGAACTTAGCAGCCATTTGAGCTGTAACTTCACCTTCTGGATCGAATAAACCATCACCGATACCATTTGACCACTTAGCATTTTGAGCGTATGCTACGTATCCAGCATACCATGCATCAGCAGGTACATCAGTGAAAGTACTTGGAAGTGGGTAATTCTTAGCCTCTTCCTCTACACCTAACATTGCAGCAATTAATTTCATCATTGCAGCACGAGTTAATTTATCTCCCTCGTTTAAGTTTCCGTTCTCATCTCCACTGATCATTTCGTAACTCTTAAGAGTTTCGCCAGCTGTCTTTTCAGCAGCCATCTCAGCAGCAAATGCCATCGGGAAACTTCCTAGTACTAATGAAAGTACTAGAACTAGCGATAATACTTTTTTCATCGCAGTAATTCCTCCCTTTTACTTTTATTATGTACTCCTTTTAAAAGAAGTATATTAGAAGAACATTATAAATGTAATTCTAATCCTACAATCGATTATAGCACTCAGTAGATACCGAGGTCAATTGATTAACGGGATTGTAATACAATTGTAACGTAACTCCTGACACACTTCGAAGCAGTACAATCTTTCATAATATAATTATACATTAACAAAACCGTAATAAAAGTTACATTTGTGTTACAAACAAGTTAACATCAACAGTTGCCTGTGGATTAGTTATGCACAGTTTGTGATTTTTGTGGATAATGGTTGTGATTGTTCACAATTACTTGTCGATAATCCACAGTTTGTGTGGATTGTCTGTGTATTATTCCCCTTGGCTGTGGTTATTTTTATAGCTTTACTTATAAATAGTACAGTTTTTGTTACAGAACTAGGCATTTGTGTGGGGAATGTTACACTTTTTTACTGATTTTCTATAGAAAATCTGGGGGAGTGCTCCTTATCAGTCGCGAATAGTATTCGCTTCTCTCATGGGTAGTGATGGAGATGCATCCCTACTCCATCGGGTAGAGATTACTTTGTAATCAGCGTTGTTAGTTTACCTTCGTAAACTTTCTTTTTATTACTAATTACCCTAAGGAAATCTGGATAGTGCTCATTAACAGTCGCGAATAGTATTCGCTTTGCTCTTGGGTAGTGCTAAAGGTACATCCTTACTTCAGCGAGTAGAGATTGCCCTGCAATCAGCTCGGATAGTTTACAATCGTAAACTTACATTTAAAATGTTCTTCTATAAATTATTTTACGCTAGTAAAATTTCATTGCTGATTGATTTATCAATCTCTACTCATTAAAACAAGCATTAGTTTTTATACTACTCGCAAAGCACTATTCGTGAATGTAAGGAACACTATTCAGCTTTTCCAACAGAAAAGTAGTATCTATTCCTTCTTCAAACTATTAATAAAATTACTAATCTTAATCCCCAATGTATTCACCATCTTCTCAAACTCCTTTAATTCATCATCTGTAACATATCCTAGTCCATTTGCTGTATCTATTTGACACGCTACTTCCATCAATGAACTATAGGACATGTTTAGAAAATGAATCTTATCTTTCTTACTAAATCTACTTATGCCTTCTACGAAGTTTGATGATACTGATATTAGTGATCTTCTTATTTGAGCACATAAAGCATATTTTTCTTCTGGTGGAAATGTATTAATTAGAATGTAGGTATGTACTGTTAAATCTCTGGATAATATGTATATATTCCACTTTTTGAATTTGAGCATTTCTTTCACCTTCCTTTATAAAGGAAGTTTATCAGTTATTGTGGGTGTTTTGGTATGCGGGGTGCATACATTTATACTACTTTCCCTTGGGAAAGCTGAGGAGTGATCCTTATCAGTCGCGAATAGTACTCACTTTGTTCATGGGTAATGTTGGAGATGCATTCTGCTCCAACGAGTAGAGATTACTTCGTAATCAGATTTGATACTTTACAATCGTAAACTTTCTTTTTTAATAAGTTCTTCTTTAAATTATTTTACGATGGTAAAATCTCATCGCTAATTGATCTATCAATCTCTACTCATAAAAACAAGCATTAGTTTTATACTACCCGCAAAGCACTATTCGTGACTGCTAGGAACACTATTCAGCTTTTCCAAGAGAAAAGTAGTACTCTACAGTTAAACTAATTTGCAGGCTGATCATCTCTATTCGGATAAAATCAGTTGATCTCGGGTCTTTTTTGAAATATTTTACGCTGGTAAAATCTCATTGCTGATTGATTTATCAATCTCTACTCATAAAAGCAAGTATTAGCTTTTATACTACCCGCGAAGCACTATTCGTGACTGCTAGGAACACTATTCAGCTTTTCCAACGGAAAAGCAGTATAATCTAAATTTTAACTTCTGAACAACAAAAGAGGAGCCTGCTTACTAGCTCCTCTACTCTAATTACTCTTTCTCTAATTGCTTCTTCACTTCATCATTAAATACATCTACAAATTCTTTAGCTGTAGGATTATCTAATGCTCTTAATGCATCTATCACTCTTTGCTGATCTTCTATATCATCATAGTCATTACAATTTATTCCTAACACATACTCATAACCATAGATCATATTACTTATATGTTGATTGTCTTCTGCCAATATCTCTATTACTGCATCATTTAGATCTGTGACATATAAGCTATCGTCAAAAATATTTTCTATATCAAAATCTAATAAGTTTCCGCGCTTCAAGATTAAACGCTGTCGTAACAATTAAAAGTGATTTGTCAGGCAAAAAGCTTCGTCCACTCACTGCATATCCTGGTGCTATATTCATTAGAATCATAAACGCGACCAGAAAAATTGATATTAATTTTCTCAATTTCATTTTACTTCCCCCCTAATATTAAATTATCCCTGTATGTAAATATACCAAACAATATGATTTTATCAGAAAAAATAGGACTTTGGTTTGAGTTGGCGTGTATTGCCGGTTTTTTGGGGTGAATGACCGGGAAGGATTGCTTAGGGATGGTCTAGTGGTGGGGAGGAGGGCTTTTTAAAATCTGTTTGCGATTTTTATGTCCTGCGGAGCCTTTGGGGAAGTTAATGATTACAATTATTTTTATATCTATTATTTATCTCATAGGTTCAATTGACTTTATACTAAATAACATATTCCTAAAGTTATAGTTAGTTCGGGTTCTATACTTACTTGTATCCATCAATTTGACCCGTGTTTATCTTCAATATCGGAAGTGCTAGCAAATGTTTTTGTGTTTGTCATAACTGCCATAGCTATCGGCAAATATATGTCAAAAGAGGGGAACTGATTTTAGAATTTGAATTTTTTTTGTGAAATTTTGGTGGATAGACTCAAGTGTTTTAGTTGAATCTATTAAGAACATTAATCGTACTTGAGAAAGGATGAATTTATAATTTGGGTTTTAGAAGAATTTATTAGTGAGTTGAGGTAAATAAAAAATCCTCCACTAGTAATTAATTTTATATCATTAACTACTTCCGTGGAAGATTTATTATTTTTACACTAAATTTTTTTTCAGTCTCAAAATTTTATTCCATCGCAATTGTGTACTCAGCCTTTGTTCCATCTTCTGCTGTTACTGCAATTACCATCGTTGCTGTCACATCTGTATTTTCTTGATCTGCTACTGCTTCTCCGCCTGTTCCAGCAAGAATTTCTACTCCTGCTTTATCAGATACTGTAAGACCTGCTTTTAAT
>JAOARG010000061.1 GCA_025210655.1 Bacillota bacterium
ATTGAGTATCAATTTCCCTAGATTAGAATTAGCCATGATACATTCTCACCTAGATATGAACAAAGTGAGCTCCTAGATGCTTTAGCCCTAGACAACAACCTTACTAGCCAGACTTTTATAAATCCGTAGTTCGTTGGTCGTAGTTGGTAGTTCGGAAGGTCAAGACCATAAACCAACTGATTTTTTCCAGTGAGACACGACTAATCTGCAAATTAGTTTAACCTTAGAGATGAGTTTCCTAGAAGAAATCCTTTTAGGACAATCAGGTAAACTAATAAATATTAAATTGAAATGCTCTTATTCATTTAATATTTATGGTTTTGCCTTAGCAAAAAGCATCCTTTCGTTTCTTGACATTCATAGGCCTGACTTCAACTGAGGTCTTATTTGAGTAATCTTTCCGTAAGGAAAATACCCATGGATGAATTGAGTATCAAGTGATTTCTCGATTTAGAAACTCCAAATCAGTTCCCCATGGAACTTTTTCCAAAACAATACGTCTAATAATATATAAATAAAAAAACGGAGGAAACAAAATGAAAAAATTATTATTTATACTACTTACACTTACACTTGCAACATCATCTACCGCTTGTAAAGCAACTGCTAAAGAAGAAACTACTGAAGATGCTAATCCTGAAATAGTAGTATGTGTAGAACCATATACATACCTTGGAACTATTGAGGAAATTGTAGATGGAGATAAGGATGAAACAGATTTTGTTGAAGGAAGTCTTATTATAGAAATTCCCTACTCTGAAATGTATGGTACAGAGGAAAAAGAAACACAAACTGTTATAGTTTATGTCGAAGAAGAAATTAGTAAACTAGATAAATCTCAATACAGTGTTGGTGATACTATAAAAATAAAGACAGACTATCAGCTTGATTATAGAAATGCCAAAGACCTGCCACATGTAGGGGCAATTGGTCTAGAAAAAGTATATGATGCTAGCTCATTTCAGTATGATGGTACAGTCAAAGCTATCACTGAAGGAACAGTTGAAGTTGTACTTAATGATCTTGGTCTTGTATTCATTTATATAACTCCAGAAATGACTGACTTAAGGGCAGATGACTTTAAGGTTGATGAAAAAATTAGAATATTAGTTGACTACAAATTAGATTTTGCAGGTGCTAAGGATATACCCCATGTATCCCCTGCTTCAATAGAAAAGGTCGTAAATGAATAGAAAAAAATATTAATCATAATAATAACTTTAATATCTATCCCTACTTTTCTATTAGCTCCTAGAAATTACCCTCTTCCAGTTTTTGAAGATACAAAATTAACTGGATACACAAGGATTATGACTTATAATATAAAAAACTCCTGGCAAGATTATGATTCTTGGATAGATAGAAGACTTACCCTAATAAACCAAATAAAAAGTGTAAACCCAGACCTAATAGGCCTACAGGAAGCTGATGAAAACTGGATAACTTATATCAAAGAACCCTTTAAGACTAGCAATACTCCCTCAATCTTAACAGGAGACTTTAATTTTATAGAGAATAGTACGCTCTATAAAAAAACTATAAAAGATTCTTTAAGTGATTCAAAATACTTAGCTAAGGACAGCATATCATTTGGAACAATAAATTACTTTACTAACTTTCATTTTAAATACATGCCAGCTATAGATTATATACTCTTAAGCAATGATGACTTTCAAGTAGAAAAGTATCAGGTATTATACCAGCACAAACATAATAACAAACCAATATCAGACCACTTTCCTGTATTGGTAGATTTAAACTTAAAAGATTCTAAAAAAAGATGACTCCAAAAGTCATCTTTTTACTTTACTACTTATCTAATTTATAATTTGTTTCAACAAACAAAAATCCTAACCATGATAACCACAACATATAAGCTGCCTTAAAATCAATCCAGTAGTAACTATAACTACTTTTCCTTAGTATCATTATTAAGTACATAAGACCTAGTCCAAGAAACACATTTCTCAATGCTTTAAAATCTTTAAGTGCTAATATCCTTAATAAAACAAGTACTATAGCAGTATTAATCACGAGGTTAATTACATACATACTTTGAGCAAAGTCAAAGGATTTAACCATATATCCTGTCATAAACCTTACAATAATTAGACATATAGCTATAAAGAAAATATTCTTATCAAGAGATTTGATAAAATCCGTTATACCATATAGACTTTCTGACAACTGTAATATTTGAGTATTTCTTTTATCACTAAGTTTAAAATCCATTTTAAAATACGAATATGCAAAGATACCCAACAATATTGCTGAAGACACTATAGATGCCAAAATCGAATCATCAAATCTGTTATTAAAAATAATACTTAAGATCATAGATATAAGAACTATTATACCAAATCCCAAAAGACTCTTATGAAGTTTGTCTTTATTACTATAGTCATCTTTAATAAAGTTAACAAACTGGTCCGTATTCCTCTTAAATGAAGATTCTTCTTCCGATTGTGAATCATTAGTATTTTCTTCTTTTGTTATTCCCTCATGTCCATCTTCAGATATTTCCTTTACAAGAGATTTTTCAGGATCTGAAGAACTTACTTGGGCAAAATCTGTATTTACTTCAACTTCTTTAACAAGCTTTTCAACAACAGGCTTCTTTAATTTATCCATCTTGATAAACTGAACCACTATTATTCCTATTGAAGAAAGTAACGCCAGATAAAAACCAATATTAGCTTTAATAAAATAGCCAATATCCTGAACACTTGCCACTTCTGAAAATACATATAGAGCCAAAACAATAACTAAACCAGATGTAATTATTTGAATTATTTTGCTTTTTTCTTTTTTGATAAAATATGTAATGATGTTTATTGCAGCTCCAATAGGTATTATTAGAAAAACATAGATTTTTTGATACTCACTTGTGCTATTTCCAAGAAACTCAGACAACTTATTGACTAATCGTATTATACTGTATGGTGACAACCTCATATAACCATCTACACTTTCAAGGTTAAAATAACTGAGTCCCATCGCCAACTCACTAGTTGTCTTAACCCATGGTAAAAAGAATGATATGAAAAGAAGAATATTTAGTCCGATTATTAAATATTTCTTCTTTTCCCCTGAGGACAAACCATTTACCGACACCTTTATTTCCAACAATATCTCCCCCTTATTCTATTATCAAGACTTATTGTATCATTAAAATCAATTGAAATAAATACCAAATGTTATATTTTACACCATTTGCAAATCAATGAGCATATATCAAATCCCACAGAGATTATTTCTGACACAATTATAAAGTACAAACATTATTCCATATACAATTGGTTGATGAACAAGATAAATGGCTATTGTATTTTTCCCTATAAAAGACAATGACTTTGAATTTTCCCTTAACAAACATTCCTTTTCTTTTTTTGATATCAAGTACTTTCCAAAAAAAGAACCGGAAAAGAAAACGAAAATCCATGGAATCATAGGATAATAATCAGTAGAAATAAAACCATAATGATATATACCTAAAGCAAACTTTAAAAATGACTTTGTACTTCCACTAATATAATAGAGTTCCGGAGTTACTTTTAGAATAATAAAAAGTCCAAAACACACTATAGCACCTACTATATAAGGAATCCTATCCATATATTTTTGAGTAACAGCATAAAGCAAAATACTCGTTCCCAGAAAATGCAGAATACCAAAACTTATAAAATAATCACTTCCCATAAAGAAAGTAATTATTGTAATAATAAGAGCAAAAAAAAGTAACTTTAGTCCCCTTTTTAAATTACTCTTACTAAATACACCTGAGACTCCACTGATAAACATGAGCATACCCACCATAATATCACGAAGAAGATACATCCATCAAGGAGACTTGAAGTCCATCTATCAGCAACATTTAAACAAGCTTCACTAAACTCATCGATACCACTTGAAAACATATAGTTAAAAGCAAAAGGCTTTTCAGTTAGAGCCTTAGTCCTTTGAATAGTTTCCCTCATACGCTCAGCAGTAGCCTCAACAGTAGTAACCTTTGTAGAGTAACCAGCATTAACACCTAGAGTACCAAGACCACCAGCCTCAGCAACAGCAGCTACCATCTCAGGAGATGTAAGCCATAGCATCGGAGCTTGAATAACAGGTTTTTCAATGTTTAAAATTTCACATAAACGATTATTCATATAGTATCCCTCCTAAATTTTTGTCCACAACTATAGTTTGCTTTATAGGAGACAAATATTATTGAAGATAATTGCTATATTTATAGAATTATATTGCTACAAAACAATATAATACAATGATTTCAAACAACTCACATTAACTTGTGAAATATTATACAAAACTATCCCCCACGACCACAGTTAATTTAATATTAATAGTTTTGATTCAGTAAAAAGCAGCATTTGAGCTAATAATTCAAATTGAAAATGATCCTATTCAGTTTGAATTATGGTTTTGTGTAGCAAAAATCATCCTTTTGCTTCTTTATGAAGAAAATCAGTTGATTTGTGGTCTAAGGTATTAAAGACCCAAAATAAAGTCGCTCTTATCAGCATAGATATAACATTCATATAGAGTGATTTCCCAGTATTAGTAGCCCTTGCAGAACAATCATACAAACTAGTAAATATTAAATTAAAACGTTCTTATTCATTTAATATTTATGGTTTTGATTCAGCAAAAGCATCATTTGAGCTAATAATTCAAATTGAAAATGATCCTATTCAGTTTGAATTATGGTTTTGTGTAGCAAAAAGCATCCTTTTGCTTCTTTACGAAGAAAATCAGTTGATTTGTGGTCTAAGGTATTAAAGACCCAAAATAAAGTCGCTCTTATCAGCATAGATAGGACATTCATATAGAGTGATTTTCCATAACAGCTTTTTAAAACACACAAAAACTGAAATAACTGCCTTCGCCTGGCAGTCATTCTTATTTTTCTTTCTATTGATTTATAATTTTAAGAAATGTTACCATCTTCATCCACGAAAATCATCGGCGCCTCCAATTCCAACTTGTCAGGTTTAAACATCTTCTGAAACTTTGTTCTCCTATATTTATCAGACTTTTTTAACCTCAGTTTAAGCTTCTTAATCTCATTCATTAAAGCCTTCTCACTATAACCTTCATACATCTCAGTAAAAAGACCATATCTATATTCAATATCTTCTTCTTTAGGTTTTATTTTAATCTTCTTACCATCGACCTTAACACCATCAAGTTCAATAAATACAATTTCATGATCTATTTCAGCAATTCTTCTACATAATCTTTCAAATACTTCTTTTGAAGCTGGATTTTTCATATTAATCTCCTTTTATTTCTAAATTCTTCAGACCCCAATTACCAAGTGAATCCTCCCTAAAAACATCGACCTATAATTGATTTACTTTAACAGGATTAGTTACTTAAGAACTTTAACTAGTCCTTCTTAGCATCATAGATATGACATCCATCCAGAATGACTCTGCCCTTAAAAATAAAATTTCTTATCTAAATTAAGAACCAATCAAAACCATATGTCAAAGCATATATACAAGCACTAAAAAAAGCTACTCTCCTTAATCCCCTCAACCATTTAGTATACCCATCCATCTTGAAATACTCTAATACCTCATCACTTAACAAGAAATAATAAAATATGGACACATAAAAATATATACCATTAAAGTTATTTACACCATCTATATGGCCCTTACCTGTATAATAAAATAAAGCAATTAATGAAAAAAATAAAGCCAATATCGAAGCCAAAAGTATCTCCTTAAACGATGAAAAAAGAACCAGCGACCAAGCATATACATTCTTCAAAATAAGAAACACACCTAAAACTATTAAAAAAATAACAAGCCAGTAATTATCAAATACAATATGTCCACTATCAGTAGCCAACCAGTATATATGTAGTACACCATAAAGCACCAATATACTCCCAATCAATTCCAGTGATAATAGGGGCCTACTAAGCATTTCCTTAAATTTATTTATATAACCCATAAACATCACCTCTTATACTCTAAAAAGTAATACCCCCATTCCAATACAAGCAATCATCAACAGATTTCTCACAAGTAGATGATTCACAAACTTCACCTCAAAATATCTCAAAACCTTCCAATTCATAAAATAATGAAGAAGCAAAGTATCAAGTACAATAAATCCACCACTAGCTCTAGAAAAAATTACATCATAGCCTTTAACACCACTATATTTATACAATATATAAAAGACACCATTAATTATTATCAGCATAGATACCTTAAGCAAGAGAGAACCCACCATCAAGTACCAACCAACAATCTTATTCTCATAAATAAAAACAAAATATATACACACCACTGCAATAAGTGAAACAATAGAAAGAGATATCACTGTAACAGCAACCAGATAAACATACTTACCTACACTCTCAAATCGCCCCATATACTTAAAGATTTCATAAATAGAAGCACATCCATACATGAGCATAAAAAGGCAAGCAAACCACAGACTCACAACCTTACTTTTAGAAAGTTCAACACTACTATTTTCAACTACAAGCTCTTCAACTTCACATTCCATAATCAAAATCCTTTCACAAATATCCAACATCCTTAATAATACCATTTTTGCAAAGAATAGTGTATGACCTTTGATATGTTAATATAAAAAACAAAAACTACCACAAGGGTAGTCTTTTGCTTTAATTATTTATCCGGCTTATGATAAGGCTGAACATACAAGAGATCATAAACAGTTCCCGTTATTTCTATATCATCAAACTGATGGGATATCTTAACACCAGACTTTTCAGCAGTAACCTTCATCCAGTAACTATCTCTTACCCTCTTATTATCCCAGTCTATAGTAGTC
>JAOARG010000062.1 GCA_025210655.1 Bacillota bacterium
GAATTTTGCTACACCACTTCCTTCATCTATATCATTACTGATATCAACTTGTGGTTCGCTACACTTGGCGGTAAATACCCGTGACTGGACTTGCACCAGTAAGATTAGTGCCATGCCTGGCACACAGTAAAAAATCCTGATTAATTAAAATCAGGATTTAAAATTCTTACATTCTCCTAAATACACCTTTAACCAATCCTAGGATTGAAGCATCTTTAGTGTATATTGGATCCATTGTATCATTTTCTGGTTGCAATCTAATATTGTCTTTTTCCTTATAGAATGTCTTAACAGTAGCACTGTCATCCAAAAGGGCAACGACTATGTCTCCATTGATTGCATCACTTTGTTGTTTTATTAGAATATAGTCTTTATCAAGAATACCAGCTTTTATCATACTTTCGCCTTTTACTTGAAGCATAAAGTAAGTATCACCTTCGTTCATGAAGTCCTTAGGAACAGGGTACTTTTCTTCGATGTTCTCAACAGCAAGTATCGGAGTACCAGCAGTTACATTTCCAACTACAGGAACATATAGAACTTCGTTTTTATAAATACCTAAGCTGTCTTCAGGATCTAGGATCTCAATAGCACGGGGCTTAGTAGGATCTCTTCTTATGTAACCTTTTTCCTCAAGACGAGTAAGATGACCATGGACAGTAGATGTAGATTTTAATCCAACAGCTTCACCAATTTCTCTTACAGAAGGGGGATAACCCTTGTCCATAACAACTGACTTAATATATTCTAATATGATTGTTTGCTTTTTCGTAAGTCCTTCAGCCATATATAAACACCTCAACTTTTTTTATAATTATATCACAAGCATTTAAAAATTACAAACATTTGTTCGTAAAACACTTTACATCAAACAAATGTTCGTATATAATAAAATCATAAACAGAACGAGTGTTCGTGAATTTGTAAAAAAGGGGATGTTAAAATGAATGTACGAATTAAGAGTAAAACAAGATTTATTGTTTCTGTAACTATTATAGTTTTAATGTTGCTTACAGGAGTTAACTTCATAACTGGTAAAATGGATGTAGAAGCAATCACAGAATATAAATACATAGAAGTTACTGTAGAGAGCGGAGATACTGTTTGGAATCTAGCTAAACAGCATAAACCTGCAGACATGGAAATTAGAAACTATGTATATCTAATATGTAAATATAATAATCTAGATAACGCAGGCATAAAGCCTGGCCAGAAGATTATTATGCCTAATTAAGAAAATCAGACTAGATCATAATCTAGTCTGATTTTTTGCCTTCTTCTAGTTCATAATTATCAACAATGTCTTTTTTAACATTTTTCTTATGCGCAGCATAGAGCTGAGTAGTCGTTACATTATCATGATCAAGTAGGTTTTGCACATCATATATAGAAAACCCATATTCTATCAAACTACTAGCTGCAGTAGCCCTTAGTTTATGAGGACTATAACCGTTGCTCCTAGTAGTTCCTAGAGCTATAGAAGTATATTTCTTTACTAATTTTCTAATAGCTTTTTCAGTAAGTCTTGTATTTTGAAGACTTAGGAAAAGGGCATTTTTAATAGAATCCTCTAGTTGTGAATCTTTTGGCCTTTCATTATTAATGTATTCAATAACTGCATTCTTAACAGTATTGTTAAGGGGCATAAGGACTTCCTTGCCACGCTTTCTATAAATCATAAACTCATTTCTATTAAAATTGAAAGAATCGATATTTAGCTGCTGAAGCTCTTTCAATCTAAGTCCATATGTTGTGAAAAGCATTAGAATTGCTTTATCCCTGAGTTTAGTCTTATTCCAATAAACTTGCTCTTTTTCAGTAAGACCAGAGCCTGTAGACACTGCTTCTAGCATTATTTTAACTTCATCTACATCCAGCTTTTTAATAGCATCAGGCTGAGGTTTAGGTAGTTTAATTGGATTAAATCCATCAGTTATGTTTATAGGCAGTACTTCATCTCTAAATAAGAATTTAAACATAACACTCAGTGATGACTTTTTCCTGGATAATGATCTATTATGATTTTCCATTACATATGTAGTAGATTCAGACTCTATGAAATACCTGGCACAGAAATCGCCTAAAAATCTATTAACATCCCTAGCTTTAATTTTCTTAAAGTCATCTACAGTAATCTCATTGATTTCACTAGCATCAGTAAGTTTCGTATGTTCGACTAAATACTTCATAAAAAACTTAATATCCATTAAATAAGCAAGTCTTGATGTAGCTGAAACAGCATTTCTCAAATATATAAAAAAGTCTATTAAAAACTCAGGAAGCTCATTTTCAATTTCCATTGATCTATTAACAACTTGATTTTCTTTAGATACTACATTGTCAGGCTTTGATGATTTGTTATGAACTTTTAAAATACGTTTTGTTGTCATTAATTTATTCCTCCAATAAAAGGGCCGTTGGTCGTAGGTCGTGGTTGGTAGGTCGGAAGTTCAAGAGATTAAGTACTAATAATCCCGTTGGTCGTAGGTCGTAGGTGGTAGGTCGGAAGTTCAAGAAATTAAATAATTAAGTTCATAAGATAACCCCGTTGGTCGTGGATCGTAGGTGGTAGTTCGGAAGTCTATTATGGTATTGGGTATTGACCTTCCGACCTACGAACTACGAACTACGACCTACGAATATAATTCTATATTTTGACTTTTCTATCAACTAACTACTAACTACTAACTACCAGACTAATAAAAACATTTGTTCCCTATACTTAAATTTTAGCATATTTCTCAATGTAGACAAAGTTTTTTTATAAATAAGCACAAAGGTATGTTTCCACGTATTACTACTCCTAGTCCGATGATTGAATTATCTGCTAACCAGTAAGTTTAAGTAATACAGGAAAAAATTGCGTGTCACACAAGCTTTTTAATAAAATCAAATGACCTATGATACATCTAATGCGAATAAAACCGCTCACACAACACGCTTATTTTATCAGTTTCTGGTAAGAAACTACTACGATCATAAATCTTGAGATATTCGCTTTTTATTTTATATCAGACTTAATATCTATATTAGTAGAAAGAATGGGTTATTTTCGGCACAGGAACATATGTTCGAAGCGTAGATAAAAAGCAACACATATTGACAAAGAACACAAACAAAAACAAATTGGTTAACATAATGTATTTATGTAACGTAAGTATGCGAATATGATAAAAAAATGAATAGAAGCAAATTTGAGATGAAAAATTTATGACATATAGATTAAATGGACAATTAGATAAAATTTAAAGAATTAATGATAACATAAACAAAAAACATTTTAATGAAAGAAAAGAATGCTAATCAATCATGATCAAATATATTTCATTGGAGAAATAAATAATAAATCATAGCGTGGAGAAAGAGCTGTAAGTATCAGATAAAACATTGATTGTATAGATTAAAACAGCCCTATATTTTTCTTGCTCAACTATTCCCTAAATATACATTTAAAGAACAGTTGAAGATTGAAGTTTAGACAGCCCTATTTTACTAAGGCTGTCTATTCTATATTTTCATTAATATTAAATTACCCAATTAAATAAATCACCTAATTAATTCTAAACTTTTCTAAGTCTAATATTAATCTTTCTGAGTTATCTTTTTGATCTTTAGACACTTCTTCAAGTTCATTTACTAGGGACCTGATTCCATTTGCCATTTCCAACATTTCTGAAGAGCTTACAGTGGTTTCTTCGATATTTTCTGTTAGGACCTCCATAGAGTCACCTATATATTCCATATTCCTCTTCACGATACCCATACTAGAATTTATCTTTTGAATAATACCACTAAAGCTATCTGAATCAGATTGATACTGATTTCCTGTATCTGTAAAGCTTTCATAATCCCTTAAAATGCTATCTTCAAAGTATTCAAGTATACTCTTTGAATTTGTAGACAGTTCACCATAAGAGTCATAAATCTCATCTACTAAACCTCTAATATCCTTTACTGATACCTTAGACATTTCAGCAAGTTTTCTGACCTCATCAGCCACTACAGAAAATCCCCTACCATGTTCCCCTGCTCTTGCAGCCTCTATTGCAGCATTAAGTGCAAGAAGATTGATTTGTTCTGAAATCTTTTGAATGGTATCTGTAATATTGATGATATCCTTAACAACTTCTCCTTTAGCAATAGACTTTTGAATAAGCTCACTTTTCTCTTCAAACATTGTTATGGCCTTTTTACTAGATGCTGAAGCATTGTCTTTCATAACCTTTGCCCTATGATTAATATCTACAGTAAGTCTTTCTCCCTCCATAGTCTGCTCATTAAGCTGTGAAGAAAGATTCATTATTTCATAAATTGATGAGTTGATTTCTTCGATAGATCCACTATTATTCTCCATATTAGTAGATATAGCATTAATATTTTCTACTATATGATCTGCATTCGAAACAAGACTTTCCATTTTATTATGGAGAATTTGATTGTCTTCCAGTACATTATTAGAAGATGATTTACTAGATTTAATAAGCTCTTTCACTTCCCTAGACATAGAGTTAAAGTTATGACAAAGAACACCAAGTTCATCTATTGTACCAATCTCCTCTTCACATATTTCTTCCCTTAGATCACCTTCTGAAATATCTAAAGACTTCTTCGTAAGAACCATAATTCTTTTATTTATCGATTTTGATATAATTAATGCAGTAATTATAGACACCCCTATACCAGCAATAAGTAATAGAGACATATATAATAATGATTTTTTGAATGACTCATCACTCTTATCCTTCAGTTCAGAAGCAACCTTATTGTTTATATCTATTATCTTTTCAAGAGTTTGTTCTATGATTATTTGAGTTGTAAGATTCATATTATTTGTTTCAATAGCATTCTCATAGTCACCCATAATAACATATTCGAATGTTTTCTTTCTAGTCTCGTTATATGAATTAATGGACTTTTTTAGCACCATTAGTTGAGTCTTCTCTGAACTAGAAAGATTACCTTTTTCAAACTCACTAATTTTCAAATCTATATCTTTCTTAAGATCATCTATAATTTTTGATTTTTCCTTTACTTGCTCTACTTTCAAGCCCTCATCATATATAGTATCCATAATAATATACTTCATATTTAAAGTATCCCTATTAATTTTACTAAGATGCTGACTTGGTATCATTCTATTAGAATAAATATCATCCATATTATCATTAAGATATATAAAATTCATCCCATTCTGAATGCATATAATAAGCATAATACAAATAATAAGTAGATAGCTTAAAGCAATCTTATACCTTAACTTAAAGCTCCCTATCCTCTTCACAATAGCTTTTAAATTATTAACATTCTTAAGTTTAGTAAAATCTTTGACTTTATTAAACCCAAGTTTACCCTTAAAAAACTTTCCCATTTTGCACCTCTTAAAATATTCGTCATTCCTTGTTCCTAGTTCGCAGGTCGGCTAAAATTCATTTTGAGCAAAAAGCAATCACTAGAAGTTATTTTTTTTAGTCCTTCCCAACTACCACCTACGACCTACGACCAACGGGTTTTCTCAAACACAATTACTAGTATAATACATATTTATGCAACATTCATCATAAAAAGTAAAGTTTTCTTTACTTTTATGTAATAAATATGAGGACCGTAGGTCGTTGGTCGTGGATCGTTGGTCGGAAAAGCATTAAAGACATTAGAACTATTCAAAAGTAAATTAAAGTCTAGCTTGTGGATGTTAAAGAATACAAATGAATGATAATGTTGCAATTTAACTTTAGTTAGCTTAACTGACAAGATCCACTTGAACTAAGGTCTTGAACTTTCGATCTACGAACTGCGACTTATGAGCTACGGTTCCACAGTTCTATTTACGGTCTTTGGTTCTTTTAGTCTGGCACATCATTAAACTAGTACTAGTATATTGCTGGACTTAGGTCTTACTATTTGATCTTTCTATAAAAACATAGACCATTCTTATACGTTTAAAGTAAATCCTTTCTTAGTCTAAGCTTTACGGAAGGATTCACTTGTGAATTATGGTCTTAAAAGCTTTTCCTATCAGACAATCAGACTATCCCACCCGACTATAAACTCGACCCCAGTTAAAGTCTGGCCTGTCAGAAAAGCTCATCTATTATATGGCCTGATTTATCCTGGAAAGATTAGATCTTAAGAAGCCCTCTAAGGCCAAGTCACCCCATATGATTGTCAAATAAAGATAACATTTCAATTTAATATTTATTAGCTTATCTGATAGGATGCGACTTAAAATATTGTCTCAAAGCTCTTTCAATCAGATCATCAAACTACCTGACTATCAGACTAGAACAAAGTCAAATCCTTTTAAGAAAGGATTTGATGGTCCCGTGCAGCGGGATTGTTTAACTTGTCCGAAGGAAATTATAAATATAATTTCCTAGTCAACAAAAAAACACATGGTGATTTTTCCACCATGTGTTTAATATGTATAGGATATATCCTAGTTGTTTAAAAACTTAAGAATTTTAGTATAGTTTCTATCGACATAATCCATACCCATTTTATAAACTGCATCTAGCTTATCTGTATCTTTCTCTACCCTCTTTATATTTATTGCCGTATCAGGTCTAATTACTAATACTTTGTTACTATCTAGACCTTCTATATAATCAAGAGTACTATTGTAATGCTCATGCCTATCACGCATAGCATCATTGAAATTTGGGTACTTAGAATAAAACAACTTCCCTAACTTATAGGACTTTGATGGTTCTTTTCTATAGTCCTTATCTCTAGTAAGTATAATAATAACCTTATCCACACCATCTTCAATAGCTTTCTTAACTGGGATTGAATCAGCTATTCCACCATCTAAATAGTAATTCTCCTTATAAAGAACCTTCTTTGACATAAATGGCAAACTCGTAGAAGCCTGCATAAGCTTTAGTGTACTGCCCTCATACTTATCGAAGTACTCTGCTTTACCGGTTTTAAGATTTGTTAAAACCATCTTATACTGAATATCATTACCTTTGAACTCCTGAAAATCGAATTTTTCAAGGGTATAGGGAAGTTTATCGTAGATAAAATCCATATTAAAATAGGAACCATTCTTTATCATATGCTCCATTCCCATATACCTTTTATCATTTGCATACTTTACTGTTGTATTATAAGCCCTTTTATACTGCCTTGATACATAGTTGGCTCCATTACATGCTCCCATTGAAGTACCAATAACATATTCTAGCATAATATCTTTCTTTAACAATCCATCTACTACACCAGATGCAAAGACTCCCCTGAGTCCTCCACCTTCAATTACTAGTCCATTTTTATAGTTCATCTTAATCACATCCTTAATCAAAGCGTTGAACTATCAACACTTAGCCTAACAATGACTTAACTTAACAAAAAAGTTTAAAACTTATATATCAACATAAAGTAATATAAAACAACATAATTAGTATAACATATCAAACTATAAAATTCTCAAGATTTTTCTTGAGAAGAACAGATGTTCCTTTGTGTTCTTTCGAAGCCCTTGACACTGAATTAAATCTCTTATCCATTGCCCCTAGCTTATCAAGAATTATTCCAGAACTATCTTGTGTTACTTGAACTGTCTCCGATAGATTAGATACAGAGAAATTTATCGATTCAAGATTTGTTGATATAGTCGACACACTCTTTTCAAAATCACCTATAACATTAGAAAAAAACTCAGTGTGTTTATGATACTTATCAATTACATTTTTAAAAAATCCATAATCATTTATTACATTTTCATTTATAAACTCTATAGTCTCTATAGATGTTAAGGATAGATTTCCAAATGTCTCATGTACATCTTCAAGTAACTTCTCTATGTTATTTACAGAAGACTTTGTTAGTACTGATAAATTTCTAATCTCTGATGCAACTACATTAAAGCCTCTGCCATGTTCCCCTGCTCTTGATGCTTCAATTGCAGCATTGAGTGCAAGTAGATTAATCCTATCTGATATACCTTTTATAGTTCCTGCTATATCAATTACTTCTTCGACAACTTTACCTTTATCTACAGCCTTCAAAGTAAGTTCTCTCCTCTTCATTAGTTCATTAGTATTTTCAGATTTTATTTTATCTATTCTAGATTTTATCTCTTTAGACCCAACTAATATGTCCTGAACAAGATTTTTACTATCTATAGAACTTGCATTTAGATCCTGAGATAAGGATACTATCTCTGATACAGATTTATTCACCAACTTAATATCACCATTGTTTTCCTTTATACTATCATCTATGTCATATAGACTATCTAGTATTGAAACTATCTCTCCATTTAGTTCTTCAAGTATCATAGTAAGATCATCACTAAAATCACTAACTTCTTCAGTAGAGTTTTTAGATTTCTTTATTATGCCTCTAATATTCCCTGTCATAAGTTCAAAATTATCAAACAATTTCCCTATATCATCAGTAGTTTTATAAACACTGTCAATTTCATCTATACGCAAATCACCTTGTGCCATTTTGGTAGATAAAAATGAAAGCTTACTAATCCTTTTATTTATAAAGCTATATATAACTAAACCTGTGAGTATTGCCAAAATAAAACACCCCGCTGTCAAAACTACTATGAAATTTATGGACTCTTTAAAGTTTTTTTCACTTTTTTCCTTAACCTTTTGTGAATGATTATTATTTAGCTCCACAATTTGATCCATAGTCTTTTCCATTATGATCTGAGAAGTCTCAGTTTCCTTATATAATCTTTCTGCTTCAATAAGATTCCCCTCAGAAACAACATCAAAAATAGCTTTTCTATCCTCGGCCCCATTTTTAAGAAGTTTTTCCATAATCTCTAATAGTGTTAATTCTTCCTGTGATCTACCGCTGGAAGAATACTCATTTAGATACTCAATACTTTTATCATCCATTTGGTGAAGAATACTATATATCTCATTGCTTTTTGCAGAATTGTTATCTGAATAAATCACTTCAATCATTTTATACTTTGATTTATAGATATTTTCCTGAATACCTATCATATAGGGAGTCTTGGATACACGCTCCTCATAGAGTTTTGTAATATTATTGTTCATTACACTTATACGAACATAGCTTTGATAAGAAAGAAATAGTATAAGAGTAGATATAATAACAAATCCACAAATAATGATATTCTTAAACTTTATCATTTCAAATATTTTTCCATACTTTAATAAAACACTTATGTTATTTTTTCTTGCAAGTTTAGAGATTTTAATACTACTAGTTAAGTTTTTCATAAATGACATCAACGACTTCTTTTTCATGCATACATTTCCTTTCTCAAAATAATAGTTAATTATTATTTCCATCCTTTTTTCTCTGACCCTATTCATTATAGGAAATGTATGTTTAGTCTGTGTTAAGAATGCGTAAAAATCTCAATAATGAGTTATTTCATAATTCTTAGTTACCTAGGTCCTATTGGGTTTTATAAGAATAAAAAAAGAAGCCCGATGGGCTCCTTATCTATTTTATAGCTTAAATACTGCCGCTTCTCTATTAAGTTCTTCTGATTTTTGAGCTTGTTCATCTGCCACTTTTGATACTTCATTAACTGCATGGCTAATGTCACTTACACTAGCAGCAATCTCAGTAGAGCTTGCTGTAACCTCTTCTATAGCCGCTGATAAAGCATCCATTGCCCCATTTATATCTTCAACTGCCTCAAATATATGTTCAGCATGATCACTAAAATTAGTAACTGTTCCAAGTACATATTCTGAATCAGCAACATACTGCTTGCCCGTTTCTTCAAGTCTCTCGTAATCTGATATTACTTCGTTCTCTATAAAGTCTAGTATTCCAATAGAACTAGATGATAATTCCTCAAAGGAATCCTTAACATCATTTACAAGACTGTGTATACCATTTACAGTTTCGCTAGAACTTTCAGCAAGCTTTCTTACTTCATCAGCAACTACTGCAAATCCTTTACCATGCTCTCCTGCTCTTGCTGCTTCTATAGCTGCATTTAAAGCAAGTAAGTTAATTTGATCTGAAATCTTATTGATAGAATCAGCCATAGTAATGATTTCTTCCACAACCTTACCCTTTTCTATACTGTCTTTAATTCTTTGATTTCTCTCTACATATACAGAATGAGCATGCTCTCTAGACTTATAAGCTTCAGCAAGCATCTTACTTGCCCTAACTTCAATATCCTTAGCTTTTTCTTTTCCATGATTGGATTCTTGATTAAGATTTTGAGCAAGTTCAGTGATACTGTTTACTGTAGCATTTATCTCTTCTACAGATGCACTTGTCTCTTCCATACTTGAGGTAATCTCCTGAATACTTTGATTAACTGTCTCTGTTTGAGCACTTACCTCTTCTACAGTAGCACTTAATTCTTCACTAGATGCAGAAACATCTGATGCAGACATCTGAACTACTCTAATTAGATTTCTAAGGGATACTATCATATTGTTGAAATTATTCAATAAAAGTCCAATTTCATCTTTAGCCTGTAAATCCTTCTCAGGTATTTCCTTACTAAAATCCGAATCAGCAAGCTCATCCGACTTATCAGAAACAATTTTTATTCCCCTCGAAATAATAATAGTTACAACTGCTGCAAATGCTAAAGAAAGTAATACTCCAGCTATTGAAAGTATATTCATAACCCTTTTTGATGCTGCACTTTCGAAATCTACCTGCTCTTTAAGTTCCTGTGCAACTTGATTATTTAACATAACAAGTTCATATATTGAATTCTGAACCCCATTTCTTGAATCACTAGATAGCTCATAATCCTTAATTGCCTGATCTATATTTCCTTCCTTAACATCATCTAAAATACTCTTAATAGAGTCTCTGTATGAACTTATTGATTTTTTATAATCAGCAATAAGCTTTGCTTCTTTATCCGTCAACTTTGTTGATTCATATTTTTTTATATGTTCATCATTTTCAGAACTTAAAGAAAGGATTCTATCGATTTTCTCTAACCTTTCAGCTTCATCAAGATCTCCTTCCGTAGAATGAATTACTTCGTTTATTAAAAACTTTGAATCTAAAAAGTTACTATGTACTATTGCAAGCAACTGTGTTGGAACTAGCCTATCCGAGTACAACGACTCAATATCTTTGTCAAATTTCGTGATTGTGTGATTTGCTACAAGTGATACTGCACCTAATACAACGATTAATACAGAAAAGCTTAAAAGTAATTTCGTTTTGATCTTCAAATTTTTATACCACACGTTTTATCAATCCTTCCATGGTTATTAACAACATTTTATATTATAGCAATAATATCCATTAATGTATAGTTTAATTTAAATTTACTTGTGTTTTGATAACTAGACATTAATTATTGACTATAATAAATATTATGACCTTAATATATATATGAGAAATAAATAAATTGTAAAGAAATTGTTAAGATGGGTATAAAGTCGCACACAAAAGGAAAAAAATGCAAAAAAAGACTTAGGAATTTTATTCCCAAGTCCTCTTAGTAGTTATTAAATTTCATCAACAAAGATAGATTCTATAAGATTGTCTTTAGAAAGGCCAGTATATAATATCTGTCCCTTTCTATCCCTTAGTGTAACCTTTAAAGAATTATTAATACTATCTCCTTCAACGAGTAACTGAATAATATACTTTCTATGTTTAAAAACAAACTCATGTCTATTTCCAACAATTTCAACATTCTCAAGACTACTGTTATTACTATTAAATCTGTATAGTCTATCATAGTGGAAAAGTTTAATATCAAAAGCTACCTTAGCTTTTTCCCAAGACACCTCTCCTACTAAAGCTGATTTTGAATAAAAACCAGTAGAAATCATACTAATGAAAGGATAATTCATTTCATTGATATTTTCATCCCTTCTGATAATTAAACCATTTTCACCTTCAAAAGGAACATCAGCCCCATCAAAACTAAGTATTCCCTTATTGTTAAATCCATAGGCAAGCACCTTATTAAAACTCTCATATCTGTTCTTTCTCAAAAGTGTACTATAAAGCCCACCTTTGAACTTAAAATGACTAGTTAAATTTACAACACCATAATTGTAGATTCCTTGTTCATTAATATCAACAGCTATTTTATCACGGTTTAACATTGTACCACCAATAAGTAAATAATGATCTGAATTCTCACCTTCATATTGGTCTATATCGTATTCGAAACTCTCAACATTGTCATCATACTTAATGTTTAAATATGCCTTTGACTCTAAAAAGTCCTTTTTAACCTCTACACCTGCGTCGATGTACATTGTTGCTATGTCATTATTAATTACGTACTTATATTCCTTGAAAGATTCCTTAACTTCCTTTTCTTTTTTTGCAATTGAAAGTTTAGACATGTTCTACACCACCTAAATTATTATATATTGCTCCTATTTCTATTATATCCCTATATTCTTAATTCTAACATATAATGTGGTGATTGTGTGTAAATTACTTATACATGTAGAACAACTTTTCCACCTAAGAAGTACTTGTACTTCTCAAGAAGTGGGTTAATATGATCATTATTAAACTCTTCAACTTGCTCCTTTGCTCTTCCAATAAAGTTTGAAGGATCAAGTAATGAATCTAGTTCCTGGTCATCAATATCAAAATTAGAATCCATTTTAAGTCTATCAATAAGATCATTTTCCTTTCCTAATTCCTTAACTCTCTTTGCAGATTCCATAGAATGTTCTCTGATTATTTCATGCAGTTCCTGTCTGTCGCCACCTTTTTTAACAGCTTCCATAAGAATATTCTCAGTAGCCATGAAAGGTAGTTCAGACATAACATTTCTTCTTATTCTTTCATGGTATACAACCATACCATCAAATACATTTGTTCCTATATTTAGAATACTGTCAACAGCCATAAAAAGCTCTGGAATAACAATTCTTCTATTTGCAGAATCATCTAGAGTTCTTTCAAACCACTGAGTAGCAATAGTAAGCTCAGGTGTTGATGAAGCAGAAATTACATACTTAGCTAAAGATGATATTCTCTCACTTCTCATTGGATTTCTCTTATATGCCATTGCTGACGATCCAATTTGCTTTTTCTCAAAAGGCTCCTCAATTTCCTTCATATGTTGAAGAAGTCTAATATCATTAGTTATCTTATGCATAGATTGAGCGATACCACTAAGTAATTTCATTACCTGAGTATCTACCTTTCTTGAATAAGTTTGACCCGTAACAGGGAAAGTCTTAGAGAAACCAAACTTCTCTACAACCATCTTATCAAGTTCTTTAACTTTATCGTGATCCCCATCAAATAATTCAAGGAAACTTGCCTGAGTACCAGTAGTACCCTTAACACCTCTCATCATTAGACCTTCTAAAATATGCTCAAGCTCCTGAAAATCTAAAAGTAAGTCCATATTCCAAAGAGTAGCTCTTTTACCTACAGTCGTAAGCTGTGCCGCCTGAAAATGAGTGAATCCAAGAGTAGGGACATCCTTGTGCTTTTGAGAAAAGTTTCTAATATTGCTCATAAGATTCACTAATCTCTTTTTAATAAGATCTAAAGCTTCTTTCATTACAAGAATATCTGTATTATCACCAACATAACAAGAAGTTGCACCTAGGTGAATAATTCCCTTTGCATTCTCACACTGCTCACCATAAGCCTTTACATGACTCATAACATCATGTCTTGTTTCTCTTTCAATTTCCTTAGCTCTATCAATATTTAAATCACTTTGATATTTTCTTAACTCATTTATCTGCTCTTCAGTAATATTAAGTCCTAGCTTTCTTTCAGCTTCGGCAAGTGCAATCCATAATTTCCTCCAAGTTCCGAACTTTTTTTCTGGAGAGAAAATATAAGCCATTTCCTCGCTAGCATATCTTTCTATAAGTGGATTATTAAACTTTTTATACATTAAATACACTCCTTAATACAAACTATTATTCAAAATTATATTTTAATATTCGTCTATATTAGGATACCTCATATAAGGAAACTATTCAACATTTTTATTAAATTTTGTTCCCTGATGAAAAACTATTTGCCATCTATTCTTCTTATTTTCCCAAATACTTGATCTAAGTGAGTATCTAAACTCACCATCTTTTCCAGCCATTTTAATTCTATACATAGACTGGACATACTCCTCACCTAACATTCTAATAGTAAAATCATATATAAAAAAGCTTTCTTTATCACTTTCAATCAACTGATTAATAATATCTTTTTTATTATATATTCTCCCGGATGCACCGTACTCAATGAAATCATTGGAAATAAGGTAATCAAGTTCCGTCCTGTTAGACCTTATTTCAGGCTGTAGGAGTTGTTTTTCTAGATTGTATATAGTTTTACTTATAATATCTCTATTCCCCATGTAAATACCTCCTTAAAATCTTAAAAGGGTGCCACTAGGCACCCTTAAATCATCTTATCTTGGTTGTACAAATAATTTTATTGCTGTTCTTTCTTCACCATCAATCTCGATATCAGTGAAGGCTGGAATGCAAATTAAATCAATTCCACTCGGAGACATATAGCCTCTTGCGATCGCGATAGCTTTGATTGATTGGTTGATTGCAGCTGCACCAATTGCCTGAATCTCAGCACTGCCATGCTCTCTAATTACCCCTGCTAGAGCACCTGCTACTGAATTAGGGTTCGATTTTCCTGATACTTTTAATACTTCCATTACAATCCCTCCTATTCCTTCGTTATCTTGGTTGAATGATTAATTTAATTGCTGTTCTTTCTTCTCCATTAATATTTATATCAGTGAATGCTGGTATACAAACTAGATCAATGCCAGTTGGAGCAACAAAACCTCTAGCAATTGCAATTGCCTTAACCGCTTGGTTTATTGCACCAGCCCCGATCGCCTGCATCTCCGCCGACTGGCTTTCCCTAAGGACACCAGCAAGGGCTCCAGCCACTGAGTTTGGACTAGACTTTGCAGATACTTTAAGAACTTCCATTATTGAATCCTCCTCTTTTAATTTTATTACGTCTGTTGTCGCATATTTTAGATTATAAGCTACTATAATCATAAATCCGTAAAATTAAATGTATCAGCATAGACAAATTATTCCCTACTAACTTATTCTATGTTTACCCCTAAAATCCTTCAATAAATTTAGAAATTTAAAAGTTTTCTGAAAATTTAACTGGCTATCAATATTATATCCATTAATAAGCAGTGTAAACAGTTTTTTAAGAACAAAGTCAAATCCTTTTAAGAAAGGATTTGATGGTCCCGTGCAGCGGGATTGTTTAACCTGTTCGAAGGAAATTATAAATATAATTTCATAGTTAACAAAAATAAGTGCAGTCATAAATGACTGCACTGGTCTAGTACTGTTCTTTTTTAGAACTAGTGTCTAGTATTCAAGTTTCACTTTCTCGTCTAGTGAAAAATATCAAATCCACAATTTTTCGTCAAGTAGCTTGCTAAAGCAAACCGTGCTAGGATATTTCCCATACGGAAAATTCTAATCGTAGTTAGTTTTTCTTAAACAGTTAAAGTAAATCTATTCAAGATCTTATCTTTACGGAAGGATTCACTTGTAAACTTAGGTCCTTATAAATCCACTAGGGCCAAGTCACCCCGTTGGTAGATTAGTAAAGCTATCGACAATGTTCACCTAAAATTGCCTAATGCTGCTTTGATCGCGCCTAATCATTACTTTGTAACTGGCCTAATATTGTTAGTGCTAATTGCTATGCAATGATTAGGCGCGATTGTAATAGCTTTAGGCAACTTTAGGCTTACCAAATACCGCTACAACCACCCACGAATGTGCTACTTAGTAGCCACAATAACATTCCTATTTATCGACTGATCCACTCTGTGAAGATATCCGTTGAATGGTTCATAATCAAGTACTTTAAACTCTTTCTCTTCTAGTACTGCGGCAACATCATCGTATTTCATTGTGAACTCGTTGAATGAAAGTACTATACTACCCTTTGTTTTTAGTAAAAGATGCCATTCTGGTAGGGCTCTTCTTAGTAGATCTAGTGGACTTCTATCCATGTTTTCATCTTCTTTATTTTTACTTCCATGTTGAACTCCGTATGGAAGATCAGATACTATAATATCAACAGATTTCTTTCCAAGTAGGGAGCCAGACTGTGTTGTATCACAGCTGTATACTCTGAAATCTTGCACATCACCTTTTTTGAAATCATTTTTGTCTGCAGCTGCTGTTAGGGTAAATCCACTTGCAAGTTTTTTCCCCTTAGGAGCTGTGATGTTTGACTTCTGTGCTTTGTGTTTATATTTACCTTCTTTTAGGAATCTAGTAACATAAGTTTGGATTTCCTGAACCCACTTATTATTAATCTCGACACCTCTAACATCAAAACCTCTCATGAATCCTTCATATAGAGTCGTACCCTTACCACACATAGGGTCAAGTAGGGTAATTTTCTTGCTTGAAGTTCCACATACACTTAGGGCAAGGTTGACCATTAGTCTTGTGAACTGTTCATTTGTTTTTCCGTTATACTTCAGTATTTGTACCATGCTCTCAGGGAAGTAGTGGAAATCTGGACACTTAATAGGTCTTAATATTCCCTCTTCAAGCATTTCAAACATAGCATAATAAATAGAACTAGTTCCTATAGCCTTAAGCTGATCATTATTAAGTTTTTCCTTAGTAGTAATCATAATAGAATGGGGAAGCTCTTCTATCCCTTCACCTATTTCTTCTATTTTGAATCCAGCTTTTTCCGATATAGCTAAAAGCTCCATATTTGATACTCTCATAGCCGTATCAAAATAAATCCTATTATGTCCCGGATTTGCAAGGATTAAATATTTATTCAAAATGTTACTCCTCCATTTTAAAAAAAGGATTACCACACTGGGTAATCCTTAGTTTGTTCATTAGTATTTATATCTTACTTAGCGTAATCTATAACTCTAGTCTCTCTTACCATGTGAACTTTAATTTGTCCTGGATAATCTAATTCTTCTTCAACTCTCTTAGAAATATCCCTAGCAAGAAGTACCATATCATCATCAGTTACTTTATCAGGTACAACCATAATTCTGATTTCTCTACCTGCTTGAATAGCGAATGACTTCTCAACACCGTCATATGAATTAGAGATATTCTCAAGAGCCTCTAATCTCTTAATGTAAGTATCAAGTGTCTCTCTTCTAGCACCAGGTCTAGCTGCAGAAATTGCATCAGCCGCTGTAACTAATACAGCTTCGATAGTTTCTGGCTCGTAGTCTCCATGGTGTGTAGACATCGCATGAATAACATCCGGTGATTCTTTATATTTCTTAAGTAGGTTCATACCTATTTCTATGTGTGTTCCTTCTATTTCATGGTCAATTGACTTACCAATATCATGTAATAGTCCAGCTCTTTTTGCAAGTCTTACGTCTACACCAAGTTCTGCTGCCATTATACCTGCTAGGTGAGCAACCTCAAGCGAGTGCTTTAGAACAACCTGACCGTAACTTGTTCTAAATTTAAGTCTTCCTAATAATTTAATAAGTTCAGGGTGAATATTTAGGATGCCAACTTCAAATGCAGCATTTTCACCTTCTTCTTTAATTTGTTCATCAATTTCTTTCTTCGCTTTATCAACCATTTCCTCAATTCTAGCTGGATGAATACGTCCATCTAAAATAAGTTTTTCTAGAGCTAATCTAGCAACCTCTCTTCTGATTGGATCAAATGATGATAGAATTACTGCTTCTGGTGTATCATCAATAATTAGATCTACTCCTGTAAGTGTTTCTAAAGCTCTGATATTTCTACCTTCTCTACCAATGATTCTACCCTTCATTTCATCATTAGGTAAAGTTACTACAGATACTGTAGATTCAGAAACATAGTCAGCGGCACATTTTTGAATAGCAAAAGCGATGATTTCTCTAGCCTTCTTTTGAGCCGTATCTTTAGCTTGCTGCTCCATGTTTTTAATCATAACAACAGTCTCATGCTTAACTTCCTTTTTAACATCAGTTAAAAGTTGGTTCTTAGCATCTTCAACCGTAAGTCCAGAAACTCTCTCAAGCTCTTGTAACTGCTTGTCGAAAATTTCAGAAACTTCTTCTTCTTTAGCTTTAAGCTTTTTATCTTTATTATTAATTTCTTGCTCTTTTTTCTCAAGTTGATGAGATTTCTTATCTAAAGACTCTTCCTTTTGAAGATTACGTCTTTCAAGTCTTTGAATCTCATTACGTCTTTCCTTAGTTTCTCTATCTAATTCAGATCTCTTATCATGGATTTCCTCTTTAGCTTCAAGTAATCTCTCTTTTTTAACTGTCTCGGCTGTTTTCTTTGCTTCTATAATAATGTTCTGAGCCTGAATCTCTGCGCTAGCGATTTTCTTTTCACCAATAGTTTTTCTATAATAATATCCGATACCAAAACAAGTCGGTATAGATAGAACTAAGCTGCTTAATAGTACTATATTCGTATTAATTTGTTTCACCTCCGGCATTTATTATTTCGTAAAAAAGTTTTATTTAAAGTATTGATATTTCTTTGATACACCATCTTATACAATTGTATCTTTTTTTGAGTGTATTGTCAATATGGGGAAATGAGGCATTTCCCACAATTACTTAGTCTGATTGTTGGGTTGTCTGATTGTCAGATGGATGTGGCTGAAAAGGGGAATCACACTAGACTTCGTTAGTACTAGGGGAATCAATCTTGTAGGAAAGATTTTGGTGAAAGGGAAAAACTATAATTCCTTTGATTTATCTATTTGCGTTTGACCACATATTGAAATTGGGGGCTCTCCTAGAAGTTGAGACTAATCTAGTGGCCTGATTTCGCTTTTGTAGTTTTTCTTATCCCTATTTCTGAGCTAAATCAACTCTCTATGGCCGTCATTCTATTAAGGGAGAGTCCGATTTTTGTATTCAGGTCATTTTTATCTAGGTGTAATCTCAAAGCTGAAAAGGGAAATCGCACTAGACTTCTTTAGTGCTGGTGAAATCAATCTTGTAAACAAGATTTAGGGGAAAAGGAAGAACTTAAGAACTAAATGTACTACCCTTTCACCTTATTTTGCTTACAAAATTAATTCCCCTAGCACAAGAAAATTGTGCGATTCCCCTTTTCCCCTAAAGTATCTACTGTTACTGTTTCAAGACGGCCTGTAAAGTCATATGCAAATTGGGTGATATTGCCGTTTTGGTCTGTTTTGAAGATTTGTTTCCGTCAGTGTCATAGATGAATGTAACTGTCTCTATGTTTTCATTGTCATAATAGGCGAATTCTGTTTACAGCAGTACTAACGAAGCTGACCAAATTTTGAAATCGGGGGCTCTCCTAGAAGTTGTGACTAATCTCGTGGCCTGATTTCGCTTTTGTAGTTATTCTTATCCCTTCTCCAGAGCTAAATCAACTCTCTAAGATTGTCATTCTATTAGGTGAGAGTCCGATTTTTGTATTCAGGTCATTTTTTATAGGGTATTCATTCTATTTAAATAAAAAGAATCCTATACTAATATTTAGCATAAGATTCTTATTATAGTTATATCTATTTATCCGCAATTAAGCAGTACTCCTACTGCATATTACTTTTCATTATGTTGTAAAGTGCGTTTGCCAACTCTGCTCTGCTGGCGTTTTCTTTTGGGCATAGTCCTGTTTTTCTTGCATTAACAATTTGACAATTCATCATCTTTTCTACACTTTTTTTGGCGTATGGTGATATTTTTTTGCAGTCTTCAAATTTTTCATATGTTTTATCTACTTTTTTGATATTTGGATAGCTGTCTGATATTGTTAGTGCTCTTGATAAGAGTACCATCATATCTTGACGTGTAAGTGGATCTTTTGGTCTAAACTGATTGTTTTCACAACCGTTTATTAAGTTTAGTTCCTTGCATAAGGCTATTGCTTTGGCATAGTCCACACTACTATCTATATCGTCAAATATTTTTTGGTTAATTGTTTCAATGGTAGCCTTGCTTTTACTTTCAAAGTTAAAATAGCTTGTCAATATACTTATGGCTTCTGCTCGGCTAATGGTGCCATCTGGTCTGAACTGTTCTTCATTTACACCTTCTAGTATTTTTCTTGCTGTTAATGCCTCGATTGATTCTTTTGCCCAGTGATTTTCAATGTCTTTGTAGTTGTTATCTACATACATTGCTCCGTATTCACTTAAGTGTTTTGTTTTAAATCTTAGTTTTCCATCGCTGTAATAACTTGACTCGAGTATCTCAAAATTACCTTTACCATCAAAGTAGACTGCAACAAATTTGTGATCTTCTAATGTATATTTTTTATCCAAAGATATTGTTATATCAATATCTTTACTTCCATTCCAATCTACATTTTCTCCATTGACTTTTAAAGATATATTATAAATCGGCATATCTTTTATTTTCTCTTTGTCCTTCTCTGACAGGCCTAATAATTCTGTCTTTGCTGGCTCCATAATGAGTTCTACTTCTTTTTCTTTTTTTGTAAACATATCGTTATTTAAAGTTACTTGTAAATCCTTGTTCTCAACTGTTAGTCTTACCTGATTATTGTTACTAATAAATTTGCTTGGTAATTTAAAATCTGCTTTACCTTTTCTTGTTGCCTTTGCCTTAACATTTACACTTATTATTCCCGATTTATTGGCTTTGGCTTTCTTGATTTCATCATTGGCTTTTTCTGTAGTTGTTTTAGGTTCTTTCTTACTACTGTTTTTCTTCGAACTACTTTTAGAGCTACTATGGGAAGATGAGGCTTTTGATCCCGAGGAAGGAGTTGTTTCTGTAACAATACCTTTTACTACTTCAATATTGCATATTGGAGCAGATACATTATCGTCATTGTCTAGGTTATTTGGTAACTGGACCCAGCTAGCTGTAAATAAATATTTACCAGACTCTTTGCTGTTGTAACCATCTGTATCTGTCCAGTTTACTCCTATGCTTGCTGTACTTCCATCCTCAAGTTTTACAAGTATCTCCTTCGGCAAAGCATTTAGTACATTATTACTTGTTTTGTATTGTACATTATTATGTGCTATATCGCCTGTTTGGGTCAGCTCTACTAAATCATAGCTTACTATACTCTTACTCGAAGAAGGTTTAGATGTAAAATTAGGTAACCCTAGAACAAGTCCTAATACTTCAGTATCCCCTTTTTTCGGGGTATTTAATACTTTTTCAATGGCGATAAAAGCTTCTCCCCTTAAGACTTGGCTTTCGTCTACAAATGAAACATCGATATCTAATTCTGCAACTTTTGTATCAATATCTGAAATGTCTACCTTATATCCCAGTACTTGTAGAAGCATCATATTGAATTCTGAGGCATTTAATGGGTCCTTTGGTCTGAATGTATCACCTGAACCACTAGAAGTTATCCACCCTTTATGTTCTGCAAAAGCAACATATGGTGAGTACCAAGAGTCCTTAGGAACATCTGAGAATGTCGAAGGATTCGGGTAGGCCTCAGCTTCATCACTAAGTCCATGTAACTTAGAAATGATACATATATATGTTTCCCGCAGCAGTGGTGATTTTTCATTAAATCCATTAGCAGAATTTGCTATAATTCCGTAAGATTCCAACTCTATTGCAGCTTTGGTCTCCAAGCTTTCATGAGTTGAACTTGATTTTTCAATAATCACCTCAGATACAGAACTATCGACTTTAGATATATTACTTCCATTTACACTATTATTGCTGTTTGTAACTTCACAATAATAGTAATGTGTTCCTACACTTTCAGTATTTACTGAATAGCTAGCTGTTGCTTGAGTTAAAGTCTTTGGATTTGATTTATTTTTGTCATCTACGCTATACCACTCATAAGTAATTTTTCCACCATCACTGACTGTTGCTGCTAAGTCTAAGGAAACATTATCTCCAACTTGGCAAGTTATGTCGGCTAAGTTATTAGTAATACTAGGTTTTTCTGCATTTACCAATGGTGCTGAAGTTACTGTTACGGTCCACTCTTGACTTGTCCCGTCTTCTGATACTACAGTGTATACTAGGGGATTTGTGAAATCGTGTGCTACATTACTTGATGGATTTATTGTTGCCTTTGGTGATACTTCTATTGTTGGACTTAAGTTTGATATATCAGTTTCACTAGATACTTCAATACTTACTGTGTGTCCTGTAGTATTTATATCTGCTAGCTTTGTCTGTTGATCTAAGGAAAAACTGATAATCTCATTTTTATTACTCTTCACGGGGAGCACAGTACCCTCTGCTAGATAACCATTCTCTAGATAATACTTAATATTATGGTCTCTCAAATAATATTGAATACCTGCTCCTACTCCTACTCCGAACCAAGGCTGTACATTCCCAGATTTTACTTCAAAAGGTTTTACTACTATATACTCTTGATATGGCCTTATTTCCCTAGTTCCAGGAGTCAATGACCTATCCTTATAATCCACTCCCTTTGGATATAAGTACTGACTATTTGGATGTCCATACATATCTAATAAACTTCCTACTTCAAGATTTATCATTTTTTCAGTAGCTTCAACAAATCCATAATTATCAGGCCAAATATAGCTGATATAGTAAATTGGACTAGGTGAGTCAAGATTTTTTGCTTTTCTAATTGCAAAACGATTCATCCATCCACCTTTTGTTGCAATCAATAACCTTACTTGCTCTACTGTAATATTTTTATCAGGCTCTTGCCACCTTTCTTTTGCATAGGTCATGGATAGCAAATCATATACGTTCTCATCCACAAAATCTCTAAAACTTGATCTAGCAATTACTGTATATGCATCGTAAATTGTATATGATGCATCAAAATCTCTTATTACTGCTTCATAATTTGTTTCATCCTCCACCGCTGCACAATAATTAATATTGCTTATACCTTGGGTCATGTATATCATCAAAAAAAGTAGCGAAATTATTAGAGCTCTTTTATGAAATATACATCTTATATTATTACTCTTTTTACACATTATGTAATCTCCTTTGTATTTTTCTTAATCATATATGATTTTTTAATCAACTTCATCTATCTAAAGTTATATTTTCGATAAAAAATCATCTTACAAAGGAGTGTATCTTTATACTTGCTAAACTCTATATATTAAACTATTATAGAATGTTCAATTCTTTTGCCACGATGATCGCTTTTCTTCTATTATTAACATCTAATTTGGAATAAATACTGTTTAGGTGAGATTTTACTGTACCTATTGATATTGACTCTATCTCACTTATTCTTTTATTTGACTCCCCACTAGACAGATATTTTAGTATTTCAATTTCTCTAGGAGTAAGCATTTTAATGTCCTTATTGCTATAGCACCCATACCTATCATTGTTTATTCTTTTTATCTTATATATAAGAATTGGTGTGAATAGATTTAATAAATCTCTTACTATATTTTCATTTTCCTTTCTTGTTTCTATATAAAAGCTTCCTACTTCTACTCCCAGTGCCTTTATGGGTGAGGCTAGAAGTAATTTTTCATTATCAATTTTTTTGCTAATGGTATCAGAAAGCCTTATGGACATAAATAGCAACTCTCTGTCTAGTAAGGATTTTTCATTAACTATTTTTAGGGGTGTATAATGTACAACACCCACTGAATCATTTTTCTCATATGCAATTTTATATCTATGATCTTCCTTAAACAAAACACATGCATAGCTGCATAGTTTTTTATCAACTATCTTATTAAGAAAACATTCAAAGGCTTCTTTTTCATTCATACTTTTCATATCTTGTAACAAGTAATAATAGCTAAAATTGGTCGATGTTTCAAGATTATCGTTAACATCTTTTACTACAGATTGAGTATAATTTTGAATCGAACTAGCGAATCCAAATGTATAGAAATTCTCAAGGTCTAGCATATTTGAGCATATTTCACCTAGTCTATATCCTATGACTAATAACAAGTGATTTTCCCTCTCTTTTGCTATTGATATACCTTTATTAACATATGCAATTGATATATCTTTGTCTCCAAATATTTCTTCATACATAGCTTTGACTAAATAGTATCTAGACTTATAATTGGAATTTTGACGATTGGCTATACTCCTTAGATAATTTATGTTAATATCAATGATTTTCTTATCTGACTGCTTTTGAGTAATATCCAGTTTATTATAATTTTCTAACATAATTAATGTAGTAATAAATATCGTATCACTATAAATAATATGACCTTTCACTTCTTTGAAATATGCTTCTAATACTTTTATAGCCTCATAAGCTTTCCTAATATGACCATTTATATAAGCAGCAACAATTCTAAACCAAATCCCTACCATTTCTTCGATTTTTATTTCTTTTAACTTTAAATCAATACTTTCATAACCTAGTAGTTCTTTCGAAAAATTATCAAGTACTGATATTATATAGGTATTGCTAAATTGTATATCTGAAATTGAGATCATATCAAGCATGTCTATTCTAGATTTTATTTCAATAGAAGCCTGATTGATATTTTTGCCATTAATATAGTATGCAAACATCATGCTAGCAAGACTATATTGAAAATGATTGATCATACCCTTTTCCAAACAGTTTTGATTATTTCTTTCTAATAGCTTGATAGTCTCAGAAATGTCGTTAGACCAATGGTGTACAAATGTTAGATAGAAGGCTATACTCTCCTGAACAATTTCCTCTTCACTATCAAGATCTATATTCTTCATAATGACTTTTGATATTTGATCTCCAATTTCATAATTGTTAATAAGATTAAACATTATGTAGGAGCATGCAATAAGGGAAAATAATTTGGTTATACTCCTTCCATCTTTTATAGCTATATCCGCGATTAATAACATACAATAATTAAAATGTTCATTGGATAGAATTCTTATAGATGGTATCATTCTGTACAATACATACTGTTCATCTATTTGGTTTTGGCTTTCATAATCCTCAAGACAAACATCAATACTACTTAAATTATCTAAGTTTGAAAAGCTTGATACTAAATTATCCATTTTATCTATATTATATTCCATGCCAAGCAACTTCAACATTTTAATACCAATGTCCATTGCCTCCTGATGATTCCCAGAGTAGGCAAACATACTCATTTCTTCATCACAGATTTTTAGTAAGCTTGCCTTTCCTTTTAAATAATCTTTCATCTGACTATATATTTTTTTTGCATTATCAAAGTCACCTAACAAGTAGTAACACTTTGCTAAATTAAGTTCAATCCTATCGTCATATATAGCTATATTTTTATCCATAATCTCCTTGCAAAGTATCAATATATCTTTGGTTTTTTGGAAATCAACATTAAAATCAGATGCTTCACTCAAAATATTAAACCATTCTCTTGTTTCTTTTTCACTCCACTCGATATTTCTGCTATTCATTATCATTGTAACTAAGCTAGGCCATATACTTTTATCTATCTTATACGACTCAGTTAAATTTTGTGCAATAGTATAACTGATATCTCTTTTTTGCTCTTTGTCTATACTCATGGAAATATACTCGAGAATAATATCATGTGTAAAACTATATCTATTTTCTGTAACAAATATTAATGATTTATCTACTAAATTCTTTATAATATTTTTTGTTTCCAGCTTAAATGTTTTTTCAAAATACGCTCTAGATATATCCCCACCAAAACATGACAAATACTCTAAAAATACTTTTTCATTACTACTTAAATCTGATATTCTTTCAATCATAATATCGTTGATATTTTCCGAGATATTGCTTTTTGTCAATTTATCTCCATGTACTATGTATTTCTTATCATTGTTCATCTCAATAATATTCTTCATAACGAGTTCATCTATAACTTTTGATATATAAAACGGATTTCCGAGTGTAATACTAAATATATATTTTCCTAAGAAATCGAGATTCATTATCTCAGTATCTACTTGCTCACTTATTACTTTTTTTACTTCATCTTCGCTTAATGGACATAGATCTATGACACCATAAGTTTTTTCTTCCTTTTGAAGTCCCATAAATTCATCTCTATAAGATAAAATAATTTTTGTGTTTAGTGATTTATTCTTCAAAAGAGACTTGATAATATCAAGGGAATTATCATCAGTCCACTGTAGATCATCTAAATGAATACATAAGTCTTCAACATTGTTTCCTACAAGTCTAATAAACTTGCCAATGGCATTTCTTATTTTATATTTCTGTCTAGAATAATCTATTACTTGCTTAACTTTGATGTCTTTGAAAACTTTTAAGACTACATCTCCAAAAAAAGCAATATACTCAAGTTCATGTTCCAGTGAACTTCTCATTTGATATATTAATGGTTTGAATTTTTCCGTAGGTAAAATTAATACCTGCTTCATAATACTATCTATTAAACTTGTGATTAAGCTAAATTCCGTTATATACTGATGATGTTGCTTACAGGATACAAATGTTACTCTAGGATTACTCTTTGATATATTTGTAATTCCATAAGTTTTACCTATGCCTGACAATCCTTTTACTAACAGTACTTTTTTATCAGAGTCTTCTAGCAAACTATTTATCTCATTATGTAGTTTTTCTCTACCTATAACCCTTTTAATATCTTTCATTCTAAGCTCCCCGTTCTTACTTCTTATTATAGTTTTATTCAATTATATCCTATTACAATACTTTTATATTTACTAGACAGGAATTGGTAAATATTTTGAAAGAAAGCTGCTCAATTTTTTTTAAACTAAAGCATCTCTTTACTCCATATTATCAAGAAAAATCTCTCCTTCTATTGTTATATTATCAGGAGTCTAAAGTAAATGTAAATCCTTCTAGGATAAATCAGGTAAGCTAATAAATATTAAATTCAAATGCTCCAATTCATTTAATATATATGGTTTTGCCTTAGCAAAAAGCATCCTTACGTTCCTTGACATTCACAGGCCAGACTTGAGCTGGGGTCGATTGATCTTTCAGGACATTGATTTAATATGAATCCTTCCCAATGGATATGACTTTTAATGGATTTACTTTAAGACGTCTTAGTCCAGACAAAAAACAAAAGAGCCAAGGTGATTTTCCCTTGACTCTTTATAAATATATAAACTAATTAATTTTACTCTTCTACGTTCTCTTCAACAGCAACAGAATCTCCAATACTAAAATGAGATTTTACTGCTGCTTCTATTTCTGCTCTTAGTTCTAGGTTTTCATCTAAGAATTGCTTTGAGTTTTCTCTTCCTTGTCCTAGCTTCATATCGTTGTAGCTGTACCATGCTCCGGCTTTTTTAACGATATCTACATTTGCTGCCATGTCTAGAATTGATCCTGTCATGGAGATTCCTTCACCGTACATTATATCGAACTCTGCTTTTTTGAATGGTGGTGCTATTTTATTCTTAACGATTTTTACTCTTGTTCTGTTACCTATCATTTCATTATCTTTTTTGATACTGTCTATTTTTCTTACTTCCATTCTTACTGAAGAATAGAACTTAAGTGCGTTACCACCTGTAGTTGTTTCTGGGTTCCCAAACATAACACCAATCTTCATTCTTAACTGGTTGATAAATACTACTGTTGTGTTTGACTTATTGATAATACCTGTAAGCTTTCTTAGTGCCTGTGACATAAGACGTGCTTGAAGACCCATATGAGAATCTCCCATCTCACCTGTAATCTCTGCTTTTGGAACTAGGGCTGCAACCGAGTCAATGATAATGATATCAATAGCACCACTACGTACTAATGCATCAACGATTTCAAGAGCTTGCTCACCAGTATCTGGCTGTGACAAGATTAGATTGTCTACATCCACACCAATTTTTCTTGCATACTCAGGGTCTAGTGCATGCTCAGCATCAACGAATGCTGCAACTCCACCAGCTTTTTGAGCTTCAGCAATAGCGTGAAGTGTAACTGTTGTCTTTCCAGAAGATTCTGGTCCGTATATCTCAACGATTCTTCCCCTTGGGATACCGCCTATTCCTAATGCTACATCTAGCTCAAGACAACCTGTAGATATAGTACCGATTTTTGGTCTTTCATCACTATCTCCAAGTCTCATGATAGAACCCTTACCGAATTGTCTTTCTATTTGATTAAGTACATTGTCAAGTGCCTTTAATTTATCTTTATTTATTTTATTATCCAAATTTTTCACATCCCCTTCTACGAGTGTTCGAACATTTGTTCTGATAAAATTATATTATATTTTTTTATGAAAATCAAGGGCGAAAATGTGATTTTGTGGTATTTTTTATTATTGTAATTACCACTGATTGGTAATTAGTCTAGGGATTCACTCGACTCTCGTCTAGGTACTCATTTTATTCGAGTCTAAGGCGGATGATATCTACGCTACATCCCATCTAAGGATAGTTGTTACAACTCCATCCTTAGACTGTCTAATATTAAAAAAGTTAGTTGGCATAAGTGGCCAACTAACTTTTTCTCACCTCATAATCTTCTTCGCAAACTCTGAAAATCCGATTTCGTTAAAGAAATCTTTTTCCCTTATTGATGGGATTTCAAGATTTCTTATTGAATCTATGATTCTTTTATCGAATGGTATTTTCAGGTCTAGATCTATATTTAATTCTTTACAATAGCTTTCGATTTGATTTGTCATCTCTAATGATAAATCGTACTTATTGATTACTACTGATATTTGAATTTTGAATCCTGATACTAATTGGTATACTCTTTTTAGGTCGTGGAGTCCTGACTTTGTTGGTTCTACTACTATAACAACTCTGTGGGCTCCTGTTATTGATGATATTACATTACAAGCTAGCCCTGGGGAACCGTCTATTAGTACGTATGGTTTTCCTGTTTCTTTTGCAGTGAAATATGCATCTTGTCTAACTTGACCTACTAGTTTACCTGATGTTTCTTCACCTGGTATTAGTTTGCCGTGTATCATTTTTCCGTAGTCTGTTGAGGAATGCATCACGTCTCCAATAATGAAGTCCTTCATCTCTATTGCATCTGCTGGGCAAATGTATTCACATAGTCCACAGCCTTCGCATTTGTGGGAGCTAAAGTTTATTTCCGAATCAATAGCATCAAACTTACATAAGTCATGACATTTCCCACAATTGATACATTTTTCATTATCTATTACTGGTCTTTGTAGACCTGAAAAACTGTATCTTTTATCCTCTTCACCAGAAAACAATATCTTTAAATCAGGTGCATCTACGTCACAATCTCCGATGACCAAATTCTCTAGATAGGGTACCAGTGATGATGCTACTGTTGTTTTCCCAGTTCCACCTTTTCCCGAAATTATTACTATTTCTCTAGGAGTCATTTCTACTCCCCCTTCCTAAGGGAAGTGAAGTGATTATTTTTTCTACTTCCTTTTTAAAGTCTTCAGAAAACTCGCTAATTACCTTACCCTCTGAATACATCATGGCATATTCCTTTTTAAATGGTATACGTCCAATAATATTGATTGATTTCTCTTCTAAGTAATTTTCCAGTTCTTCGTATGCTTCATCATACTTATTGATTACAACATCAAATGGTATCTTCATTTCTTCAAGCATGTCTACTACCATTTTCATATCACTAAGTCCAAATGGAGTTGCCTCTGTAACCAGTAGGGCACGGTCTGCATTTTCTACTGCTGCAACTGTTGCACAAGAGGTACCTGGAGGACAGTCAATAATGATGTTTTCATGTTTTGATGAGACCTCTTCAACTAGATTTTCTATTATCCTAACTCCTGAAAGCTCACCTACATTCATTGTTCCGTAGTAAAAATCTGAATCAAAATATGTTTTAGCTTCAGTGATTTTTCCTATTTCCCTTTCAGAATAAGATATGCTATTTGTTGGGCATACTATTTCACAACCACCACAATCATGGCACATTTCCTTATAAACTATTACATTATTTTTAGCAGGCAATAGTGTATTAAATCTACAAAAGTCGCCGCACTTCCCACATAGGGTGCATGTATTTTCATCTACTACTGGAAAAGCCTTCTTTACTGGTCTATCTTCTGAACTTACTGCTTTCATAAAAATATGTCCGTTTGGCTCTTCCACATCAGTATCTACTAAGGGAAATGTTTTTAAAAGGTATGCTATATTTGTTGATACCGTAGTTTTACCAGTACCTCCCTTTCCACTTAGAATTGCTAGTTTCATAAGGTCACCTTAAGCCCTTCTAAGTCCTGAAGGTTTTTCTAGACTTAACTCTGAAAGTTTTCCGTCAGCAAAACTATCTATAGCTTCTTGAGCAGTTTCACAGTCACCAATACCATATGCCTTGATTTCGAAAGCTTTTAGGGCATCCTTGGCCTTTGGACCAACTTCGTTTGTAATAACAACTTCTGCACCGTGATCATTTATTAATCTTACTGCAGTTCCACCAGCTCCACTTGTTTCTTGTTTTGCAGTGTTGTCTATATGCTTTATTTCTTTAGTTTCATTATCGTAAATAATAAAACTCTCTGTTCTACCAAATCTTTTATCTAATTTACTATCCATTGAAGCTCCTGTAGTACATATTGCTATCTTCATTTTATACCTCCTAGTGGTCATGATCGTGAGTACAAGCTGAACCAGTTGACTCAAGATCTCCGCCAAGATACTCATTTAAATTTGCCATGATTTCTCCCCTTGCTCCAAGGATTACATCTATGTTTTGTGCCTTAAATAAATCGATTGCTCTTTGACCCATACCACCTGTGATAATTGTAGTGATATTTAATTCACCTAAAAATCTTGGTAAAAGACCTGGTTGATGCTCTGGAGCTTCAACGAACTCTTCCTTTACAATTTTTTTACTGTTTATATCATATATAGCGAAAAACTCACAATGACCGAAATGCTCATCTACTGTATTCTTGTTTGATGTTGGAAATGCAATCTTTAATGTACCTTCTAAATTTGTATTCATTTTATTTTCTCCCTTCAGTGTGATATTACTGGTCTCATTTTTGACCATAATCATATTATTATTAAGTAATCCTGAAACTAACTTTTTTCTCCCAGAAAGAAGTAATCTCTGTATCGTTGCCCTCGACACATTCATCTCTTTGCTTGCATCAATTTGACTAAGTCCTTCATAATCGCATAGCCTTATAGCCTCAAATTCATCAAGCTCGATTTTAACAGTCTCTCCAGTATTTAAGTTAGGTCCACATGGCTTGTAGATTTTTTCCCTCTCAAGCCTTCTACAATATCTTTTCTTCCTTGTATTCATAATTTACCACCTTACGTATGTGCATATGCTCATTTGCATTATACTGCTAAATTTAGTTATTGTCAAATGCCAATTTAGTTTCGTAGGTCGTAATTCGTGGGTCGGTTAAGGGCTTAAGGTCTAGTCTAGTGCTGATTTTTACAAATCTCGCGTCTAGTCCTTTGATATATCAAAGGGTCTAGTAATCAAGCTATTGAACTACTTGATTGTCTAGTATATTGCTTAGCAATACGTCCGATGTTATTATTTGCTCATAGAGCAAATAAATTTCATTTCAAAAAAAAGAACTTTCCCATAAAAATCTATTGATTTTTATGGGAAAGAAATTCTTATAACATTATTTTACGTATGTAAAATTTCCTTGGTCATACTTACAAAGGAAATATACTAGACGCAAAAGTATTCTATGATTTTTGCACTAGACCGGAATCTATTGATTCAGACTAGACGTTAGTTTTGTATACAAAACGCACACTAGACTAATACCTTAAATTCTAATTTACTAGCAGATCCCTCTTCTAATATAACCGTTACATCAGGATGTAGCTGTAATACTGAAGCTGGTAATTTTGGATCTATCTTGCCGTTTATCATACCGAATATTGCGTTAGCTTTTTCTATTCCGTATGCCATTAGGATTATTTTCTTTGACTGCATGATTCTTTTGATGCCCATGCTTATTGCTTTTGTTGGTACTTCATCTATAGAATCAAAAAATCTTGAGTTGTCTTTTCTTGTTTGCTCGTCTAACTCTACTACATGGGTTACCGCTTCAAATTTAACATCTGGCTCGTTGAATCCTATGTGGCCGTTTCTTCCTATTCCTAGGATTTGCATATCTATTCCACCGTGTTCTTCTATAAGTTTTTCGTAATTTTTGCATTCCTCTTCTATATCACTAGAGTTTCCGTTGGGTATATGTATGTTATCTTCATTAATATTTACATGACTAAATAGTCTATCTTTCATATAGTATGAATAACTTTCTTTATGATTTTCTTCTAATCCTACATATTCATCTAGATTAAAAGATATTACTCCCTCAAAGTTTACTAGATTATTCTCATACATTTTTACCAGTTCTTTATACATCCCCTCTGGAGTAGATCCTGTTGCAAGTCCAATTACTGAATTTTCCTTCAGTAATACCTGACTAGCTATTAGTCTTGCTGCTGTAAGGCTTAATTCTTGATAGTCTTTTACTTTTATTATTCTCATTGAGTATTCCTTCTTTCTTTGTGGTCAAATCTCTAAAGACCCGTGGGTCGTAGGTCGTGGGTGGTAGGTCGGAAGTTCAAGGTATTAAGTTCTTAAGGGCGAAATCACTGTAGATCCGTTGGTAGTAGGTCGTAGGTCGTTGATCGGAGGTTCTAGAGATTAAATTATTAAGGTCAAAATCACTTCTGTATGGATGCCTAGTTCTTATGACAGAACCACTAACAAAATATTATCTATTTCAAATTCTTTTATATAAATATATATCTTATGATTTTAATAATTATGAATCCAATATATTTATATAAAGAATCAATGGAATGTTATAATATTTTGTCTTCAGAAGCCGATTTTTGCTCTGGGGTCTTGATTTTCCGAACTACCACCTACGAACTACCACCTACGAAATTAAATTTATTCAAATTTAATTACGCTCCCCGTAGCTATATCATTCACCGTCATATACTTAGACAAATAAATCTTTGCTTTTAAATCTGTGCAGTGGCATGGGCTTATTGTTTTTATTTGGTGTTTTTTTAGTTCCTTAGCTGTTTTTTCTAGTATTTCTTCTCTTGTGTTTAGTAGATGTAGTCCTCCTATGATGTCTATTACTGGTCTGTCTTTTAGTATACTTTTTGTTTTTTTGACTATGTTACATATTCCTGAGTGGCTACATCCTGTTAGGATTACTGTACCTTCATTTGTTTCTATGGCTATTGCACTGTCGTCTTTGTTGTAGTCGTCATATTCTTGACCCTCTAATATGTTCTTACCTATTGGATTCTTGTTTTCGAATTCATTTAATAGGGGCACTTCACCTAAGAAGTGAATTCCCGGCACTATTTGATAAGTATCTTTAGTCTCGATAATATTAAAGTATCTTTTTAAGGTGTCTTTATTTATGTTCATTCCTAGAACATCACTACCCATAAATGTAAGTTCTCTAAATATGTCTGGATGTACTAGTAAATTTATTTTCTTTCTATTAGGATTTATTAGATTTTTCTCATTTAAAATTTTTAGATATGATTCAAGTCCCCAGGTATGATCAGGGTGACTATGGGATAGCACTATGTAATCTACATCAAAAATATCTTTATCCATGGTGATACTATTTTTAATGAATGCGTCTGAGTAACCTGTGTCAAATAAAATCTTCTTATTATCTTTTTCAATAAGTGCTGAAAAGGCTGGCTCTCCAATCAAATATTTATCTATTATTGTGTTGTTATCAACTAGTATTGTTATTTCCATGGTATCATTCCTTTCAGATGTATTATAACATATAATGCCACTGCTGATTTATAGTAAAACAACAATGGCATTTTGAATTTAATGAAATAATCAATATCATATTCCAGTATTATTATGAAAAATATCTAAATAGCAACTAAATAATCACTTCATATCCGTTTTTACCTCTATTTTTAACAATATATAAACCTTTGTCAGCCCTTCTGTAGACAGAAAACATACTATCATTTTTCCATATTCTTGTTACACCTATTGAAATAGTAACATTTAATTTAATATCTTTGTAGGTGATTACTTCCTCTTCTACTGTTTTTCTTATTTTCTCTAAAACTACTTCTAAGGAATTGGAATCGTAGTTGGATAATATTAATCCAAATTCTTCTCCACCAATTCTTCCTAAATGTGAATCCTTATTTAAAAGATTTTTTACTAATTCCGTAATTTTTATAAGTACCATATCACCTGCCGGATGTCCATATTCATCATTTACATCCTTAAAGTTATCAAAATCATAAATAGCAAAGACAGATTCGTAATCCTTGTATTTCACATGTTCTATTTCCTCTTCTAGTAGTGACATAAAATAGTCCCTTTGATATGCCGAAGTAAGTGCATCAACTTGTGTTTTCTTAAGAAGATCAAACTCATTAAGTTTTCTCTCAGACACATCAGTTATTATTCCCTCATAATGAACCATAGCTTCTGGATCATCTATCCTGATTATAGACATTTCAACCCAAATTTTTTCCCCTGCAGAGTCCTTGAAAGAAAAAATTTCCCTTTCTATTTGATCATTTTCCTTAACAATCTCATCAAATGATCCCCATATTGGATTTCCTCCTAAATATGAATTTAGTGTCCTGAATTCCTCTATAGTATCTACTTTGAATAAGTTTAAAAACTCACTATTTACAAAGGTAAGCTTTTTATTTTCATCTAGCTTAAATACTCCTATAGGCATAGTTTCTACAAATTTCTCAAGTTTACTATTTGTAAGGGATAATTCCCTGTATGCAAGGGACAGTTCCTTTGTCCTTTCCTCTACCTTATTTTCATATTCTTTATTCTGTTCTATAATTTTCTCCCCTAGTATATTATAAGCGACTGCTAAATCTCCGAAATCATCATTTTTAACTGAAGTAATGTTATCATATCGCTCTTTTCTTATTGCTTCATTTACAGTCTCATTTAACTCTTCAAGAGGATCAAGCATTACTTTTTTAACAGAATATCTAAGTACTATTATAGATAGCAAAATAATAAGCGAAAACAAAATAATCATTGGATATATACTTCTTAAAGAAAGTATTTTACTTGAATCATAGAATGAAACAATATTCCAATCACTATTATAGAACTGTGTAATTGACATATAATCATATTCTGGATTATTAATTCTGTATATTTTTAGCCCAATTTCATTGCCATAATAATCATCAATAGCCTTTTGAAAACTAGGATCACCTTGACCATAAATCATAACGGTTTTGTCTATATCCTCAGATTCCGAAAAACTATTTTGCATAATATTTTCACTTGAAGAATCTATTTGTATAGATTTGTGTTGATCTATAAGTATAACCTTTTCAAGTCCTGCTTCTTCAGTACTAAATATATCGTTTAAAAAAGTGTCTAAATAAATACCAGTTCCAATGGCACCTATTATATTTCTATTATCATCAAATATCTTCATATTTATCCAAACACGCATGGTATTTAAGAATCTATCAACATCTACATTGAGATCGTAATTGTTCTGAGATTCCTTCATTTTAAAATACCATATATCCCTAGGATTTATTTCTTCAATAACTCCTATAGGTTCATATATATAGTTTTGAACAATTCCTTCCACATAATAAAAACTATTTGATTTATCAAAAACCATAAAAATATTGTTGTCTTTAAGTACAGTTCTTAATGACTCTAGTTCCATTAGGGCCTGTTTTTTTACTTCTAAATCACTTTCATTTTTAACCCAGGAGACAACTTTTCTAGACATGGATAAATGTTCTATTAAAAAAATTTCTCCTTTCATATATCCATCAAGCCTTGCACTAACTTCTTTTGTATTTAACTCGATATATTTTTCTGCTATGGTGTTTCTGATTCTTTCCATTGTTATAAAAGCAATTGCGACGGTAAGAATTATACTGACCACAGCTATAAGAATAACAACTATATTCAAATTACTTCTAACACTTTTCCTATTCATACCATCACCTCTTGATAAATTAGTCATATGTTTTTTATATACCCAAAAAAGAACAAAATCAAATTCTTTTAAGAAAGAATTTGATGATCCCGAGCAGCGGGATTGTTTAACCTGTCCGAAGGAAATTATAAATATAATTTCTTAGTCAAGAAAATAAAGTGCGAAAATTTCGCACTTTGTAAATGTTATTACATTCTTTTTCTTATTAAATCCAAACTAGAAAATGCAGTTAATCTTCTAATTCTTTCCCTATCTCCAGTTAGATTAAGTTTCTTAACCTTAAAATCTCCATCAACTGCGTATCCTACATATACAAGTCCTACTGGTTTTTCCTTTGATCCTCCATTGGGACCTGCTATACCTGTTACAGATATACAGATATTTGACTTCGTTTTATTATATAAACCCTCAACCATTTCTAGGGCTGTTTCTTCACTAACAGCTCCGTACTTCTTAAGGGTTTCTTCTGACACATTTAGTTCATCAGCCTTTGCAGCATTAGAATAAGTTATGTATCCTCTTTCGAAAATACTTGAAGCTCCGGATACATCAGTAATCATTTTTGCAATCAACCCCCCTGTACAGGACTCCGCTGTAGATATTGTTAGGCTTTTCTTTATCAAATTTTCAACAAACACTTTAACAAAGTCAGTCGAATCATATGAGAATACCAGTTGACCGAATCTTTTAGCCATTTCATCTTTGATAGGCTTTATTATCTCATAACCCTCATCTTCAGACTTTGCTTTTGTAGTGAGTCTAAAACTAATTACACCATTACCAGCATATATAGCTATACTAGGGTCACTCTGCTCACTAATAAGATCCTTAACCATATCCTCCGCAGAAGATTCACCAATACCAAATAAATTTACATATTGAGAAACAATAGTATCCTGGGAATAAGAGTTTAGTATATTCTTTATTTCAGCCTGATACATTGCTTTCATTTCTCTTGGAGGTCCTGGTAGTGAAATGCATATATTATTTTCGTTTTCTAAGATAAATCCAGGTGCTGTTCCCTTATCGTTAGGGATAATTCTTGCACTTTCAGGAAAATATGCCTGTCTTACATTATTGTCTGTCATTTCCCTATCTATTTTTTTAAAAAATGCTTTTAAATCTTGAAGTACCCCTTCATTCATATGAAGAGTTTTGCCAAATGCCTTTCCTATTACTTCTTTGGTAAGATCATCTTGAGTAGGTCCAAGTCCTCCTGTTGTTATTATAAGGTCAGTTTCTTTCATTGACTGAAGAAGTAATTCTTCAAGTCTCTTTGGATTATCCCCTACAACTTTATGGTATAAAACATCTATTCCAAGGTCATTTAATTCCTTAGACAAATATGTACTATTAGTATTTACAGTTTTACCCATTAGAAGTTCAGTTCCTACTGCGATTATTGTTGCTTTCATCAAATCATCTCCAAATCTACTTCAAAACGTGCTTGTTCTTAATAATATAATCAGTTCCTGAGATAATAGTAAGTATTGTTGCAATCCACATAAGTATCATACCTAAATTGAAATCAAACATATTTTGATATAATGGTGATAACATAATCACAATCAATGCAATCATTTGAGAAACTGTTTTAGCTTTTCCCCACCAACTAGCTGCAATTACGATACCTTCAGCTGCTGCAACTGCTCTGAAAATACTTACAATAAATTCTCTTGATATGATTACAATAACCATCCATGAAGGTATCATTCCAAGTTCAACTAATGATACCATGGCAGACGTAACTAAAAGTTTGTCTGCCATAGGATCTAAAAATTTTCCTAAATTGGTTACCATATCATATTTTCTTGCTATATATCCATCTAAAAAATCTGTAAGTGATGCCAATATAAATACTGTACATGCTATTATTAAGGCATTTTCCATTGATGATAAAACAAACAGCAAAAATACTGGTATTAATATTATTCTAAAAAAGGTAAGCTTATTAGCAAGATTCATCTTCATACACTCCAATCAAATCATACTCCATAGTATCATTTACCTTACACTTAACTATATCTCCTATTGCAAGTTCTTCACCATTTTCACAATGAACATAAACTACTCCATCAATTTCTGGTGCATCATATTGAGATCTACCAATATAAATGTCCTCTTCAGGAACTTTTTCTTCTATAAGTACATCTATAGTCTTTTTCATAAAGTACTCAAGATTTTTTGTAGAAATATCTTGCTGTACTTGAAGTATACGTACTTTTCTTTCTTCCATTGTTTCCTCATCAACATGGTTTGGTAGATTGTAAGCTGCTGTACCTTCTTCATTTGAGTATGTGAAAACACCTAGCTTATCAAACTTATATTCTTCAATAAACTTAATAAGATCTTCAACATCCTCTTCAGTCTCTCCTGGGAAGCCTGTAATAAGAGTTGTTCTAATTGCAATCTTATCAACTTTTGCTCTTAACTTCTCAATAAGGCTTGAAATCTGAGCCCTTGAAGTATTTCTCTTCATAAGTTTTAGAATCTTATCTGAAGAATGTTGAATAGGAATATCAAGATACTTTACTACCTTAGTATTTCTTGCGATTTCATCAATTAATCTATCGTCTACAATATCAGGGTAACAGTACTGAATTCTTATCCAGTGTAGACCTTCAATCTTCTCAAGTTCTTGTAGAAGCTTGTATAATCTATACTCACCGTATATATCAATACCATATCTTGTAGTATCCTGTGCAATAAGTATTAATTCCTTTACACCAGAATCTACAAGTTTTTTTGCTTCAGAAATAATATCTTCTATCTGTCTAGAACGGTATTTACCCCTTAATTTAGGAATAATACAGTAAGTACATAAGTTGTCACAGCCTTCAGAAATCTTTAAGAAAGCATAGTAATCTGGACTTTGTAATATTCTTGGTGCATTTTCTTTTAGTATTTTATCAATATTTCCAGTAGAAACAACAAATTTTTTCTCTGAGATAATTTTATCTGTAATCTCGATAATATTCTCAAAGCTTGTAGTTCCAACAAAGGCATCTACTTCAGGTAATTCTTCTTTAAGTTCATCTGCATATCTTTCAATTAGACATCCTGATACAATAAGAATTTTACAATTTCCATTTTCCTTATAATCTATCATTTCCATAATAGTATCTAAAGATTCTTTTTTTGCACTTTCAATAAATCCACAAGTATTAACGATAATAATATCACCGTAAAATGGATCTTTCGTAATTTCATAATCATTTTCTGAATACAGACCTAGCATAGTTTCTGAATCAACTTGATTCTTTGGACATCCTAGGGTTTCAATATAAACTTTATACATAGTCATTTCCTTTCAAATCTAGTAATTGTTTTTTATTTTGTCATTAAGAATATCAATTATTCTTTCTACACACTCGTTAATATCTTCATAAGTAACTGTTTCAAGATACTCATACTTCTTTATTGATTTAATATAAAGTGGATCGTAATAATAAACCATAAGGTCTCTGATTACTTCTTCATACTCTTTAGCATCAATCAACTTCAACATCTTTTCAACACCTTCATTTCCAAGACGTTTTTTTAGAAGTTTTATAGGATCTTTAAGCTCCTCACTTGGGACATTACTTGATAGATAATCACCATAGATATTCTTTACCCTGATATCAACTGAAGTATCAACCAGAATATGTATTTCAGAAATAACTTTATTATATACTCCATTTGGAAGAGTAACTTTACCAATTCTTCTTGATTCACTCTCTACAAAAATGAATTTATGTTGGCTATCTACAAGATCCCTAAAAATTTTGTTTTCAAACTGTTTTTGTGTTGGCTGTGCATCTCTGAAAACTATATTACCAAATACAGAACCTGCATTGTTGGCACATCTTTCAAGATTTAGTACTCCATAACCCTTATCTTCTAAACTATTAAGGATATTAGTCTTACCAACACCGGTATGTCCATGAAGCACTACAAACTTAAACTTATCTAGGGAATTTTCCAGATAATCAACTACTAAATTTCTATATTCCTTATATCCACCATCTAACTGAAATACGTTAAGGTATCCCATGGATCTTAAGAATGTTACTAAAACACCACTTCGCATGCCTCCTCTTTGGCAATAAAGAATAATCTTAGCGTCCCCATGCTTTTCCATAAGGGCCTTAATTTTCTTATTGATATGAGGAATCTTTTTGGATCCATACTCAACAGCTATATCTTTGGCTTGTTCACTACAAACTTGCTTGTAAATTGTACCTACTTCAGCCCTTTCCTCATCACTTAAAATGGGGAATGTGTGAGCCCCTGGAATATGGGACTCATTGTATTCCTTCTCAGTTCTTACATCAATCAGAATGACCTTTTCTTTAAAATCAATGTCAAAATACTTAATTTTTTGTTCCAAAATTTGCACCTCATACTCTCTGCTTAATCTAACTCTTCAGGAGAAACTAAAACATCCCTAGGCTTACTTCCTTGAGGCGGTCCTACTATACCTCTCTCCTCCATGGAATCAATAAGTCTAGCTGCTCTATTATATCCTATTCTAAACTTTCTTTGGAGCATGGAAATTGAAGCTGTACTTGAAAGTACAACAAACTCTATTGCACTTTGAAGATGTTCATCTTCCTCTCCACTTGTTTCTATTGTCTCTATCTTTTTAACTATTTCTGTATCATTAACAGATGTTTCAATATTTTGAGCCTTTATATATTCTACAATAGACTCAACCTCTTCATCTGATATAAATGCACCTTGTACCCTGAAAGGTTTTGATTCCCCTACAGGATAGTATAACATATCTCCCTTTCCAAGCAACTTTTCTGCACCACCAATATCAATAATTGTTCTTGAATCGGTTTGTGAAGATACTGAGAAAGCAATTCTAGATGGTATATTAGCTTTAATAATACCTGTGATTACATCTACAGATGGTCTTTGGGTTGCAACTATAAGATGGATTCCAGCCGCCCTGGCCATTTGAGCTAGACGACAGATTGAATCCTCAATCTGATTTGGAGCAACCATCATAAGGTCTGCAAGCTCATCAATTATTACAACAACCCTTGGAAGAACCTTATCTTCTTCCTTTGCAAACTTTTTATTATAACCATTAATATCCCTAACTGAACTATCAGCAAACAGTTTATATCTGTCCTGCATCTCTGATACAGCCCAACCAAGTGCTCCAGCAGCTTTTTTAGGATCTGTTACAACAGGGAGTATTAGATGTGGTATTCCATTATAATTGTTTAACTCAACTACCTTTGGATCAATCATTAAAAACTTTACTTCATTTGGTTTGGCATTACATAAGATACTGGCAATAATAGTATTTACACATACAGATTTTCCAGAACCTGTTGCTCCAGCAATAAGAAGATGGGGCATCTTATCAAGCTTTGAAATAATCGGTGTACCTGCAATATCTTTACCAAGTCCGAAAGAAAGTTTGTTTTTTCCGTAATCGCCTTTCGATATTTCTAGCACATCCCTCAATGTAACAATACTTATTTCATCATTAGGTATTTCTATACCTACAGCAGCCTTTCCAGGTATAGGAGCAACAATTCTAATATTTCTTGCTTCTAAATTAAGGGCAATATCATCATTAAGTGATACTATCTTGCTTACCTTTACTCCTGGTGCTGGTTGAATTTCAAATCTTGTTATTGTAGGCCCTACTGTAACTTGATTTACCTTGGCATCTACACCAAAGTTATCAAGAGTATTTTCTAGTACTAGTGCTTTCTTTCTAATTTTTTCTTTGTCACTGTTACCTTTAAATGTTCCTTCTGCAAGCATATCAAGAGATGGAATCACATAGGATGATACTGGATTTTTAGGTCCCTGGCTAGGCTTTTCCTCTTTTGGCTCTTCAACTATTTCCTCCGGCTCAGGGATTTCAACTTCCTCTGGCTGAGCATTAATATCATAAGTGACTATGTCTATTGATTCAAGTTCTTCCTTTGAAATAGTCTCATTAGTTTCAACTATATCCTCAGATACTATTTCATCTTCCACGATCTCTACTTGATCAGCTATCTCTTCAGAATTGTTTTCTATCTCTTCATTATTTGTTGATGCTAAAGGTTCAGGCATATCAATAATAATATCTTCAATAACCTCACCAGTTTCAGTATCAACCTTAACATTTGGTTGTATTTCTATTATTTTACTTGTTTCTTCTACAGGCTGGGCTATAACTTCTTCTTTTTTATCCTCTTCGCTGTAAGATTCATAATCAAACATTTTAATGTCATTTTTCTTCTTAACTGGTGTACGTTCAATTTTATCAAGTATCTTAAGATTTTCTTTCACTACTTTTTGCTTTTCTTTTTCAATTTTTCTTTTTTCATTTTTTTCTTTCAATGAAGTTTTAGACTTATTAAATGAACTCTTGAAAAACTCTATAAATGAAAAATTAGTAGTCAATAATACTATTGCAACTACAGTTACAAATAAAAGAATGTAAGTCCCTGGTACATCAATAAGCTTCAGTATAATAAAGCCTACCATATTACCTACTGTTCCAAGTCCTATCCCTTCTGTTCCCTTCACATAAGAATCAACAATATTTGAAGGTGTAAAAGGATTGTTAGGCAAAAAGCTATTATTAATTATTACAAATATTAAAAAGACTGCAAAAAAACCAAGTGAAGCTACTAGAATATACTTAAATCTATACTTAGCTAAGTTATTATTAAGCATTAGGAATCCAACCATTAGTACAATATATGGAATCAAAAATCCTGTAGTAGAAAAGGTTCCAAGATATACATTCTTAAGGTAGTCTCCAATTATACCAACTTTACTTGTATGTAGACTGATTACAGATAATACTGTAAAAGCAAGTAGTCCTATAAGCTTTAGCTCATAGTATTCTGTTTTTTTAGGGCTCTTATTTACTTTTTTTTCAGCTTCTTTGCTTTTGCTATTTGTCTTTTTAGGTCTTCCTCTTTTTGGTTTATTATTTGCCATGATTACACCTCGATATTTATAGTATAAAGAATAATCCACACGTTTAGTTTCCGTAACTTTATTACGTAAACCAAACATGTGTACTTGTATTCATTATATCATATTTGTTAAGACTGGGCCAAATTAAATTCCTTGTGTAATGACTTGATTGCCTTGATTCCATCATCTTCTTTAACAAGACATGCAATCATATTATAAGAGTCTGAAGTCTGAAGTATTTTTACCCCATCTTTAGCTAATGTTATTGCAATTTTACTCATTACACCTGGTACTCCATGAATTTGGTGGCCTATTAGTGTTATTTTAGAACAATTACTTAATATATCATATTGTAAAGCAAGTTCATCACATAATTTTTTCAACTTACTTATATCTTCATCTTTTATAGTAAATATCTTCTTACTCTCAAAAAAGTTTATCATATCAATGGATATCTCTCTTTTCCTAAGTCCATCAAGAAATTCTAGCTCTTTGTCTAGATCTTCATTAAAAAATATTTCCCATTTACTAATACCGTCTATCTTGGTAATAGCGTTAAATAGTCTGTCACTTTCTCTTCCAATAATTTCATAACACTTGTTCTCATTGCATATAAGTGTACCTTCACCTTCATATTTGAAAGTATTTTTAATTCTTAAAGCTCTACCACTTCTTTTAGCAATTTCAACTGCTTTATGGGCAACTACCTTTGCACCATTTTTTGATAACTGATAAATTTCATCATAACTAATAGCATCTATTAGTTTAGCATCTTCAATCACCCTTGGATCTGCAGTCATTACCCCATCAACATCTGTATAAATTTCTATTTCATCTGCTTTTAGGGCTTCACCAAGTAGTGCAGCAGTAGTATCAGAACCGCCTCTCCCAAGGGTTGTTACATTATACTTTTCATCATAGCCCTGAAAACCTGCAACTACAACTATATAATCATCTTCTAAATATTCCATAAGTCTATTTGTATCTACAGTAAGTACATCTGCATTTCCAAAATTGCTATCTGTCAAAATACCAGCTTGCAGTCCTGTAAAAGCAACTGCTTTACATCCTGCTGAATTCAACATGCTTGATATATAAGTAGTTGTAATTATTTCACCACAAGCCATCAACATATCAAGATCTCTGTTTGATGCATCTAGATTTTCCTTATTTATTATAGATAAAAGGGAGTCAGTAGCATATGGATCACCTTTTCTACCCATAGCAGATACTACTATAACCGGTTTTTTACCTTTGTTTTTTAAATCTATAGCTCTTCTTATGATAAATTCTCTGCCTTTTTCATCATTTACAGATGTTCCACCATATTTTTGAACGATTATTTCCATAATAGCCTCCGACATTCAATATTGAAAGGTTAGTAATATATTATTTTCCAGTTGAACCGAATCCCCCAACACCCCTGTTAGTTTCATCAATTTCTTCAACTTCAATTACATCAGCTGTCTCATATTTAGCGATAACCATCTGGGCAACTCTTTCTCCTGGTGCAATCTTATAAGTTTCATTACTTATATTAACTAAAGGTATTTTTATTTCACCTCTATAGTCGCTGTCTATTGTTCCAACAGCATTTATCATAGTAATACCATGCTTTATTGATAATCCGCTTCTAGCTCTTATCTGAGCTTCATAGCCATTAGGAAGCTCCATAAAAAGACCAGTTGGAATTAGTTTTCTCTCAAGTGGTTTTAACTCTATCTCCTCACTAATATTTGCTCTTAAATCCATACCAGCAGATCCTGCTGTTTCATACTTGGGTAATGGGTTAGCCGACTTATTTATCATTTTTACCTTAATCATTAATTATCCTCCACAAATCCTGTGCTTCATCATCTGTCACATTTCCTACTATAGACATATTCATCATGTCCTTATTAAATACCTGTTTTATTACGTCCTTAACGTCATCAATTTTCACATTGTCAATTAAGGTCAAAATTTCTTCTTCAGTCTTTATATAATCAGAAACAAGAAGTGCTTTACCCATCATTTCCATAAAACTTAGTGGTGATTCTAACTCAAGTATATAACTTCCTTTTATTTGTTCCTTGAGTCTCTTTATAGAATCATCATCAATGTATTCATTCTTTAATTTTTCGATTTCTTCCATAACTAACGAAAGTACTTTTCCTGCATTCTCTTGTTTTATTGAAAAGTATATGTTAAAAATCCCAGCTTCTTTATACTGTGTAGTAAAAGAATATATTCCATATGCTAGACCATGTTTTTCCCTGATATTCTGGAATAACTTAGAACTCGCCGAACTACCTAAATAATTATCTACAATTACTAAGGGATATAGTCTCTTGTCTTGATATTTAAAACCTTTAAAAGCTATTGATATATGAAGCTGTTCTGTATCTTTATATATACTCTTACATCCTGATGCAAATTCAGGCTCGTCTTCAATCATATTTGATTCACTTGATTTAAGTAATCTATATGTATTGAAGTACTGATTAAGAAGTCTTTTTACATCTTCTACTTTAAAATTTCCAGCTATAGAAATTACTATATTATCGCTCTTGTAATTATCATTAAAATACTTAATAACTTTTTCCCTATTAAACTCTTCTATTGTGGATTTTTTACCTAAGATAGGGTTTCCATAGTGATTTTCTCCATATGTGAGTTCCGCTGAAAGATCATAACATACCTCTTCAGGATTATCATCATACATATCTATTTCATCATAAATAACAAGCTTTTCTTTTTCTATTTCCTCTTCAAGGAAAAGTGGGTTTAATATCATATCTGATATTACATCCATTGCTATATCAAGATGTGTATCCAAGACTTTAGCATAATAACATGTGCACTCTTTAGAAGTAAATGCATTTAATTCTCCACCAATATTCTCAATAGATGTTACAATCTCTTTAGCACTTCTATTACTAGTGCCTTTAAAAAGCATATGTTCTATAAGATGGGAAATACCTCCGTATTCCTTATCTTCATTAGCCGAACCAGCATCTATCCATACTCCAAAAGACACCGATCTTAGCTCATTCATTTTCTTAAGAGCTACTCTTATTCCATTATCAAGTTTAAATACCTGATACATTTAATCCCTCATTCCCTTTATCTCATTTAGAAGTTTTTCCTCTACCTTGTTATTAGCTAATACTTCTATTACTTCACTAAGAACTTCACCTTTAATTTTCTTTCTCATAGTCTCGTAAACATTATCAAATACTATGAAATCGTCAATTAATTCTCCACTAAAATTATATAGGGTTCTATATTCAGCAATTTTATTATCTTCACTTAACATAGTGCAGTTAACTTCAATAAATTCATTCTCTAGATCTTCTTTCTCATCAGTTAGATTCCAGTCTTTGATTTTTACTGAAATACTATCTATTGAAATAGAAACATTTTCTTTTTCGATACCTTTTGTGCCTTCACCTTCAAAAGCTAAGTCTTCATTATTTTCTATAGATAAGGAAAAATCTTCACGTATTTTCTCTCCTATTTTGTTATCTACTACCCACTTTTTTAATTCTCTAGTATTCATTGAAATCCTCCTGATTTATATTATTTCAAATCCAATATAGCATATATCATCCTTAATCGCCTTGCCATAATTTGCTTTTACTATATCTTTAAGTCTATTGTCACATTCTGAAATACTAAGACTTGATGCATCTTTGTAAAACTCAGAAAAATTCATATCTGATTCAATTAAACCATCCGAAAAAACAAACATCTTGTCATTATCTTCAAATTTGTGGCTTTCTGAAACAAATTCAAAATCTTTTACAAAACCTAGAAGCATGTTTGTCTTATCACCTAACTCCTTAATGGAATTCTCAATTAATAGTGGTTTTGGATGACCACAGTTAACATAGTCCAATGTCTTTTTCTCTGTATCTAAAACTCCATAAAACAAGGTTACATACTTTTCAATATCAAGGCTACATAATTGATTATTGATATACTTAGCAACCTGACTTGGATCCATATGATAGTCTTTAACAGAATCAAGCATACCCTTTATAAGTGTAGTAACAAGGGCCGCTGGAGATCCATGACCTGAAACATCAAATAGAGTTAATGAAATATTCTTATCATCTATATGCCTCACATCAAAAAAGTCTCCTCCAAGCTTGTCATATGGCCTATAATAATTGACCCACTTCACTTCCTCTTTAATAGGTAAATCCGAAGGCAATAACTGGCTCTGAACTTTCTTTGCCATATCTAGGTCACTTAGTAAATTCTTGTTTAAGCTCTCAATAGTCTTATTTCTATTTTCAAGTTTTATTTTATTAAGATGTCTGTCAGTAATATCATCAAGAATTATCATCATAAATTTCTCTTCATCAGTGTCTATTTTTTTCACTGTATATTCAAGAAACTTAATAATATAATCATCTCCAATTTTAAATTTTCTTTTAAGGATATTCTTATCTTCATTAATATCATCATTTATTATTTTCTTGATTGAATTTCGAAGATCACATCTATTGCAGTAACTGGTTTCACCACAATCAGCATTCTCATTAACAGCATAATAGCAACCTATTATATTACCACACAAACCATCTTTGATGACCTTATCATCTTTCTTAAATAATTTAACAAAGGAATTATTAAAGTCCTTTACCCTTGCTTCTTTATCTACTATAAAAATGGCAGAATTTATGCTATCAAGTAATCCATTTAGAAACTCATTTGAATTCCTTAATATATCTACATTTAGTTCCATATTTAATCATCCTTATATCTTGTAATTTACACACTACTGCACTATATATAATATCATATTTGACAACAAAAGTCTTGAGAAACGACTTTGTCTAATGCTGATTTTTTCACTGAAATCTCGCGTCTAAATTTTTGATTTATCAAAAAGCCTAAAGTATAATATGATTTCATATATCATCCGTCTAAAGTATTGCTTTGCAATTCGTCCAAGTTTACTTTTCCCCATGGGAATAAGTTTCATTTCAAATAAAAACAGACCTTAAAGAAAACTATATTTTCAAGGTCTGTTTCAACTTATAATTATAATTTTGATGTTCAAAATATCCATGATCAGACTTTTATCGAAGTCTACTAGTCGTAAAAGAAGTACACGACTTTTACACTAGACCCTAATCTGAAGATTGGGACTAGACGCGAGCTTGAAAAAGCCGCACTAGACTATCTTTCTAATGTCCATGTCCCCTTCTTTTCCCACTAGTCTGTATAGGGTTATCTATATTAAGTGCATCTTTAACTGAATTTATTATACCTGCTGATGAAAAAGTTGCTCCAGATACTGTATCAACATCTGTTGTTTGCTTTTCTATGATTGTGTCTATGACTGCTGTAGCCCGATTGTACCATTTAGCATCATCATTATGACTAAGCACCGCTATTGATATAATCTTTTCATCTTTAACAGTAACTTCTGTAGTTATGGTACCTTTAAAGCCTTCTGCCTGACCTGTATAGCTTCCGTCAGCAATTCCTTGACCCTGTACTATCTCTGCAAGCTCAGCTACAGCTTCTTGGTTTTGTGAACTTGAAAGGTCAGCTTCCGTGATTTCTGCTGGTGATATTAATATACCAATAGCAAGAAGAACTGCGCCTATAAAGGCAATTATTATATTCTTCTTAGATTTAAATATTTTCAAACTGTTTTTCATAGAAAACTTATTTTCAAGACAGCCATCAATAGGACATACATCAGTACACTTATAACAGTTTATACACTGTAATGAATCAACAGTATCAGAATCTGAAACGCTTATTCCCATAGGACACTTTCTATCACATAATTTACAGTTTACACACTTAGACTCATTTCGGCTTATTCTGATTGGCTTGAATATACCAAACAATGAATATTTAGCTCCTTCATAGCAGAAGTATCTACAAAATATTCTAGGATAGAAAATATTAAGTAATGCAAATAAAACAATGATTCCAAGAGCTAAAGGAGCAATTTCTCTCCTATATAGAATATTTAGGAAGTTGGCTCTAGGATCATATCCTAAAATTTGATAAACCACAGAAAAACCATATGCTCCTACAACTATAAAAATCAAATATCTCAAATACTTCAACACACGATCAAGTGACTGAGGTATCTCTCTTTTTTTTACACCTAATCTAACTGTTATATGTCCAATAAGATCCTGGATAAAACCAAATGGACAAGCAAATCCACAAAATACCGGTCCTAAAAGCACTCCAGCAAAAATTACAATCCCCATAATAGGTGGAAAGGAGTTCATTATCCCTACTACAAATAAAATGAAAAATATAATCTGTACTGTCAATCTAATTAGCTGTTGTCTCTTCATATTTACCTCCTAAAAACACTATTTTAAATAGTATACCCACAATTTCTTATGAATCTATTATGTATTTCTTATGTAACTATTAATTATTTGTGATGCTTATGTGATTATTATAGTATTTATATAGATGTAATCATTGAATATTATAGGGAAATAAGTTGAAGAATATTGTTTTTAGTAGTTAGTAGTTAGTAGTTAGTAGTTAGTAGTTAGTAGTTAGTTATTCGTAGTTTTGAAAAGCAAAGCCCCATTTTACATAATGCAAAATGGGGCTTTATTTTCTATCAACTATCCAACTAACTACTATCTACTTCTGGCTGCAAGCTTCTGAATAAAGCTTAGTAACCGACTCTTTTATTGTTGCATAATCTCTTTGATCGTATGGATTAAGGATTAATGCAGAGTAGAATAGGTATGGATATTCATTTTCTAGATACTGCATATACTCTAGGTATTCAAATGTTAAAAATCCATATACTCTTTCTATATCTCTTGCTAAATGATCTGGCTCTTCTTCGAAATTCATTCCCATTTTTTCTCTAACACAAAATTCTTCATCTAAATGGAATACTGCTTGTAATAGTTCTGTAAAAGTGTCATGTTCAAGTAGAGCTTGATTTTGAAGCATTCTAATGATCATAGGTCTCTTTTCGTGAATCAGATTTCTTACCTCAGAAAAATCTATCTTAGATATATCTAATTTATGATCATATTCTTTTACTACTTTTCTTGTTCTGATATAATCATTTTTTGTCCATTTGAAATCTATAAAGAAATTACTTCTTATTGTCTCTATATTAGGATCTGAATCAACACAAATTTTTAGGAAGTCTGTTCCCATCTCTGTAAAAAACAGTCCAATAACCATGTTTAGCTTTTCCATAACATGTTTTTTCTCTCTTCTAGCAATAAGTCTCTCAATAATTAAGGAAACAAATAATACCTCAATTGGAATGAATGCTAAATCTTCTGTAAGGAACATAAAGATATGATGGGCATCCTTGAATATAGCATAATTAATGCAATAAATAACAACTGATAATAAAACTAAACCTAGGGCTAGTTTTACTTGATCTTTAATATTTTTCATATTTCTCCCTCTTTTAATAATACAAATACGTCAAAACTAACATTATAAGTGAAAATACTGATATTCCTATTGGAAATATCTTATGAAGCAATGGTCTTTTATCCTCTTCCTTTTGCAAAGAAAAATAAAGATAAATTCCAAGAAAAAATGTTACTATATTAGCCAACACTATAAACATTTTGGTATTCATAGAAAACTCCTTCGTTAAATAATAAAGAATTTAATTCCGACTAAACTACTAGTATATTATAATAGATTATTGCCTTTATGGCAATAAAAAACTGCCTTTACGGCAGCTTTTTCGACAATTTAAGCACTTAATATCATTGAATCAGGAATATCAAATTCAGAACTTTTACTACTGTACATCTGAATTAATGATTCAACTGTAAGATTATCTTTCTCTTCTCCTTTAATATCAAGGATTACCTTACCCTTATCTAACATGATAAGTCTATTACCATATTTGATTGCATCACCAAGATTATGTGTAATCATCATTGTTGTGATCTTGCAATCATGAACTATTTCACATGTAAGATCCATGATCTTTTTTGCTGTCTTAGGGTCAAGTGCTGCTGTATGCTCATCTAATAAAAGTAAATCTGGAAGATTTCTCTTAATAAGATATAGTGTTAAAGCCTGTCTCTGACCACCTGAAAGGAATTTTACTTGTGTATCAAGTAGATCTTCCAATCCAAGTTCAAATTTGCTTAAATCCTTCATGACTTGCTCTCTTGAACCTGACTTAAGCTTTCTAAGGGTAAATTTCTTTCCCTTTCTTAAGTACATTAATATGTTCTCGTATATTGTAAGGTTTGGAGAAGTTCCTAATTGAGGATTTTGGTGTACCCTTCCCACTACCTTCGCTATTCTATTTGCAGGACAATTTGTAAAATCTTTTTTGTTGATAATAAGATTTCCATCATCAACAGGTATCGAACCACCTATTACATTGAATAAAGTTGATTTTCCAGCTCCATTACTTCCTAGTATTGTAACAAAATCACCTTCATTTACTTCAAGGTTGAGTCCGTTGAATATTTGTTTTTCATTAACAGTTCCCTTAAGAAAAGTTTTCTTTATATTTTCTATTTTTAACATCTTTTCTTTCTCCTTTAACCTTGAAATTTAATTTGAAGTTTGATTGCTTGATTGAAATTGCTATAACAACTATTACTGCTGTAATAAGTTTCATGTCTGATGGTGGTAATCCTAAGTTAAGTGCCAGTACAACACTTAGCTTGTATATTATCGTACCGAATATCGATATTGTACTCACTGCGACAAAAGTAAGATTGTTAAATATCATATCACCAATTATAACAGATGCTAAACCTACTACTACCATACCAGTACCCATACCAACATCAGCAAATCCCTGATACTGTGCAAATAATGAACCTGATAATCCTACTAGACCTCCTGAAATAACAAGTCCAAGGATTTTGATACTTCCTTTGTTTACTCCTAGAGATTCAACAAAGACTTCATTGTCTCCAGTTGCTTTAAGGATGTATCCTAATTCAGTTTGGAAGAAGTAATCAAATACTATTTTAATTACTACTAGGATTATAGCGATTAGTAATAATCTGTTGATATTTAAATCGAATATCTTTTTAACACTAAATAGTGGAATATTGGCTTTACCCATGATTCTAAGGTTGATAGAATACAAACCAATCATTACAAGAATACCACTAAGTAATGCTGTAATCTTCAATTTGATATGAAGTAGTCCAGTCATTAATCCTCCCATGCATCCACATATTATTGATGCGATTAGACCAATAAATGGTGAATAACCAGCAGTCACTATTGTTGCTGTAACCGCTGCACCAAGAGGAAAAATACCATCTACAGATAAATCTGGTAAGTCCAGAATTTTGTACGTTATATAAACCCCGAATACCATTATTGATAATATGAAACTCTGTTCAAGAATACTTACTAATTGTCCCATTACACTCACTCCTAATCTAACAGCTCAGCCTTTGACAGAACATCCTCTGGAATCTCAATTCCTAATTCTTCTGCTTTAGACTTATTAATAATTAACTTTGTTTCTTTTAATGTATCTACAGTCATTTCTGACACTTCTTCTCCTTCTAATACTTCTACCGCCATAAGTCCTGTTTGGAATCCTAGGTTGTAGTAGTCAATTCCTTCAGTTGCTAGGGCACCTGATTTTAAATGGTTGTCCTCAGATCCAATTACTGCTTTTCCATTCTTATCTGCTATATCAACTACGATTGGTAGTGATGATGCAATTAAGTTATCAGTTGGTACGTAGATAAAATCAACATCCCCAATAATTGCTCCTGCTCCATCTGGAATTTCACTAGTTGCAGTAATACCCTTTTCAATAACTTCAAGTCCCTTTTCAGAAGCTACTTTCTTAAGTATCTCTACTTGTAGACCTGAGTTAACTTCACTTGTATTGTATAATACTCCGATTTTTTTAGCGTTTGGAAGAAGCTGTACTGCTAATTCAATCTGCTTGTCAATCGGTGACATATCACTTGTACCAGCTACATTTGTTCCAGTTTTTTCATTGCTTTCAACAAGCTTTGCTTCAACTGCATCTGTTACTGCTGTGATCATAATTGGTGTTTCTTTAGTTGCATTGTAAGCTGCTTGAGCACTCGGTGTTGAAATTGCGAAAATCAAATCTTTTTTATCATTTACAAATTCACTTGCTATAAGTTGATTTGTTCCCATATCTCCTTGAGCAATCTGAGTATCTAATACAACTTTTTGACCATCTTCATAACCCTTTGATTTAAGGGCATCTATAAAACCATTCCTAGAAGCATCAAGTGCTGGATGCTCTACTATTTGAGTAATACCTATTTCATAAGCCTTTTCTTCTACTGGAGCCTTAGTTGCCTCAGCTTCCTTTGCTGCTCCACATCCTACCATACCTACTACTAGTGCTCCTATTGTCACTAAACTTAATAATTTTTTTACTACCATACTACCACTCCTACTATTATTATTGTTTTGAAAGTTAATATAAAAAAAACTTTCCTGTTTAGGAAAGTTTTAAGAACAACAAAAAATGGTATCACAAAAGAATACTACTCTTAGAGTATCATTGTGTATAAAATTATTCTCTACCATTCTACTGTACTTCTCAAAACTACCTTAACTACTCCTGTGAACCCTCGGTTCACTCTACTAAACTACTTGAGTTAAATTATAGTTTTTATACGACTCAATGTCAAGTACAAATTTTTGTACATTATTTCATACACTTAACTTTCCATATTATATTCAGTTTTATTTTCTGTTAGTAGTTAGTTGGTGGTTATAATAACTATCCACCAACTACTATCTACTAAGCACCATTAATTATTAATTATTTCAATATTTCAGCCTTCGCAGCGATATCTTCTGGAATTGTTACTCCAAGCTGATCAGCTACATTTTGGTTGATTACAATTTTAGTTTCCTTAAGTGTATCTACACCCATCTCACTTACTTCTTTACCTTCTAATACTTCTGCTGCCATGAGACCTGTTTGGTATCCTAAGTTGTAGTAATCTACTCCAGCAGTAAGTAAGTACCCTTTTTCTAGGCTATTGTCCTCTGCACCAATTACTGCTACCTTGTTCTTATTTGCTACATCAACTAAAATCGGTAATGAAGCAACCATTAAATTGTCAGTTGGTACATATAAGAAATCTACATCTGCTATGATTGAGTTAATTCCGTCAGGGATTTCAGTTGTAGCTGTAACACCCTTTTCAACAACTTCTAATCCTACTTTAGCAGCTTCTTCTTTTAATATCTCTACTTGAATTGTTGAGTTTACTTCACTAGTATTGTAAAGAACTCCAACTGTCTTTGCTTCTGGAAGCATCTTCATAGCTAGGTCTAGTTGCACATCAACAGGTGACATATCACTTGTTCCAGCCACATTTGTATTTGACTTTTCATTACTCTCAACTAATTTTGCTTCTACAGCATCAGTAACAGCTGTAATCATAATTGGTGTATCCTTCGTTGCATTATATGCCGCTTGAGCACTCGGTGTTGATATTGCAAAGATCATATCTTTTTTATCATTAACAAAGTTACTTGCTATTAACTGATTAGTCCCCATATCACCTTGAGCATTTTGCTCATCATATACTACCTTGCCACCTGCTTCATAACCCTTTGAAGCCAGTGCATCTATAAAACCATCTTTAGATGCATCTAATGCCGGATGCTCTACTATTTGAGTAATACCAATCTGATATTGTTTCTCCTCTACCTTTGTTTCTGATACCCCACTAGCTCCACATCCTACTAATGATGCAATAAGTACTGCTGAAGTTAAAACTCCTACTATTTTCTTAATCATTTCATTCACCCCTATAAGTTTTTGTTAATAGTCACAATCGTATATGTAAAAAAAAACATATTTTTTAATTTCTTTTTTTATCCTTTACATATTCTTTTGTAATTTTCGAATTAATATACTTCTGCGGATATATGTCTTACGACCTTTGTTTTACTGTCATCCGCTGATTTTCAAATTATATTATCCTTTCAAGACTTTTTCAATTAGTAAAATTCACATAAGTATTTTTTTTGAAGACTTCAACAAAAATTTTAAAGAATGTTGTTGTTGTGAACAAGTAGATGGGTATTCTTTTTAAGTTTTTGTGGTAAACCACAAAAAAGAAAAATCCCAAGGAATTAACCCTCAGGATTTACTTTAATCATTTGGAATTGATCTATGACCGAATCCAATTATTATTTCATTTAAATGTACTAGACCCATGCTTAGGAATATACTTACTGCCAGGTGTTCTTCATATCTTGCTACAGCTATTTTTCCACCTGCGTTTAATCCTACAGCTTTTGGTGTTATTTGCATGATTGCATCTCTAACTGCTCCTGCTACTGCTCCGTCATGGACGTGTGATTCATTTATGATACCAGTTTTTCTAGATGCTACTAGAGCTTTTTCTATAATCTTAGGTATTGAATTGATAAGATTGCCACCAAAATCTATGGCAACTCCCTTATATCCCTTTGCTTTTAATTTTTCTATATAGTACTCTTCTGCTTTTCTGTTTTCTGTAAGAGATAATCTTATGGCTTCTCTAGCCACCTCAATACTACCAACCATATTTACACCCCTTTATAAAAATAAAAGGGGCTGTATCCAGCCCCTACAATTAATTAGTCTAATAACACTTTTCTAGATACGTTAACTCTTCCTTGGTTATCAATCTCTGTTACCTTAACTAGGATTTCATCCCCAACTTTGAATTTATCTTCAACTTGAGCAAGTCTTTCCTTAGTAAGTTGAGAAATATGACATAATCCGTCTTTACCTGGAAGTAGCTGTACGAAAGCACCAAACTTAGTGATTCTTACAATTTTACCAGTGTAGATTTCTCCAACTTCGATTTCTTTAACGATGTTTTTAACTTCATTAAGTGCTTTTTCGCCACCAATTCCGTCGTTTGCAGTGATAAGTACAAGACCTTCATCACTGATATCAATCTTAACATCATTTTCACTTGTAATTCTAGTAATTACTTTTCCACCAGGTCCGATTACGTCTCTAATCTTATCTGGATTAATCTTTAATGAGTAAACTCTTGGAGCGTAAACTGACATTTCTTCTCTTGGATCAACGATAGCTTCGTTCATCTTAGAAAGGATGTGTAATCTACCAATTCTAGCTTGCTCAACTGCTTTCTCCATAATATCATCGCTTAGGCCCTTAATCTTGATATCCATCTGCATAGCAGTAATACCATCTTTAGTACCAGCAACTTTAAAGTCCATATCACCAAGGTGATCTTCCATACCTTGGATATCACTTAGGATAGCAACTCTATCATCTTCTTTAATTAGACCCATTGCAATACCTGCAACTGAATCTTTGATTGGAACACCTGCATCAAGTAAGGAAAGTGTAGATCCACAAATACTTGCCTGTGAACTAGATCCATTACAAGTCATAACTTCAGAAACAAGTCTGATTGCGTATGGGAATTCCTCTTCACTTGGTAATACAGGAACTAAAGCTCTTTCTCCTAAAGCACCGTGACCGATTGCTCTTCTATTTGGTCCTCTCATAAATCCAGTTTCTCCAACTGAGAATGGAGGGAAATTGTAGTGATGCATATATCTCTTAGACTCTTCTAAGCCTAAACCATCTATTCTTTGAGCTTCACCTAAAGCACCTAAAGTAGTAATAGTAAGTGCCTGAGTAAGTCCTCTAGTAAATAGTCCAGAACCGTGAGTTCTTGGAAGTAAACCTACTTCACAGTTGATATCTCTAATATCAGCATGTCCTCTACCATCTGGTCTAAGCTTTTCTGCTAGGATCATTTCTCTAACTACTTCTTTTTCAACTTCTCCGAAGTAACCTGATATTAATTTCATATCATCTGGGTACTCTTCCTTAAGCTCTGCTTTTAATTCATCCTTTAAATCATCAAGAGCGTAATTTCTCTCTTGCTTTCCAGGAATTCTAACAACCTCGTTCATCTTTCCTGCAAGGAAGTCTTTAACTTTATCGAATAAGCCTTCTGGAGCTTCTGATGTGATGATAGGCATTTTTTCTTTACCTACTTCTGCAACAATCTCATCTATGAAAGCGATAATTCTCTTAATTTCTTCGTGACCAAATCTAATTGCATCTAAAACAGTTTTTTCAGGAAGAATGTCTGCTCCTGCTTCAACCATTACAACTGCATCTCTTGTACCAGACACGATTAAGTTAAGTTTAGTTTTTTCAGCTTGCTCTACAGTAGGATTAATTACTAATTCTCCATCTACTAAACCAACATTTACTGAAGCTGTTGGCCCAAGAAATGGAATATCAGAAATAGATAATGCAATTGACGAACCTATCATAGCTGCAATATCTTGTGGACAATCATGATCAACAGATAATACTGTTGCGATGATTTGTACATCATTGCTGTATCCATCTGGGAATAGAGGTCTTATCGGTCTATCGATAAGTCTACAAGTAAGGATTGCTTTTTCTGAAGCTCTTCCTTCTCTCTTTAAAAATCCCCCTGGAATTTTTCCTACTGAGTACATTTTTTCTTCAAAATCAACACTAAGTGGGAAGAAATCAACTCCCTCTCTAGGCTTTCTTGAAGCTGTAGCAGTTACTAATACTGAAGTATCTCCGTATTTAATTACTGCTGAACCATTTGCAAGATTAGCTATTCTACCTATTTCAACTTCAAAAGGTCTTCCAGCTAATTCTGTCTTAAAAGTTTTAACCATAAATTTCCCTCCAATTTTTAATTTGAGGAAACCAGTGAATTTATCCTACTTATTCTAAGAACCTATTTAGGCTCCCACAATAAGTAAGATAAAGTAGGAATATTTATAACTGTAAGTCATAAATTAAGATAATTCTCCTCGTTCCCTCATTACTTCTATTATACATTATTTTTATAACTTTTTAAGAAAAAATTATAACTTATGAAACTTTTCCCTAAATAAAAGAATTGAGCGGATAAACCGCTCAATCTAATTACTTTCTTAAACCTAATTTAGCGATAAGATCTCTGTACTTCTGGATATCATTATCTTTGATATACTTAAGATGACTTCTTCTCTTACCAACCATTTTTAAAAGACCTCTTCTTGAGTGGTGGTCTTTCTTGTGCATTTTTAAATGCTCGTTTAACTCATTGATTCTGAAAGTTAATAAAGCTACCTGTACCTCTGAAGATCCAGTATCGCCTTCGTGTTGCTTGTACTCATCAATAATAGCTAACTTTTGTTCTTTAGTCATGTTCTTACACCTCCATAATAATTATCCCCAAATTCCAAGTACTCGTCGGTGAGTCGATATACATAGAACTTGGTTCTGTTTTTAAACCTTATATATCATATCACAGTTTATATTTTTTGTAAACCGCTAAATAATCAATTATTAATAGCAGGGCTCTATATTCCTACTTTGTCTAACTTATCAATTTCAAAATATGCCTTTGCTATATCCACATCTTTTTGAATTTGATTTTTTAAATCATCTAAATTCATGAATTTCTTTTCTGATCTAATTCTTTCAAGAAATTCTACAGCTAATTCCTGATCGTATATGTCCTTATCAAAATCGAATATATATGTCTCAAGATGAAAACCTGTTTTTTCAAATGTCGGATTATATCCTACATTTGAAATACTGCCATACCACTGCCCGTCAAAAAGAGCTCTAGTTATGTAGACACCTGGTCTTATAAGGGTCATATTAGGATGTATATCAAGATTGGCAGTAGCAAAACCAAGTATTCTTCCAACTTTTTTACCTGATATCACTTTTGAAGTAACCCTGTGATTTCTACCAAGATATTTACTTACTTCAGTTACTTTTCCCTCTTCTAACAGTTCGCGAATAAGGGTGGAACTAACTTTTTCACCTTGTACTTTCACCGGGCTAATTACAGATAAGGAAAAATCTTTTTTGTATGAATACTCTTCAAGGAGATTAATATCTCCTTTAGCCATCTTACCAAATTTATAATTAAATCCAACACTTAGATGTCTCATTCTAAGTTTAGCTATTAAAATCTCTTCAACAAACTCATTCGCAGGCGTATTTTTATGAAACTCATCAAAACTAACTAGGATTAAATAATCTACTCCCAATTCCTCGATAAGTCTCTTTTTTTCCTGCAATGATATTAATCTTTTAAAGTTATCACTTGTCTTTGTAATCTCCCTTGGATGATTACTGAAAGTATATACGACACTTTTGAGATTAAGTTTTTTACAATTTTCAACTAAATCCCTGATAACCTGTTTATGCCCTACATGAAGACCATCAAAGGTACCTAAGGCTATTCCTGTTTTCTGTTTAATTTTTACTTCATCCAACGTCTCAAATATCTTCATTTCAATCGCCAGCCTTAAATAAATAATTTAGTCAATAACAGTTTATCTGTTTCAATATTGTATTGACCAATACCTACAAAAACGTCCTCAACATAAATTCTAAACATTTGACCTTCTAAAGGTTTTTCTTTTAAGTATTTGACATAATTAATTCTTACACCATGTTTAATTTTGTCAAGTAACTCTTTTCCAACTACAACTTTCGCAAAGGAAGAAATTGCGTCTTCAATACTTACTAGATTTTCTATTAAAAAATCTTTCCCGTGTTTTCTTAAATCTTGAAGCATAACTCCATTTTCTAAATTAAAACTACCTGTTGCAACCCTTTCTAAGAAGGTCATAACACCATAGCTATCAAGTTTTTTCCCAAGATCATGGCACAGGGTTCTTACGTAAGTTCCTTTAGAACATCTTACATCAAATAACAATACTCCCTCTTCATATTTTACAATGTCAAAAGAATATATTGTTTTCTTTCTTGCTTTTCTCTCAACAACTTTCCCCTCACGGGCTAAATTGTAAAGCTTCTGACCATTTATTTTCAAGGCAGAATACATAGGTGGTACTTGAGAAATTTCTCCAATAAAGCTCTTTATAGCTTTTTCTACACTTACTATATCAGGAATAATATCACTCTCGTTTATTACTTCACCCCATACATCCTGTGTATTCGTTTCTATACCAAATTTCATTTCGCATCTATAATGCTTAATATCATCTTGTATAAAATCAACTATCTTCGTAGCTTTACCTAAACAAACTGGAAGTACTCCAACTGCCATAGGATCCAGTGTACCTGTATGTCCAACCTTTTTCATATCTGCAGTTCTTCTGACTATATTTACAAGGTCATGGGAAGAAAAGCCAGGAGGTTTAATAATATTTATTACACCATTCATTACATTGCCTCCAAAATCCTATCTACAATAAGTTTTTCAGCAGAATTAATAGATCCCTTTATCATACAGCCAGCAGCCTTTGAATGACCACCACCATCAAATCCTAAAGCAATCTCACTTACATCCACTTCACCTTTACTTCTCATGCTTACCTTAATCTCTTCAGAATCAAATTCCTTTAATAGTGCTACAACCGAAACCCCATTTATATCCCTTACAGATTCAATTACACCATCAACCTCACTAAATTTAGCTTCATGCTTTTCTAAAATAGCCTGAGTCATTTTAACTACACAAAGTCTATCATTAGAATACATGCTCATATTGTTTATTAGCTCAGCAGTTATCTTCATTTTTTTTAGTGGTACATTATGGTATAAATTGAGATTAACCTTCTCAAGATCCAGTCCCATATCAATCAGTCTACCTGCTATGTTCATAGTCTCTGATGTTGTATTTGTATACTTAAATGAACCTGTATCAGTTGAAATTGCAGTATAAATAGCTTCCAAATCTTTTTTAGTAAACTCATAGTCAAATTGATCTAATATCCTAAAAATGATTTCTCCAGTAGCAGCAGCTTCAATATCTACTAAATTAATATCACCAAAATTCAAATTAGTTCTATGATGATCAATATTATAAAGTTTTTTTGCATCTTTTAAGAATTTTCTTCTTGTTCCCATTCTTTCAAGATCACTACCATCTACCGATACTATATAATCATATGAGATTTTTTTACTCTCAAACTCCTCTATAGTATAAAAATCACTATAATCTAAAAAAGTAATATTATAAGGAATTTCTCCTTCGTATACTACATATACTTCATTACCTCTAGATTTAAGAAAATTCTTTAGTCCTATTGCAGAACCTAAAGTATCTCCATCAGGTATTATATGAGGGAAAATGAGATAAATCCCATTTCCCCAACTAATATTATTAATATTATTCTTCATCGTCATCCCTCTTATTCAGACCAGAAATAATGTCATTTATATGCATTCCATGCTCTAATGATGAATCAACTTTGAATAATGGCTCCGGTGTATATCTTAATTTTAGAGTCTTACCTATTTCTTTTCTTATATATCCCTTGGCACTTTCAAGTCCAAGGATTGTATCGTTTATATTTTGCTTACTATCAAGCGAGCTAATATAAATTGTTGTATATCTTAAGTCATTAGTTGTATCAACATGAGTTACTGTAGTCAGACTTGAAACCCTCGGGTCTTTTAATCCATTCATAATAAGCATGCTTACAACTTTTTTTATTTCTTCAGATATTCTTCTGTTTCTTGAATATGACATAAAAACACCTACTTTGTAAGTTTTATAAACTATTTAGTTCTTTTAATTTCCTCAATAATGAATGCCTCAATAATATCCCCTTCTTTAAGGTCATTGTAGTTTTCAATACCAATACCACACTCATAACCTTGGGCAACTTCTTTAGCATCATCTTTAAATCTCTTAAGTGAAGATATTTTACCTTCGTGGATAACAATACCTTCTCTAACAAGTCTTACTTCAGCTTGTCTAGTAATCTTACCGTTTGTTACGTAAGATCCTGCGATAACACCAACATTAGGAACCTTGAAAGGTAGTCTAACCTCAGCTTGTCCAAGAACAACTTCTTTATACTCAGGATCAAGCATACCAATCATTGCCTGCTCAACATCGTTGATTGCTTCGTAAATAATTCTGTATGTCTTAAGATCAACATTTTCCTTATCAGCAAGTGAAACTACTGCTGGATTAGGTCTAACGTTGAATCCAATAATAATTGCATTTGATGCAGAAGCAAGTAAAATATCAGACTCAGTAATAGTACCTACGTTACCGTGGATAACGTTGATTCTTACTTCATCATTTGAAAGCTTGATTAATGACTGCTTTAATGCTTCAACAGAACCATGGGCATCTGCCTTAACGATAATGTTAAGATCTTTAATCTCACCATCTTGAATTCTCTTGAATAAATCTTCAAGAGTAACATGTTGGTTTGATCCCATAGTTTTCTCTCTAGTCTCAGTAATTCTCTTCTCAGCAATAAGTCTTGCAGTTTTTTCATCATCAACAGCAAAGAACTTATCTCCTGCTTGAGCTACATCATTAAGACCAGTGATTTCTACTGAAGTAGATGGACCAGCAACTTTTACTTTTCTTCCTCTATAATCAAACATTGCTCTGATCTTACCATGAGTTGAACCAACTACGATAGGATCTCCTACAGTAAGTGTACCTTCCTGTACGATTATAGTAGCAACAGGACCTCTTCCTTTTTCTACTTGTGCTTCAATGATTGTACCTGTACCATGCTTATCTGGGTTAGCTTTTAACTCAAGCATCTCTGATACAAGGATAACCATCTCTAGTAAGTGATCTATACCTTCGCCCTTAAGTGCAGAAACATGACAACAAACTACATCTCCACCCCATTCTTCGATTAGAAGGCCTCTCTCTGCAAGTTCCTGCTTTACTCTCTCAGGATTTGCATTTACTTTATCTATTTTATTTACTGCAACGATGATTGGCACACCAGCAGCCTTAGCATGGTCAATCGCCTCGATAGTTTGTGGCATAACTCCATCATCAGCAGCAACAACTAATATTGCGATATCAGTAACCTTAGCACCCCTAGCTCTTAATGTTGTAAAAGCCTCATGACCTGGTGTATCAAGGAAAACAATCTTCTCATCATTGATTACAACTTCTGAAGCACCGATGTGCTGAGTGATTCCACCAGCCTCACCTGTAGTAACTTCTGTGTTTCTAATAGCATCAAGAAGTGAAGTTTTACCGTGGTCAACGTGTCCCATTACTGTAACAACTGGAGCTCTTTTCACTAAATCTTCAGGTCTATCAGCTTCCTCGTGAATAAGATTCTCAATAAATTCAGTCTCATCAACTTCTTCTCTCTTCGCGATATTCAGACTATACTCAGCTGCTAATATCTCACAAGTATCATAGTCAATTTCTTGATTAATTGTAGCCATTATTCCGTAACCCATAAGCTTCATAATAAGCTCATTTGGGCTCTTATTGATTTTAGAAGCAAAATCATTAAGAGCAATTGTTTCATCAATAAGTATTTCTCCAGCCTCATTAACATCTTCAGTAGTATCTTCAAATACCATCTGTCTTATTGATTTTTTACCTTTAGATTTCTTTTCTTTTTTCTCTTTTTTCTTTTTCTTCTTCTTTTGCTTTCCTTTAGGCTGTACTACTTCCTCTTCAACTACTTCTTTTTCAACTACTACTTCTTCAACCTTCTCAATTTTAACATCATCAGACATTAACTCTGATTGAATCAGTTCGTACTCCTCATCAGTAATTGCACTCATGTGGTTTGTTACTTCTATACCTAAATCATTTAATTTTTGAACCATATCCTTACTGCTTAACTCAAGTTCCTTTGCCAATTGATATACTCTTATCTTTGACATGTCTTCACCCCCATAAAATTAATCAGGAATTCTACAAAGATCAAAGAGATAAAACTAATCTACAACATCTAATTGTTCAAGAATTTTGTTTTTGAAATTATTATCCAAAATTCCGAAACATGTTCTATTATGACTACCAATAGCGGATGAAAGTTCTTCTCGTTTTCCAAATACGACATACTTCACACCATATTTTGTTGATAGCTTCTCCATCTTGTCAAAGGTATTTTCAGATGCATCTTCAACAATTATCAGTAGTTTTACCTTCTTCTTTTTAACATATATTTCGCAAGTATTCTCACCCGATATAAGATTACCCGATTTTTTCGCAAATCCTAATAATGTTAGTATTTTATTTTCCATTTTTAAGTTCCTCTTCCAATCTGTCATATATCTCTTCCGATATTGGAACTGATAGTGACCTATCAATGGATTTCTTTTTTCTTGCCTTTTTCAAACACTCTAAGTCAGGACAAATATATGCTCCTCTACCGTTCATCTTGCCTGTCATATCTACTGAAATTTCTCCGTCCTTCATCTTAACAACACGAATCAATTCCTTTTTTGTTTTTTGTTCATTACAACCTAAGCAGGTTCTCATTGGAATTTTTCTAGTTTTCATAATTTCACCCCAACAAATTATTCCTCTTCACTAGTTATAATTTCTTCTTCAACTACTTCTTCTGCCTCATTATCTTTAGCAAGAACTTCATCTCTATACTGTGAATCAGATTTTATATCAATTTTCCAGTTAGTTAACTTAGCTGCTAATCTTGCATTCTGGCCTTCTTTACCAATTGCAAGTGATAACTGATAATCAGGAACTACAACAAGAGCTGATTTTTCCTCTGCATTATCAACTACAAGATCAACAGACGATGGACTTAGGGAATTTGAAATAAACTCCGCTGGATCCTCGCTCCACTTAATAATGTCAATCTTTTCACCTTTTAACTCGTCTACTATGCTTTGAACCCTTACACCCTTTTGACCTACACATGAACCAACTGGATCAATAGTTTCATCAGGTGAGTAAACAGCAATCTTTGTTCTTGAACCTGCTTCTCTAGAGATTCCTTTGACTTCAACGATACCATCATGTATCTCAGGAACTTCAAGTTCAAACAATCTTCTCACAAGACCTGGATGTGTTCTTGAAACAAGAACTTGAGGTCCCTTAGAACTCTTCTTAACTTCAATAATGTAAGTTTTGATTCTATCTCCCTGGTTGTATACTTCACCTGGAATTTGCTCAGTTGGAAGAAGCATAGCTTCAACTTTACCAAGATTTACATATACTATACCTTTTGAAATTCTTTGAACAAGTCCTGTAACAATCTCAGATTCCCTATTAATAAACTCATCGAAGATTACACTCCTCTCAGCTTCTCTGATTCTTTGTACAACAACCTGCTTTGCAGTTTGAGCTGCTATACGACCAAAGTCTTTAGGAGTTACTTCTTCTTCTATAAAATCACCTAACTCGTAGTTAGGATCAACTTCTTTAGCATCTTCTAATTCTACTTCAAATAATTCGTTAAAAGATTCTTCAACTACTTCTCTCTTTGAATAAACTTTAACTTCTCCACTCTTATCGTCAATTATAACTCTAACGTTTTGAGATGAACCAAAGTTCTTTTTATATGCTGTAATAAGTGCAGCTTCTATAGTTTCAATAAGTGTATCCTTAGATATACCTTTTTCTTTCTCTAACAGTTCAAGAGCAATTAGCAATTCCTCGTTCACTTTCTTTACCTCCTACTCGAATTTAAATACTAACTTTGCTGTAGCAATTTTATCTCTTGGTATCTTGATAACTTTTTCATCATCAATTTTCATAATCACTTCGTCGTTCTTAATTCCTTCTAATATTCCTTCGTATAACTTTTGGCCATCCAAAGGTCTGTATAGTTTTACCTGAATAAGCTCACCCTTGTATTTGATGAAATCCTTATCCTTCTTTAGTGGTCTTTCTATACCTGGTGAAGAAACTTCAAGGAAATAATTTTCCTCAATTGGATCAAGAGAATCCAGTTTCTCACTTAAGTAATTACTTACTAGTTTGCAATCATCAAGGGAAATTCCACCATCTTTATCCATGTAAACCCTAAGATATCTGTATTGCCCCTCTTTTACGAACTCTACGTCAACAAGTTCGAATTCTTTATCCTTAATAAAATCATTGATTAGCTTTTCAACTACATCAACAACTCTTAACTTACCTGACAAAATTCATACCTCCTTTATTTAGTTGTAGTTTGTGTATCACGGCCTGAGGCCTTCTTATTAACAAACAAAGAGTGGGAAATCCCACTCTTCGTTTAAAATACTATGTCTTTTCTCACATTATAGCATACATTTGAATACTATGCAAACTGGAACAAGGATAATTGATTGCTGTCTGGAAGCCCCTTTAGACAACCATGGGTATCTAATGCTTCAATAACAGTTTTAGTTACTTTAGCTCTTTTTTGAATATCCTCTTTAGATAGGAACTCTTCATCATCCCTAACATCTACTAAATTCCTAGCAGCATTTTCTCCAACCCCCTGAAGTGCTCTTAAAGGAGGTAATAATTTACCATCTTTTATAATAAAGTTATCTGAATCAGATTCATAAAGATTTACCTTATGGAACTCAAATCCCCTACTGTACATTTCATCTACTACTTCAAGAATAGTATATAAGTCTTGCTCCTTTTTACTTAAAGGAACCACTGAGTCTTCCATCTCTTTCATCTTGCTTCTTATATAGTTTTTACCTCTACAAACAAGTTCTGCGTCAAAATCATCTACCTTGATTGAGAAGAAGGTACTATAAAATGCAAGTGGATGATGGACTTTACAGTATGCTATTCTAAAACTCATCATTACATATGCAACCGCATGGGCCTTAGGGAACATGTACTTGATCTTATTACAAGAGTCAATATACCATTTAGGTACTTTCTTCTCCTGCATAAGAGCAAGATTTTCATCTGTTAGACCTTTTCCCTTACGAACCCTTTCCATTATTGTAAAGGCTTCCTTTGGAGGAAGATCCTGAAGAATCAAGTAGTTCATAATATCATCTCTGGTAGAAATAACATCTTTAAGTTCCGCAGTACCAGCCCTTACAAGATCCTGGGCATTATTAAGCCATACGTCAGTACCATGGGAAAGCCCAGATATTCTGACAAGTTCAGCAAATGTACTTGGCTGCGTATCCTTAAGCATCTGTCTTACGAACTTAGTTCCAAACTCTGGTATACCTAAACTACCTATATCTAGCTTATACTCTTCATCGACAATCTTTAGAGATTTTGTGGAAGTAAATATTTCAATGGTTTCCTTATCATCCAGTGGAATCTTAGTAGGATCCATTCCTGTTATTTCCTCAAGCAATCTAATGATTGTCGGAACGTCGTGTCCCAGAATATCAAGCTTTAGTATTCTACCACTTATTGAGTGATAATCAAAATGGGTTGTCTTAACACCTGAAGATGGATCATTTGCAGGATACTGTACCGGACAAAAGTCGTGAATATCCTTATAATGAGGTACAACCATGATCCCTCCTGGATGCTGACCAGTCGTTCTCTTAACGCCCGTACAACCCATTGATAGTCTTACTATTTCCTTTGTATTAGGATTTTGCTCAATCTCTTCAAAATACTTCTTAACAAAACCAAATGCTGTTTTCTCAGCAACGGTACCAATTGTTCCTGCTTTAAAAGTTTTACCTTCACCAAATAGTTCTTCTGTATACTTATGGGCACATGCCTGATAAACACCGGCGAAGTTAAGGTCGATATCCGGCTCCTTATCCCCTTCAAAACCAAGGAAAACTTCAAATGGTATTGCATGTCCGTCTTTTATATATTGTGCACCACATTTTATACACTTTTTATCTGGTAAGTCAGCTCCTGATCCATAAGAACCGTCTGTGAAAAACTCAGAGTGCTTACAATCAGGACAAACATAATGGGGTGCTAAAGGATTAACCTCTGTGATATCACTCATTGTTGCAGCAAAGGATGATCCAACAGATCCCCTTGATCCAACTAGGTATCCATCTTCAATAGATTTTGTAACTAGTTTTTGGGCGATAATGTACATAACCGCATATCCATTACTAATGATTGAGTTTAGTTCCCTCTCCAGTCTAGCTTCCACTATCTGAGGAAGATCATCACCATATATGTCCCTAGCTTTTTTATAACACATATCCCTTAATTCATCATCCGAACCTTCAATTTCTGGTGGGAAGGTACCATTTGGTACTGGCAATATATCATCTATTGAATCTGCAATAAGATTAGTATTTTCTACTACTACTTCATAAGCCTTCTCCTCCCCCATATATTGGAACTCTTTTAGCATCTCTTCAGTAGTTCTTAAATATAAAGGAGGTTGATTCATTGCATCTCCAAATCCTTGACTAGCCATTAAGATTTTTCTATACACTTCATCTTCTGGATCTAGGAAATGAACGTCACATGTTGCAACTGTAGGCTTATTATATTTCTTACCTAGTTCATATATTCTCATATTTATATCTTCTAGTTCTTTTTCATCTTTAACAAGACCTTTTTCAATCATAAATTGATTGTTTCCTGTTGGTTGAATTTCTAAATAATCATAATAAGATATGATTTTCTCTAAATCCTCTTCACTTTTGTGTTCCATAACCGCTTTATAAACCTCTCCAGCCTCACAAGCAGAACCTATAATAAGTCCATCTCTCATTGCTGTAAGTAGTGACTTAGGTATTCTTGGTCTTCTATAGAAAGTGTTTATATGGGAATGGGTAACCATTTTATAAAGATTCTTTAGACCTTCCTGTGTCTTTGTAAGAATGATTACATGGTAAGTATCCATGTTTTTATAATCAAGCTCTGTGGCAGAAAGTATGTTTACATCTTTCAAAGTGTTTATATCCCTATCCTTTAACATTTGCATAAACTTAAGGAATATTTTTGCTGTAGCAACAGCATCATCAACTGCCCTATGATGATTTTCTAAACTTATTTTAAGATGTTTTGCAACCATATTTAGTCTATGTCTTTTAATCTTCTTTAGAAGGATTCTACTTAAAATAAGAGTATCTACAACTATTGGATCAAAGTCTAAACCAAGCTTTTTTGACTTGTTTTTAATAAATCCTACATCGAATTTTGCATTATGGGCCACTACTGCCCCATCTCCAACAAAATCTAGGAATTTTGGCAATACTTCTTCTATAGTTGGCATATCACTAACCATATTATCAGTAATACCTGTAAGTTCTACTATCTTGTCCGGAATTGGCATTTCAGGATTTATTAGCTGACTAAACTCATCAACAACATTACCGTTGACAATCTTAACTGCACCAATCTCTGTAATCATGTCATTCTTTGCAGATAGACCTGTAGTCTCAATATCAAATACAATGAATGTACTCTTAAAATCCCTATCATCTGCATTGGCTATAGCTTCACTATCATCATTGATTAAATATCCTTCAAGCCCATAAATTATCTTCATATCATCTCCCTTTGCTCTCATGGCATCTGGGAATGATTGAAGAACCCCATGGTCAGTTATGGCAATAGCCTTATGTCCCCAATCGTTTGCTGTTTTAACTATTTTCTTGACTGGAGTTACTGCATCCATCTGACTCATATTAGTATGACAATGGAGTTCAACTCTTTTTACCTCTGCATTATCTTTTCTCTTGCTTTTTTCCTTACCGATATTTATGGCAAGTGGAAAAATTACTAATTCCTTTACAAAAGTATCGTATCTAACTCTACCTTCAAATACGTAGTTTTTCCCCTTAAATATTAAATCTTCTAAATCAGACACTTCCTTGTCCTTAAGGAACATTTTACACATAATAGAGTTTGTTTTATCACTAACTGAAAGTGTAACAAGAACTTTACCGCTATTAAGTGTTCTTTGTTCTATATCAAAAACCTCTCCAGAAAATGCTACAATTGATTCTTCATCTTTAATATCAATTATCTTCATCATTGGAGATTTTATTTTTCTCTTATACACAACAAGAGGATCACCATGTATGAATGATTCCTTGGATTTTCTAGGAGTATATTCTCCCTTTTTGTTATCATTTTGAGTCCTATTTTCGGACTTGACTGCATTCATCATGTTTTGTGCTACATTGTCAGCAAAAGACTTGATTTCAATGTTTTTTTGCTCTTCAAATGTTTGAGACTGCATAATATATTTATCTTCACAAAATGAAATATTGACCTTTATTTTCTCTCCAAAGGCTCTATTTATCTCATTCATTATTGCCCTATCAACACTTTTATCTAAAATATTGTTAATGATAAACTCATCACATGAATCAATCACTATAACTTTATCATTATCATCATATTTTACATCTGAATTTTCAAAAAAAGGTTTTATAGAAGGCATGTGTTTAGCGTATTTATCACTTATATACTTAAGAAAATTTTCATAACTCTGACCAAAACCTAATGAACTGTAATCTGGATTTACACTTATTTTCTTGACAAAATCTAAATTTGTGACTATATCCTTCTTTAGATTCTCTATCTTCTGATAAGGAACTATAGAAGCCGCTTCAATTTGCAGTTCGATTTTTCTAGTCTCTTTAAAATATTTGACATTACTAAGTTTTGCATCTTCATCAATATTATTGGAAAGCAACTCCTGTAAATCAGCCATATATCCCACCGTAATCCTCTCTAATAACCTTGACTAACTCTTCAACAAGCTTATCTTCACTTACTTTTTTTACGATCTCACCTTTTTTAAATATAAGACCTTGACCATTACCACCAGCTATTCCGTAATCGGCTTCTCTGGCTTCTCCTGGGCCATTAACTTCACAACCCATAACTGCCACGGTGATATCAAGTCTTGATTTTCTAAAGATTTCTTCAACTTGTGTAGCGTACTTTACAAGATCAATTCTTGTTCTTCCACAAGTTGGACAAGAAACTACATTTACACCAAACTTCCTAAGCCCTAAACACTGTAGTATTTCCTGGGCTACTGGTATTTCTTCTACTGGACTACTGGTAAGTGATACTCTAATAGTATCTCCAACACCATTACCAAGTATCAAACCCATACCTACCGAGGATTTGATTGTCCCTTTTATAAAAGTACCTGACTCTGTTATTCCAATATGTTGGGGGTAATCCCTAAGCTTTGAAAATCCAATACAACTCTCGTAAGACAGCATTGGGTCCGATGATTTTATTGAAACAACAATATCTTCAAAGCCAAACTTCTCCATAAGTTCGCATTGTTTTATAGCTGATTCAATGAGACCTTGACTTGTAACTCCACCGTATTTCTCTACTATATCCCTTTCAAGGGAACCGCTATTGACTCCAACCCTTATTGGAACATTATATTCCTTTGCTTTATCTACAACAGCTTTAACTCTATCTTCAGAACCTATGTTTCCAGGGTTTATCCTTACCTTATCGATTCCATTTTCGATTGCCCTTATTGCAAGCCTATAATCAAAATGTATATCAGCTACAAGTGGAACATTCTTAACTCTTTCTTTTATTATCTTTACAGCTTCGGCATCATTCATGTCCCTAATAGCAATTCTAACTATTTCACAGCCACTATCAAGCAAATCCATTATCTGATCTACAGTACCATCTATATCAGATGTTAAGGTATTTGTCATTGATTGAATTACTATTGGAGCATCTCCACCGATCTCAATATTTCCAACTTTTACTTTTCTAGTTTTTCTTCTACTTATCATCACTTCACCTACCAGTTTAAACTTTAGAACAACATTTTAATTTCTCTAAATACTACCATCAACATTAATGTCATTAAAAGGACAAATCCAATAAAATGAACAAAACCTTCCTTGTCTGATGGTACTGGTTTTCCCCTTATTAATTCAATCAAGATAAAAATTATTCTTCCGCCATCAAGTGCAGGTAATGGCAATAAATTTATAATTCCTAAGTTAACTGAAATAAGTGCTGCTATTCCCATTAAATCAATTATTCCTGAGTTAGCAGCTGTTCCTACTATTTTGGCCATACCAATAGGTCCTACAACACCATCGGATGATGCCTGACCCATAAATAGTCTACCTAAAAATTCTAAAATTGCTTTAATTACGTATATAACTCTTTCAAAGCTATATTTTAAGGATAGTAATATATTCGCTTCAAGTTTCGGAGCAATTCCTATCATCCTTCGTCCTGATGCACTATCAGTTTCTGGGACAATACTGAAGTCCATTTCCACACCATTTCTAATAATTTTAAGCTCTACAGTTTCACCCTTTGAATTTGAGATCCTATCAACAACCTTTTCCCAAGAATTGACTTCTTCTCCGTCGATTGATACAATCTTATCTCCTACTTCAATGCCTGCCATTACTGCTGGTTTATTTTCAACAAGTTCTCCAATAGAATTTACTGGAACACCTATGCTCATAAAAATAACTGCAAAAAGAACAATAGCAAGTACAAAGTTCATAATAGGACCTGCTGCAATAACAGAAAGTCTCTGAAGGGGTTTTTTGCTTGAAAAACTTCCCGGATGGTTAGATGCTTCATCTTCACCTTCCATCTTTACATATCCACCTATTGGTAGAGCTCTTAGGGAGTATTCAGTTTCTTCCCCCTTATATTTGAATAATCTTGGTCCCATACCCAATGAAAACTCATGTACAGTTATTCCATTAAGTTTTGCCGTAAAGAAATGACCGAACTCGTGAATAAATACTAATAATCCAAAAACTATAATAAAAGCAACAACACTTATTAACACATTCATCTAATCACCTACACATTTTTTAGTTTTATACAACTTCACTATTATACCTCAAAATTATTAATAGAGTATGAATAATTACTTCAATAACTCATAGGCTTTTGCACGTTCATTTTTATCAACTTCTAAAATATCTTCAATACTTGGATTTTCAATGTTTTCATGTTTATCCATAGCAATCTTGATAAATTTAGGAATATCATAGAATCCTATTCTATCATTTAAAAATTCATCAACCATAACTTCATTAACTGCATTTAAAACCGTTGGATATGTTCCTCCCAACTCCATGGCCCTATAAGCCAATGCCAAGCAAGGGAAAACTTCTAGATCTGGTTTTTCAAATGTTAAGGTCGCAATCTCTGCTAGATCAAGTCTCGGAAGCTCCGACTCTACTCTATCTGGATAATCAAGTGCGTACTGAATAGGCAACCTCATATCCGGGACACCCAATTGAGCGATGATGGAACTATCTTTATATTGTACCATAGAATGTACAATACTTTGGGGATGTACCAAAACATCAATGTTATCTCCAGAAACATCAAATAACCATCTTGCTTCAATTACTTCTAAACCTTTATTCATCATTGTAGATGAGTCAATTGTAATTTTACTTCCCATATCCCAGTTCGGATGTTTTAGAGCCTCTTTCTTACTTACATTTAACAAATCTTCCTTACTTCTTCCTCTAAAGGGACCCCCAGATGCGGTTAAAATAATTTTTTCTACTGAGCTATACTTATTTCCCTGTAGTGACTGGAATATCGCACTATGCTCACTATCAACTGGATACAAGTTTACATTATTCTCTTTAACCATCTTCATAATTATCTCGCCGGAGGTAACTAGTGTTTCTTTATTTGCAAGTGCTATATCTTTACCTGCCTTAATTGCTTCTACTGTTGGAACAAGTCCAATATTTCCTACCATCGCAGTTACAACAATATCTGTAGATTTTTCAGTAACTAATTTTACTAATCCTTCTATTCCTGAAAGAATTTCAACATCATGATTGATTCTGTCCTTAAGAATTTTTGCTGTATCCTTATCATAAACACAAACCATCTTAGGTTTGAACTCCTCAATTTGTTCTTCTATCTTATCAATACTTCTATTACATGCCATTGATACAATATTAAATCTATCCTTATTATTTCTTACTATATCTAATGTTTGCTTCCCTATTGATCCTGTTGAACCCAGTAGTGAAATATTCTTCATTTTTAACACCTTCCATAATCAAATAAAGGGGCGTATCAACATGACACAGCCCCTTGAATTTAAGAACAACTTAAAAAAATTCTCATAAAATAATAAACTATTGGAGTTGTAATCAAGATACTATCAAATCTATCAAGGACTCCTCCATGACCTGGCATAATATTGCCATAATCTTTTATCCCTAGGTATCTCTTCACTCCCGATGCTATTAAGTCACCGATTTGAGATAATACTGATCCTACTATACCAAGTAGAATTGACCAGTATAGAAATGATGGGTTAAACATATAAGCGTAAGCAACAGATACAATTGTTGCACCTATAATACCCCCTACTGCACCTTCTACAGTTTTTTTAGGACTGATTTCGGGAATCAATTTATGCTTGCCAAAAAACACTCCCGCAAAATACGCTGATGTGTCAGTTATCCAAGCAAGAATAAATACATACCAGATAAAGAAGTTTGAATCGTATTTCTTAATTAACACTATGTAAAAAAAGAAAAACGCTACATATACTATTCCAGATACAGTTATTGCAAAATCAACAATATTGAGTTTCTTGTAAAATGTTACTATTGCCATTCCTATAAAAACAGCAGAAAAGCACAAGAACATCAAATACTCCATACTTAAACCAAGTCTGAAAAAGGTAAAAAATAGAGTAATGAATAACAATCCATATTTTTTTAGAGGTTTGTACTCTTTTTGTTCAAATGCATGATAATATTCCCAAACTCCTATAAGTGATACTATAAGAACACTTCCATATAGAATATCCCCACCCTTAAACATTACAAAAAACAATAGTGGTAGGGCAATAAGAGCTGATATAGTTCGTTTTACCATAAAAATCTCCTTATACATTATAAGGGTAGCTATTACATAATTAATAAATTCCCCTATAGTTGTCTAAATCTTGCCAAAACGTCTCTTTCTATTTTTAAATGAATCAAGTGCTTTATGGTACTCACTTACTCCAAAGTCCGGCCATAAAGTCTCCGTAAAATACATTTCTGAATAAGCAAGTTGCCATAGTAAGAAATTACTTATTCTTACCTCACCGCTTGTTCTGATTACAAAATCAGGATCAGGTATATTTGCCGTATAAAGGAATCTAGAGAAAATATCCTCATCTAAATTATCGATCAACTCACTATCCCCTTGATTATAGATGCTCTTTACTGCTCGGATTATTTCATCTCTACCACCATAATTAAGGGCTATATTTAGAGTAAGTTTCGTGTTTTTATTAGTTTCTACAAGGGCCATTTCTACTTTCTCCCTTACTTTTGTAGGAAGAGCCGACATGTCACCTAATATATTTAATCTAACACCATTTTTATTAAGATTATTTAGTTCATTATCAATATAATTGACTAAAAGATTCATTAGTCCATTGACTTCATCTTTAGGTCTATTCCAATTTTCCGTAGAAAAAGCGTAGACAGTAAGATATTTAATTCCTAAATCTCCAGTTTCCTCAATTATTTTACGTAAACTTTCAACACCTGCTTTATGTCCAGCAATTCTTGGCATAAACCTTTTCTTGGCCCATCTGCCATTTCCGTCCATGATTATAGCAACATGTACTGGATAAGCTCCACTAATATTAGACACTTCTACCTCCATAATTTCAATGCATAGTATAAAAATTCAGCAAGTATTTATTCACTGCTAATATAATTGCTCAATTATTATACTATGATATCTATCATACAATATTTTTACTTGTGAAAATGGCCCATGGCATGTAAAACACACCATGGGTTAATTAAACTCTATATTTCAGTAGCATATATTATGATACTTTTTTCCTTTATGATAACCTTTATGATTCTTTCATCAATTTGAAAAATACTTTCATGTGTTCTGTAAGTATCCCTATCAACTTTGATTATTTCAACTTCATAATCAAGCATTTTTTCTTTAATCAACGAAAGACCGTCATCTAACTTATACCCTACTAAATCAATGGCTTTCATAAAAATTATACTGCCATTATTTCTTCTTCTTTTTGTGAAACAAGACTATCTACTGTAACAATATACTTGTCAGTAGCTTTTTGTACCTCATCAAGAGATTTCTTTAAATCGTCCTCAGTTATTTCATTAGACTTTTCAAGTTTCTTAAGCTTTTCATTAGCTTCTCTTCTTTCATTTCTAATAGCAACTTTAGAATCTTCACCCATCTTCTTAACTAGTTTAGTTAAGTCTTTTCTACGCTCTTCAGTTAACATAGGAATACTTAATCTAATTACTTTACCGTCATTAGCTGGATTAAGACCAAGATCTGAATTTAATATTGCCTTTTCAATATCTCCAATAGCAGAAACATCGTATGGACTAATTTGAAGTAATCTTGGTTCTGGAGCAGAAATACCTGCTAATTGATTTAGTGGTGTCAAAGAACCATAGTACTCTACAGAAATTCTGTCAAGTAATGATGGATTAGCTTTTCCAGCTCTAACTGTGTGAAGTTCATCTTTTAATACATTTATTGTCTTTGTCATTTTGTCATCAATTAATTTTTGTATTTCATTTAACATTAAAATTCCTCCCTAATTCTTGTTCCAACATTTTCGCCTAGACATACTCTTTTGATTCCATCTTTTTCATCAAGACCAAATACATCAATTGACATATTGTTATCCATGCACAATGTCACAGCAGTAAAATCCATAACGTTTAGCTTGTTACTTAAAATATCTAAGTATGTAAGCTTGTCAAATTTCTTTGCTTCATTATGAATTGCCGGATCCTTGTCATATACACCATCGACGTTTTTAGCTAATAATAGTGCATCTGCACTTATTTCAACTGATCTAAGTGCTGCAGCAGTATCTGTAGAAAAATATGGATTTCCAGTACCTGCAGCAAAAATTACTACTTTCTTCTCAGAAAGGTATCTTACTGCATTATTTCTTACGAAAGGCTCTGCGATTTGAGTCATATGGATAGATGACATAACCTTAGCTTCAATTTCATTATTTATGAATCCATCCTGTAGTGCTAGGGCATTCATTACAGTTGCAAGCATTCCCATATAGTCAGCTGTAGTTCTTTCCATATTTTCACTTGTTCTACCTCTCCAGAAGTTTCCTCCACCAATTACAATGGCAACCTCAATACCAAGATCCAATATTTCTTTTACATCTTTAACTACTTTCTGTACCATTACATCGTCTATACTGGCATTCTTACCACCTGACAATGCCTCACCACTAATCTTTATCATAATTCTATCATAAATCCTATCCAATGTTCAAACCTCCATATAATAATTCTACATTTATTCTGTTAATTCCTTTATACTCATACCCAAATTTATTTAACTTTAAAAAATGAGAACACAAATGTGTTCCCATTTTAATTAACATATTGGTTTTTATTATGACATTTGCTTAGCTACTTCTTCAGCAAAGTTCTCTTCTTTCTTCTCAAGACCTTCCCCTACTTCGTATCTAGTGAATCTTCTGATGTTTAAGTTTTCACCAATCTTAGCAATTTTTTCTTTTAATAATTGCTCGATAGTCATATCTGGGTCCTTGATGAAAGCTTGCTCAAGTAAACAAACTTCTTTGTAGTACTTGTTGATTCTTCCAACTACCATTTTTTCAACGATTTGAGCTGGTTTTCCTTCGTTAAGAGCTTGTTGAGTAAGGATTTCCTTCTCTTTTTCAATCTCATCAGCAGGAACTTCTTCTCTTCTAACATACTTAGGGTTAGCAGCAGCGATTTGCATAGCTACGTCCTTAGTGAATGCTTGGAATTCTTCGTTCTTAGCAACGAAATCAGTTTCAGAGTTGATTTCTACAAGAACACCAATTCTTCCACCACCGTGGATATATGATACAACAGAACCTTCAGCAGCAATTCTATCTGCTTTTTTAGCAGCCTTAGCAAGTCCTCTTTCTCTAAGTAACTTGATTGCCTCATCTATGTTTCCATCAGTTTCAGTTAATACTTTCTTACACTCAAGCATACCTGCACCAGTAGCTTGTCTTAATTCTTTAACCATAGAAGCTGTAACAGCCATTACAATTCCTCCTTATATATGTTTGATTACTATACAAAGGGGTAAGATTCATCTTACCCCTAAAATTCTTAAATTATTCAGCAGCAGCCTCTGTAGCTGGCTCTTCTGCCATTTCTTCACCTTGTCTTCCTTCGATAACTGCATCAGCCATTTTTGAAGCGATAAGCTTAACAGCTCTGATTGCATCGTCATTTCCAGGAATTACGTAATCGATCTCATCTGGATCACAGTTAGTATCAACGATACCTACTGTAGGAATACCAAGCTTCTTAGCTTCTAAGATAGCAATTTTCTCTTTCTTAGGATCAACAACGAAGATAGCATCAGGAATTCCACCCATATCTTTGATTCCGCCTAAGAATCTCTCAAGTCTATCTCTTTGAGCTTTTAACTTGATTACTTCTTTCTTAGGAAGTACGTCAAATCTTCCGTCTTCTTCCATTTTGTTGATGTTCTCAAGTAACTTGATTCTCTTCTTGATTGTACCGAAGTTAGTAAGCATTCCACCTAACCATCTTTGGTTTACATAGTACATTCCACATCTCTTAGCTTCACTAGCGATAGCATCTTGAGCTTGCTTCTTAGTACCTACAAAAAGGATTTTCTTTCCTTCTTCTGAAAGAGACTTAACGTAGCTGTAAGCTTCGTCAACCTTCTTAGCAGTTTTTTGTAAATCTACGATGTAGATTCCGTTTCTTTCTGTAAAGATGTACTTAGCCATTTTAGGGTTCCATCTTCTAGTTTGGTGTCCAAAGTGTACACCAGCTTCTAATAAAGCTTTCATTGAAATTACTGACATTTCTTTTCCTCCTTAGTTTTTACCTCCGAACTTTTCATCTTTTGCAAGTACTCGTGAGCAACTCTTGAAAAATCAAAGTCCGTGTGTATTAAATAACCCAAATAATTATAACACAATAACTTTATAAATATCAAGGTCATTTTTGTATTTTTCTTAAATATAATAAAGGTTTGTTTCAGCAGTATACTTCTAAAACAAACCTATTTTTTAATATTGATAAATAATTCCACTTCACCTATGCCAATATTAAGGACTCTAGCTATTTCACTTGGGGATTTTCCAAGCTTGTGAAGATATTTAACTTTTTCTCTGGTTGTAGTCCCTTTTTCCAACTGATTATTCGAATCATGATTTTCAAAGGAAATTTTTTGATACTTATTTTCTTTATCATTGCTCTCATTTTTTTCATTTATCTCACTTCTGAGATCTTTTTTCATTTTCTTCTGAACTTTTTTTACATTATCATTAGCTTTTTTAAGGGACTGAATCTCATTATACATCAACTGTAATTCTTTATCATGTACGGAGTAATTCCCCTCAAGCTCATTACATATTTCATAGAATGACTCATTCATCTCATTTAGAGTTTTTTCCATGTTATGAATATACTGAATTATGTCCGAGCTATTGTTAAAAGACTGTGCATTAGAATTTGATTTTTTTAGTTCTCTTCCTAATAGTGATAATGAAATAAAAATCAGGATACTTCCTGAAACTATCATAAAATAATTTAACATAAGTCACCTATATTTTCATATCAAATTTGGATGTTGAAAAAGAATCATTCTTCTTTTTAAGACTTTCTTCTTTTTCTTTAGAAGATTTTTTTTCTTTCCCCTTATTTTTTTTGTCCTTTGGATTTCTTTCCCTTCTGTCCTGTGCTTTGACTTTCGGATTATCTTTTGTCTCTTTTCTATCTACTTTTTTTTGTTTTAGATCTGTTTTTTTGGCATTTTCACTTTGCTGGTCAGCTGCTGCATTGACCTGCCTATTTTCAATACCCTTTTGATTTTCATTGACTTTTTGAATTTTTGGCATCATAACCTGCATATCTATAGGCCTAATAGGCATAAAACCACCCCGCTAAAATTCAATTAGGATCTGGCAAAGGTTCTAATTTCACCTTCTGATTTCTTTATAGTTGTGTTATCCATCTTAGTTTTTACTACATAATGACTGTTACCAATTTTTATCTTAACACCTGGGAAAAATTCTTCTGCTGAAACATAAGCACCCATAAGTGATTCAATCAGCTCATTTAACTCCTTAAAACGCTCCATTGAGGCTTTTAATTTTTCATTGTACTCATCTTTAGTAACCATAGTTTTATTCATAATATTAGTTATTTCTGGGTTACCTGGACTAGCTTGAAGTTGTTTTCTAATAAGATTAAGAGCCTGATTTAATTTAGTAATGTTTTCTTTAAAATCTTTTATTTCAGACTGAAGAGCTTGATATTCTTCTGAAATTTTTGAATCTACACCTAAAGTCAGCTTAGTAATAGTACCCATTTCAGCTCCTACAGTTCTGGCATCAATGTGCTTTCTTACCTTGATTTCTCCACCAACTATCATACCTTTTTTTCCATGGGATATTATAGATCCATCAGACGTTACATCACAGTGCATAATAGAATCCGCATGTATATCACCCTTTGCATAAACCAAAGCACTATTAATATAATTGGCGTGTATATCTCCACCTGCACGTAGTACTGCATCATCATTGCCCTGTACTCCACCTTTAATCACTATGTTTCCATTGGAATACACTTGAGCACTTTCAACTATACCATTTATTTCTATATCATTTTGAGATACTACCCTGAAGCCAGTAGTGATATTACCATTAATAACTAGCCTTCCGTTAAAACTTATATTACCAGTTTTTACACCAACATCACCTTGGATTTCAAGGACTTCAATAATATCAACTTTCCCTGCAATAAATTTTGCATTACCGTCCGCCGCCGCAATGAGCTTAAGGCCATCTTCACTTAAAACTGTATTTTTACCTATTTTAAGTACTTGGTCTTTACCTATCTTTGCCTTAACAACCTTTCCTGTAACCGTCTTACCGTCAGTGCCTTCTTCAGCAGGTTTCTTTACAGCAATAACATCGTCTTTCTCGCAGACATGTACAAAGCTCATATCTTTAAAATCAACCTTACCATTATGGAGTTCTTTAGGTTTATTTTTACCTTCAAAATCAATAAGATATTCAATTACAGCATCTTTTCCATCTTCATGTTTTATACCACTAGCAATGGGCATTTTATTTGCAATTCTAGGATTTTGAGCAATCAAATCCACGGACTCATCTTTTAATCCAAAAACAACTCCGCTTGTATTTATGGCTTCTAAAATTTCACTTTTTGTAACAATCACTTCATCTTCTGTGAAAAAATCAATAGTAATATAAGCTTCATATGAATCTTCTGATATTTCTACTTTAATTTGATAGTCCTTATCATCTAATATAACATCCTTGTCATTCTCTGCCATAAATATCCCTCCACCTCTATACTTCAATTGAATTCTTTATCTTTGAAATAGCTTTAGAATGAATTTGAGATATTCTTGATTCTGAAATTCCCATTATGCTTGCTATTTCTTTATATGTTAATTCTGAATAATAATAAAGTTTTATGACCATTTGTTCTTTATTTGGTAAGGATTCGATAACACCAACCAAGGTGTTTTTAAATTCATCATTTAACAAATTATCCTCTGGGCTAAAATCTTTATTATTTGATTTTAGTTCAAAGTTTGAATTACTATCCTCTATTTTTTCTTCTAAAGACAGAATAGAAAATGTGCTCATTTCCGCAAGGAGTTCATTTACATCTTCAACAGACATTTCTACTTTGATTGCAATATCTTTATCAGAAAAATCATTGCCCTTTTCTTCCACTAAAATATCAATGGCTTTCTCTATCTGTTTAAATTTTTGCCTAGTACTTCTGGGAACCCAATCCATTGACCTTAACTGATCTATGATGGCTCCCCTTATCCTAATATTTCCATATGTTTCGAATTTTACTTCTTTTTTATAGTCAAATTTATCAATAGCGTCAATCAAACCAATTATTCCATAACTCACCAATTCGTCGAATTCTAAATATTTAGAATAGTTTGGGTATAATCTTCCACAAATAACTTTAACTAATTCAACATACTTTATGATTAATTCTTCCTTAGCCTGCTTATCATTCTTTTCTTTAAATCTTTTCCATACTTCGTTTAATGACATAAGCTATTCCCCTACTAAAACACCTTGGTTCCATGTCCTATTGTTTTTATTTCCAATCGACCATCTTCTGAATGAAATTCAATACTTCTACCGTGATTACCACCTGTGTCATCTGCTTTAATAGATATTCTATGACCTTTTAATGATTCACGAACTGCTATAGCATTTCTTTCTCCTATCTTCATCATATCATTTTTGCTTGCAAATGAGAACATTTGAGCTCCACCTGCAATCTTAGCCGTCATTCTACTTTTCTTTGCCCCTAATTTTTCCATTTCACTTATTAACATATCTATTCCAGTGTCAGCAAATTTAGCTTTATTAGTATTATTTCGAATAGATTTAGATGAAGGAAGCATTATATGAGCTAAACCAGCAATTTTAGCCGAAGAATCATATAAACATATTCCTACACATGAACCTAAACCTAAAGTTGCAAGAACCCCAGGGTTCTTGACAACTTTTAAATCAGCCATACCTACCTTCAGGCTACTCATAGGGAAACCCCAAGGCTGTTTAATAATACATCATAAGAATCAAGTTCAGGAACCAATAGGAAATATCCCTTTATAGAATCTAAGGCTTCCTCTTCAAGAAACTCATTTTTAATTATTAGAATTTTATCACTAACCTCACTAAAGAATATTGCTGGAACACTTAGTATAGCCCCGGCCATATCAATAGCTAAGGATGGAATAGATATTTTTATATCTAAGTTTGTTAATCCGGATAAAGAGGCAATATATGAACCGGATAGAATATTTCCAATTTCTTTTAAGGCAGACATAGAAAAGTCATTTATCTCCTTAACATCATAACCTGGCATTAATAAATTAATTAAATTGTAAGCAGAATCCAAGTCTAGAAGGAACATAATACTTCCTTCTAAATCCCCTTCTATCTTAAAGTAAATACCTGCAACTTCAGTTTCAGCTCCACCTAACAATTCAGGAACCTCTTTGAACTCTAGGATATTTACATTAGGAACTTTCATATCTACCTTTTGATTAATTAATTTTGCTAAAGCAGTAGCTGCGTTACCAGCACCGATATTTCCAATTTCACTTAGAATATCAAGTATCATATTGTTGAGATTGTCCAGATAATTACTGTTAGTCTCCATAATTACCTCCTTCTCTACTCGTTCTCTTCTTCTTCTAATCCTAATACTTTTATTAAATCTATAAGCATAATTATTCTGCCATCATTTTTACCAATTGATTTAATGAATGCGTCACTTGTTCTATTTTTTATAGAAGGAGCTTCATTTATATCTGTCTCTTCAAGCTGTAGTACTTCTGAAGAACTATCAGCTATCATGCCAACCTTATAATCTTTGTGATTGATAATTAAGATTCTTGATTCATCATCATATTCTTTGTACTCTATTCCAAATCTAGTTCTTAAATCAATTACTGGTATTACATTACCCCTTAGGTTCACAACACCCTTAATAAAATTTTTAGTATATGGAACCCTAGTTATTGGCATTTTTCTTTCTATATTCTCTACGTTGTTAATATCAACACCGTAAAACTCACCATTTAATTTGAAAATTACAAATTCTGAAATGCTCATACTATACCTCCTTCACTATATTAGCTGATTAGGATCAACGATTAACGCAACCCCACCATTACCTAGTATTGTAGCTCCAGCGATTATATTTATACCTGTCAAGTACTTACCTAATGACTTGATAACAATTTCTTGTTGACCAATTAAACTATCAACAACTAAACCAGCTTCCTTAAGTCCTTTTCTAACTACAACAACAATTAACTCTTCAGGATCTTCTTCCCTAGGAATCTCTAAAATATCAGCTAATCTTAAGATTGGAAGTGTATTATCCCTATAAAGAACAACTTCCTGATCTTGTACCTTGCTTATAGTATTAGATTTTATAGTAGTGATTTCTTTTATATTATTTAATGGAAGTGCATACTTTTCAATACCCATGTTAACCATAAGTGCTTGAATGATTGCCAGCGTAAGAGGTAGTCTAATGATAAACTTACTTCCCTCACCTTTGGCAGTTTGAACTTCTACTATACCACCAAGAGACTCAATCTTTGTCTTAACAACATCAAGACCAACTCCTCTACCAGAAAGGTCTGTAACCTTCTCAGCAGTTGAGAATCCTGGATGGAATAACAACTCAACAATCTCATTTTGCTTCATATTTTCTAAATCCTGTTGAGTGATAATTCCTTTATTAATTGCTTTTTGAGATACTCTGTCAATGTTGATACCATCCCCATCATCTTCAACCTCAATTACAACAGTGTTACCATCTGGATAAGCCCTTAAGTTTACTGTTCCAGCTTCCTTCTTACCAACCTGACTTCTTTCCTCAGGCGATTCTATACCATGGTCAATAGAGTTTCTAATTAAATGGATTAGTGGATCGCCAATTTCATCAATAACTGTTCTATCAACTTCAGTATCTTCCCCTGACATATGAAGATTAATTTTCTTTCCTAAATCCTTAGCTAAATCTCTAACCATTCTAGGGAATCTATTAAAGGTTCTTTCTACAGGAACCATTCTTACTTTCATTACAGCATCATGTAGACTAGTAGTAATTCTTTCTAGATATTCTACAGCGTCATTCATCTTTGATCTGTCATTAACACTGTCACTATCCTCTAATCTAGTCTTTATAATAATTAGCTCACTTACAAGATTCATTAGGTTGTCAAGTCTATCAATATCAACCCTTACTGTCTTAGAAGTTTGACCTTGTTTATTTGATTTTTTAGTTTCCTTTTTAGCTGTTTGTTTTACTTCTTTAACAGCCTCTTGTACTTCACTAACAACACTCTCAATCTCTTTCACAACATCATCCTCCTCAGCTTCTTCAACTATAACTGAGCCTGACTCGTATCCATCAAGATTGATTTCAGATGCATTAACTTTTCCAATTTCAGAAATTTTCATAACTTCGTTTATTACTGTACTTTCATCTAGCTTAGTAATATAAATAAGCTTAAATGATAATTCAAAATTTTCATCCTCAATATCTTCAGCAGTTGGTTTAGACTTTATTACCTCACCAAATTGCTCTAACGTATTGAAAACAATAAAGGCTCTAGCTGCTTTAAGCATACAGTTTTCATCAAGAACCACTTCTACTTCAAACACATTAAATTCATTTTCAATTGCCTTATTAAGTACTGGAACAATATCCTCAAGCTCTATAGCATCATCCAATGAATCACTAACAAGCTCTGCTTCTTCTACTTCAACTTCTTCAGAAGCTTCCGAAACTAATTTTCCATCATTTTCAAGAAGCATTATAAGCTTTTTAACAAGTGCAGAGGCATCTGTATCTCCCTCTTCACCAGTATTCTTAAGATTTCCAATATACTCTTCAAGGGTATCAAAACATTCGAATAGTATATCTATAATTTCTTCTGATACAGCTATTTCTCCACTTCTTACTTTATGTAGTACATTCTCCATCTCATGAGTAAGGTTCTGTACTTTATTAAATCCCATAGTTCCAGCCATACCTTTTATTGTATGTGCTACCCTAAATATACCATTTAACAAATCTAAATCTTCTGTATTATTCTCTAAGTCTAAAAGAATTTGATTCATTTGATCTAGATGCTCTCTTGACTCTTCAATAAAAATTTCAAGATATTGACTCATATCCATAATATCTACACCTCCATGGCTTTTATGATTTCACTAGCAATCCTATCAAGTGGAACTATCCTATCAACAACATTTAGGTTGATTGTCGATTTTGGCATTCCGAATACCACACAACTTTCTTCATCTTGAGCAATAATAGGAATACCCTTTTCTTTAAGTTTAGCCAGGCCCTTTGCTCCATCAGCCCCCATTCCTGTCATGATTACACCTATAATGTTATCATTCTTAAGTTCATAGAGGGAATACATCATCGAATCTACAGAAGGTCTATGACCTGAAACTGTAGGCGATTTTTCTAGCTTAATACTTAGTTTCCCCATCTTCTCCACTACATGCATATGGAAATCACCAGGAGCTATATAAACAACACCTGGATTTAACATATCTCCATTCTCTGCTTCCTTAACAGTAAGGGAAGACAATTTATCCATTCTCTCTGCAAGGGACTTTGTAAATCCAGCAGGCATATGCTGAACTATAAGAATACTTGCATCAAGATTTTTAGGAAGTTTTGGTATAACCTCCTGAAGCGCTTTTGGACCTCCTGTAGAAGTACCAATAGCTACTATTTTATTAAGACCACCAGCCTTGTTTTTAGACTCATATTTTGGCAGTGGTTTTATAACCTCTTTTACAGCTGTCTTTCTTGAAGCTCTTACCTTAACATTTACTGCAATTTTCAATTTCTCTATTAATTCTATTCTAACATCTTCTGTGTTAATTTTAAACATGCTTGAAGGCTTAGTTATAAAATCTAGTGCTCCATACTCAAGAGCATTGATTGTAGCCTCAGCTCCTTCTTTAGTAACAGAGCTAAGCATGATTACTGGGAGGGGCATTTCCTCCATAATTATTTTTAAAGCAGTAAGTCCATCCATAACAGGCATTTCAACATCAAGTGTTATGGCATCTGGTGAATATCTTTTGATTTTTTCTATAGCATCCTGACCATTTCTGGCAGTAGCAACAACCTCTAAGGACTCTGAGGAATTTACTATATCTGTTATTATTTTTCTCATAAACGCTGAATCATCAACTACAAGTATTTGTTTTTTGTTCATTATATCATTCCTTTTTTTCTTAGATTTCTTTGTTTTTCAAAGATAAAAGAGACAATTTTACTTCTTAATTGCTCATCAATATCATCAAACTTTAATCCAAGGTCGTACTTTTCTACTGAATCTGATATATCCCTGCATCTTACAACTTTGGCACGAATAAATAAACTACTTTGACCTAAGGCAATATGAACTAAAACATCTTCACCAAGTTTTATTGGATCGTTTGAGATAGCCCTAATTCCACCACCGCTTATATCTTTAGTTACTCCGTTCACATTGTATTCCATATCATCATCTGAATAAGTAACAACAATGTTTTTAACGATTGGAAGTCTAAAGAAACTTCTACGCTGGAGTTTATTCATTTTACCTATTTGCCTTATGTAAACTTCAGGAACATTCTTTTTATTGTCCCTATTATATACAATACCCAAAAAACTATACATACCTGTATCTTTTTTGTGAAAATTTATAAAAACCCTCTCTCCAAGGGAAAGAGGAAAGATTTTTGATTGAAAAATAGGCGCAGAAACTACTATCTTATCCTTATCTAAAATTTCGATAATCTCAGACTTTAGAACAAGAACTTTTTTTGTATCTCTCTCTAGTTCAATTTGTACTTCTGTACACCCATCCATTGTAACTAATAAATTGCTATCCATTTCTTCCTCCTTGAAATTATGTGTAAATGGATACTATTATACACTATTAAGCAATTTGTTTATAAATCTACTGAAACCATTAACTTTATTCAAGTTCTTAGTATCATTCTCTAGATTGTAAGCTATCATATCTACACCTTTACTTGCTAAAGAATTAGGATTTTCAAGTATAAAAGGTCTTTGGTTTCTTACAGCTTTTTTAACACTTAGATCCTCATATATGAATCCTAAACTTTCGACTTCAAAATTTAAAAACTTCTTTGTCGCAGAATTTATCTTATGATATACTTCAAATCCTTCTTTATTAGAATCCACCCTATTTATTACAACCTTAACTGATCTATCATCCCTGTGAATATTCTTTACAACAGCGTATGCATCAGTTATAGAAGTAGGATCAGGTGTAATAACCATTACAAGCTCATTAGATGCTTCTATAAAACTCATTACGGAATTTGATAGACCCGCACCAGTATCTATAAGAATATAGTCACTATCGCTTGCAATAGAATCCAAGTTACTTACTAGGTTTTCTAGTTGATATTTTTCTAAATCAACTAAATTCATAATGCCAGACCCCCCTGACACTATTCTAATGCCACCTGGAGCATCTACTACAATCTCTTCAATGTTCTTTTCTCCACTAAGAACATTATTGAGACTGAACTTAGGAATAAGTCCTAAAACAACATCAACATTGGACAATCCTAAGTCGGCATCTATCACTACTACCTTTTTACCCATTTTTGATAAAGATATACCTAAATTTACAGTAAAATTTGTTTTACCTACTCCACCTTTACCACTTGAGATAGTAATAATTCTAGCACCATTAGCAGAAGACTTTTCTCCACTGTTATTATTACTTTTTTTATAATTTTTATTTACTAATTCCCTTAATCTAGTTGCTTGATCCTTCATCTAAACCACCTATAATCTTATTAGTAATTTTTCCTATATCAGCCACTTCTATATCATCTGGAACACTTTGCCCAAAAGTGGTATACGACAGTTCTTTTCCCGTCATCATTTTAATGTTCAGAATATTTCCTAAAGAACTTGACTCGTCAAGTTTAGTGAAGATAAGTTTGTAATCACTTAAAAACTTATAAGAATTAATTATGCTTACTAAGTTTTTATAACTTGTCGTCATGCTCAAAACAAGGAAAATGTCAGGATCATCAATGTTTTCAATTAGGAAATTTATATCCTGTATCAATTCAACATCTTTATGATTCCTTCCAGCAGTATCGATTAATATGACATCCTTGTCCCTATACTTTTGAATAGCTTTTTCTATCTCATAGTTCTCATATATCACTGTAAGAGGAATTCCTAAAATTTCTGCATAGGTCTTTAATTGATCCACTGCAGCTATTCTAAAAGTATCAGCTGTAATTAAAGCAACTGATTTATTTTCAACTAATGTTAGCCTTGCAGCAATTTTTGACAAGGTCGTTGTTTTCCCAACACCTGTCGGTCCAACTAAAACACAAATTTTTTGACCAGCTGTATTTTCTATGGAATATGGTACACCTAAGTTAATACCTATTTCCTCTTTAAGTTTCTTTTTATAGCCATCTCCTGTAATACCCTCGTATTTTGTTTTGACCCTATTTGATAGAGAATATACGATTGGTTTGGCTACATCATTTTCGATCATATTTTTACACACAGCATCTAAGCTTTCCTCAGACATAGGCTCATTTACATCATCGACCTTATTTAAGACATTCTTTAGCATAGCTTTAAGATCATTGATTTCATCATTTAATACCTCGAATTCATGCTGTGATTTCATTTTATCTCTTTGCATTCTATTTATATCTATAACTGCTTCTTTTGGTTTTTCTTCAGGTTTCTTTTCAGGTTTTTCGTCGGTACCCTCTTCGATTGCTGCAAGAATTTCAATTTCCGCCTTGCCAAGTATACCTTTCAAACCTTTCTTTCTTATTTTTCTAGTATGGATAATAATGGCATCCTTGCCCAATTCATTCCTTACCTGTATCATAGCCTCCTTGATATCCTTGGCTACGTATTTTTTAACCTTCATTAAATTACCACCGTCCCAACAGATTGAACTTCAACATTTGGTTCTATTTCATTATATGATAATACGATTAAGTCAGGAATTACAGCCTCTGTCAGTTTTTTGAAATGGAATCTTACAATTGGTGCTGTAAGAACTATAGGTTGCTCCCCTATATTTAGTAGTTTCTGTAATTCACTTGCTAATGAATTTATTATTCTCTGATTAGTTCCTGGATCAATTGTTAAATAAGAACCTGTTTCGTTTTGACCTAGTGAATCCATCAGAGTATTTTCAAGATCTCTATCAAGAGTGATTACCCTCGCTACAGATTCTTCAAAATAATTCCTTGAAATAGTTCTTGCTAATGCCTGTCTTACATATTCAGTAAGGACAGATGTATCTTTAGTATACCTTGCATTGTCTGCTAAGGTCTCAAGAATTGTAACTAAATCCCTTATTGATATTCTTTCCCTTAACAAGTTGGCCAATACTTTTTGTATATCACCAATAGACATCATTCCAGGTATTAACTCTTCAACAAGTGCAGGATTATTTTCTTTAACATTATCAATAAGAGTTTTTACTTCCTGTCTACCTAGAAGTTCAAAAGCATATTTCTTAATTACCTCTGTTAAATGGGTAGAAATAATTGATGACGGATCTACAACTGTATAGCCTAGTATTTCAGCTCTCTCCCTATCATCAGAACTAATCCACTTAGCAGGTAGTCCAAAGGATGGCTCAACAGTATCTATACCAGCAATATCCCCTTCAACATTACCAGGATTCATTGCCATATAATGGTCAAACATAATACCACCTTCACCAACTGAAGCTCCTTTTATCTTTATGATATAATCATTAGCTTCAAGTTGAATATTATCCCTAAGTCTAATCATAGGTACAACCATACCCATTTCTAAGGCGACCTGTCTTCTTATCATAACTAGTCTATCAAATAAGTCTCCTCCTTGATTAGGATCAGCAAGGGGGATAATTCCATATCCAAATTCTAATTCTATAGGATCCACTTGTAACAGTGGAATAATATTCTCAGGTTTCTTAATGTCTTCAACATCCGTTTCTTCCTCTAATTCTTCTTCAGTTTCCTCTTTAATCTGTAGTTCTCTTCTGAAGGAAATACCAACTATTAGCAGTATAATACTGATCAGTGCGAAGGGAACATTTGGAAGCGGTGTAGAAAATCCTAAAAGAAAAAGTGCTCCTGATAATATAAACAGAACTTTAGGACTATTAAATAGCTGTGTTACTACATCTACCCCAAGACTACCCTCAGAGGCTGCTCTTGTTACAACGATACCCGTTGCAGTAGAAATCATTAGTGCAGGTATCTGACCTACAAGTCCATCACCTACAGTAAGTAGTGTATATTTTCTTAAAGCTTCCGTTAAAAGCATTCCTTTTACAGCTACACCAATTGCAAATCCAGCAACTATATTGATAACTGTAATAATGATACCTGCAATGGCATCCCCTTTAACGAACTTAGAAGCACCATCCATAGCTCCATAGAAATCTGCTTCTCTTTGTATCTTGCTTCTTCGATCTTTTGCTTCAGCTTCACTGATAAGGCCTGCATTAAGGTCAGCATCAATTGCCATCTGCTTACCAGGCATTGCATCAAGTGTAAATCTTGCAGCAACCTCTGAAACCCTCTCGGCACCTCGGGTTATTACAAGGAACTGAATAATTACAATTATAATAAATATAATAAAACCAACTATGGCATCTCCACCAATAACGAAATCCCCAAAGGCATCTATTACAGCACCAGCTCTAGCGTTTTGTAAAATATTTCTAGTAGTAGATATATTCAGCGATAATCTAAATAATGTTGTTACTAGAAGTATGGAAGGAAACACTGAAAAGTCAAGAGCTTCCTTATTAAACATCGATATTAGAAGTATCAATAATGCTAAAGCTATATTCATTGTTAAAAAGAAATCCAACAGGAATAAAGGCACTGGAATGATAATCATAAGAATAATTCCAACAATACCTAATGCAACTGCTATGTCTCCAAATTTCATATACTAGCCTCCCTGTTTACCTATTCTTATTATATACAAAGGCCAATACTTCTGCTACTGCTTTATAATATTGTTCAGGGATATATTCCCCAATTTCAACATCCTTAAATAAAGCTCTTGCTAATGGCTTATTCTCAACTATAGGTACTTCATTTTCCTTACCTATTCTTTTTATGTTTAAGGCTATCAAATCTTGACCTTTGGCAACAACCATTGGTGATTCATAACCCTCTTTATACTTAATTACAACGGCAAAATGAGTCGGATTGGTAATTATTACATCCGCTTCAGGTACTTCCTGCATCATTCTGCTCATAGCAATACTTCTTTGCTTTTCTTTTATCTTTGATTTAATTAAAGGGTCACCTTCAATATTCTTATACTCATCCTTAATTTCTTGCTTTGACATTTTTAGTTCTTTTTCGTTTTCCCATTTTTTATATATGTAATCAAGTAATGATACAATAAATAGGAAAATCGCAACTCTCATAGTAATATTATACACTATTTTCCACAGGTTTGCTGCAATAACTGCTACAGGAAAATCTAACACTTTAATAATAAGATCCATGTTATCCATTATATAGTTAATTGAAATATAAAGCAGAGCAGCTGCTTTAGATACTGATTTTACAAGCTCTACGATAGATTTCATTGAAAAAAGCTTTTTAAATCCGCTTATAGGATTAATTTTACTTAACTTAACCTTAAGAGGTTCTACTGTAAATAGGAATCCTACTTGGACGTAGCTAAAAATTACTCCAGTAACCATTGCTACTAGCATAGTGGGTAACATCAATTTTATCATTAAAAAAGTAATATCTCTCCCCATATTCAAGACTAGAACTGTGTCGAAGGTAAAGTTACTACTATTAGTTATTTCAAGTACACTTCTGAACAACTCGCTTACATTATCATAATAAAAGCCCCACAAAAAATTCAATGAGAAGAATACTACAATAATAATCAGAGATGAAGCAATTTCTTTACTCTGAACAACCTGTCCCTTGTTTCTAGCATCCCTTTTTTTCTTAGGTGTTGCTTTTTCAGTTTTTTCCCCAAATAGTTGTAAATCAAATTTCAAAACCATTTTAAGCCGCCAAATTCATAATAATATCAATAAACTGCTGAAACATTATGTGGAACAAATTATTAAAAAACTCCATGTAATATGGTGTTATTATTAAAAATATTATAAAACCTATAAGGATTTTTAGAGGCATACCCACCATAAATACATTTAGACCCGGCATAGCTTTTGATAAAAGCCCCAATATGATATTAGCGACAATAATCGTAATCAAAAACGGTGCTGCCATCTTAAAAGCTATAACAAAAGACTCACCTAATATATCTGTAATTCTTTTAGCCATCAAAACATTATAATTGTTTGTTCCTATTGGAACTTCCTTAAAGCTAAGGGCCAATCCCTCGATAAGTCTTAAGTGATAGTCACTTATAAGGAAGATCATCATAGACAAAATATAATAAAAATTAGCAGTAACCGGCATCTGAGACTCATCAGTTGCACTCATTACTGAAACCATTGCAAATCCAATATTTCTATCAACCAATGTACCTGCTAAATATATAGAGTTTATTGTAAAAGTAATACTAAAACCTAATGTTAAACCTATAACAATTTCAGTTACCATTGATACTAAAAGCTCACCAAAGGTTTCTGGTATCAACACACCAGTATTAACCAACATTGGAAACATTACCAAAGATACAAAAAATATAAACCCTATTCTAAGTTGCATAGGAGCATTCCTACTAGAAAATATAGGAATAATTGAAAATATTGCTGCGACTCTAGAAAAAATAAGAATCATTAAAGGTAAATAACTAGTAATCTCCATAAAAACACCAACTTTATAATAAGGTATTCATACTTAAAAATATTTTTTCAGTAAAACCCAATATTCTACCTAAAATCCAAGGACCAAGAAGAATTAAAACGATAAATACTCCAAGTACTTTAGGAACAAAAGCAAGTGTTTGTTCCTGAATTTGAGTTGTTGCTTGAAATACAGCTACCAAAAGTCCTATTCCTAAAGCAACTAAAAGCATTGGACTTGCTGCATATATAATTGTAATTATAGCTTCTCTAAAAATATCCAATACTGCATCTTGGCTCACATTAATTCTCCTTTTACCTTATACTTGTAATGAGGGTTTGAACTATAAGATTCCACCCATCCACAAGAATAAAAATCAAAATTTTGAAAGGTAAGGATATCATAACTGGAGGAAGCATCATCATTCCAAGAGCCATTAAGGTTGAGGCAACAACCATATCTATGACTATAAAAGGAATAAACAGCATAAATCCAATTTCAAAACCTCTCTTTATTTCACTTAGCATAAATGCAGGAATAACACTAGTCATCCCTATTTTTTCATAATCTTCATCTGTAGTGATATCAACCTCATCACCAGAAAGATTTATAAAAAGGGCAAGATCCTTAGATCTTACCTGTCTTAGCATAAAACTTTTTACAGGAGCTACAGCTTGATCAAAAGCTTCCTCCTGACTAATTTCTTGACTTATGTACGGCTGAACTGCATTTTCATTAACCTCTGAAAAAACTGGTGCCATAACAAAAAATGTCATAAATAAAGCAAGACCTATTATCACCTGATTTGGTGGGGTTGTCTGTAAGGATAGAGCCTTACGTAAAAATGAAAATACTATGATAAACCTTGTGAAACATGTCATCATAATAAGGATAGATGGGGCAAGAGTAAGTATACTTAATAGTATTACTATCTGAATACTACTAACAACCGCCTGTGGATCATCATTTGCGGTAACTTCAAACCCTATATTGGGAAGTGCACTTGCAAAAGTACCACTACTTAGTAGGACAACACAAAACACCATCACAAATATTAGTATCTTTGATTTTTTATATTTACTACTTCTTATCATCTTCTAATCCCTGCTTACTTAGTTTATTCATTATATTGCTAAATTTATTTTCTAATTTTCCTGTCATAAAGTCAACATCCATATCTTCTTCACTAAATTTGTCAATAAGCCTTATACCCGACTTATCATTAGATACTAAATAATAGACATGGTTAAAAGAAAATACCATAAGGCTCTTGTCGTTTGCAACATAGAACCTTTCTAGTACTTTTATATTATTTCCTTTGGATCCTGAAACTCTTTTATTAATAAAAACAATAAATACAGTAAAAACTATTAATAATACCATAACAAGAAGAAAGAGTATGGGTCCATAACCCCTACCCATCCCCTGACTAGAATTTATTATTCCATAGGAAAGAAAAATATCAACCATGGATATTTTCCTAACCTATTACTTTTTTCACTGCTTCAATAACCCTATCAGCTTGGAAAGGTTTAACTATAAAGTCCCTTGCTCCAGCTTGGATTGACTCTATAACCATTGCTTGCTGACCCATGGCAGAACACATAATAATTTTTGCATTCGGATCCATAGCCTTAATTTCTTTAACAGCTTGAATACCGTCAACTTCTGGCATAGTAATATCCATTATAACTAATTCAGGATTCAACTCTTTGTATTTTTCGATTGCCTTTTGTCCATTTTCAGCTTCTCCTAATACATCGTAGCCGTTTTTCGTTAGTACATCTCTTATCATCATTCTCATAAATGCTGCATCATCAACTATTAAAATTCCACCAGCCATTTTATTTCCTCCTTAAATTTTAAAGTTTGTTAAGTCGTTTTTCCGGAATAATGATATCTGTTATTCTTATTCCGTAATTTTCATCAACAACAACAACTTCGCCCTTGGCTATTTTCTTACCGTTGGCTAATATGTCCAAAGACTCGCCGACAAGCTTGTCAAGCTCAATAACTGTTCCCTGTGCAAAGTCAAGTATCTCACTAATTTTTTTACTAGCCCTACCCAGTTCAACAGTGATTTCCAGTGGAACATCCTTAATTAGTTCAATGTCACTTGGAATAGGAATTGTATTCATCCCACCATCAAAAGAATCGAACTGTAGAGGTTGAGCATTAACCTGTTGCCTTGGTACTTGTGTACCCATGTTTTGTCCTTGATAATCATATTGTTGCTGATTATTAAAAGATTGCGCTTGGACATTTTGTACCGGTTGTTGAACTTGTTGTACCGGTTGCTGTATTGGTTGCTGAATAGGTTGTTGCATTGGTGCAGGAGCTGGAGTAGGCTCAGGGGCTGTTTCTGCAACAGGTTCTACCTGAACTTCGCCTGTACCAATCTTCATCAATTTAGAAACCATACTCTTAGCAAATTGAACAGGTATAATCTGCATGATTTCACTATCAATTAAATCACCTATTGTCATTCTAAAAGCAATTCTCACAAGCTGACTATCACTTTGAAATTCTTCATATTGCTGAGTAATATCATCAATCTTTTTATAATTTGCTTCAGGAGGAGATATATCTATCTTTTCCCCAAGCATCTCTGATAATGAAGTAGATGATGATCCAATCATTTGGTTCATAGCTTCACTGATTGCACTAAGATGTAAATCTGTTAGTTCATCAGCTAAATTGGTTCCATCTCCACCCATCATTAGGTCTGTAATTATTTTAACATCATTTTCCTTTAAAATCAAAAGATTAACACCTTCAATTCCAACTGTATACTTAATTTTTATAAGTACACAAGGTGCTACAAACTCATCTTCCAACCCTTTGAACGTTGTTTCTGAAACTCTAGGAGTCGTAATATTAACCTTTTGTCCCAATAAAGTAAATAACGTTGTAGCTGCAGTTCCCATGCTAATATTTCCAATTTCACCTATTGCATCCTTTTCCTCCGCTGAAAGTTGTGGTGTTATTTCTTCATCAGCAGGTGCAGGGGCAGATACAGGTTCAGCACTTTCTTCGCTACTTACTTCAGGAGATTCAGGCTCAGTTTCATCACTGCTACCACCATTTAGCAAAGCATCTATTTCTTCTTGAGAAAGCATATCAGCCATTTACTTCATCTCCTCTCTTAATTCAGTAATTTTTATAGCAACACTTTTTCCTTTAGTTCCCGGTTTACCAGTAAACTTAACTTCATCACCTATTAATACTTCTAGGTCATCCTCAACCTTTTTGTTTAAAACAAGTACATCACCTGTCATTAAACTTAAGAATTCGGCAACCGTAATATTTGTTTTTCCAATTTGAGTCACCATATTAACATCTGTACTATGAATACTGGTTTGTAGTGCCTCTTTTTCAGGCTCTGAAACTTCTTTTCTTGAACTATTAGAAAACCATAGTTTAGAACTAAGCTGTCCCAGTATAGGTTCAATTGTATAGTGAGGTATACATATATTAATCATACCCTCGACTTCACCAATTTTTATACTAAATGTTACTAGTGCAATTGATTCACTTGGTCCGACAATTTGGGCGAACTGTGAATTTGTTTCAATGTTTTCTAGACGAGCTTTTAACTCTATGATATTAGCCCAAGGTTCCTTTAAAAGATTAATAAACTTAACCATAATATTTTTTATTAGGGTCATCTCTATCTCTGTCAAAGACCTTGTTTCTTTAAATTTAATCGAATCTCCAGCACCACCTAATACCCTTTCAATCATAGTGAAAGCTAAGTCAGATGAAATATCAATAATCATCTGTCCTTTTAAAGGTGCAAAATTTACAATCCCAAGTATAGCAGGATTAGTAATTGAATTGCTGAATTCATTATAAATCATAGGTTGAACTGAAAGTACGTCTATTTCTATATATGTTCTTAAATAACCTGAAAGAAAGTTATTTAATAACCTAGCGAAATTTTCATGGATAATTTCAAGAGTTCTAAGCTGATCCTTTGCAAACTTATCAGGTCTACTAAAGTCATATTTTCTAACTTTCTTCTCTTTCGTATCCTCCTCGATTTCTGTAACATCAACCTCTCCAGTACTGAGGGCGGCCAGCAAATCGTCTATTTCATTTTGGGATAACACATCTGACATAGAACTCACCCCACTTTCATCTTAGCAAAATTTATTGTACTATGAACTGAACAAAATAAACATTTGTAATAGTATCTGAATCTAGCTCAAGTACCTCTAATATTATTTCATGGACATCTTCACGGGTTTTCTCTATCCCCTTCTTGTCCAGTATTTCCTCGTATGTCTTTGTAGCAAACAGCTCACGTATGTAGTTGTTTAACTTATTTTTGTTTTTTTCAAAGACTGGAAGTGTTTCTTGATTAGTATACTCAATAACTGGTTGAAGCTTTAAGATATTCTTAGGAGACTCTATATTTAGATACATCTCACCCATATCAAATTCAAAGTATTCAACAACTACTTCCTTTTCTCCTGAGTCTCTGAAAACGAAAAAGAATAAGGCTCCACCTATTAACACTATTGACAGTAATGCTACAATACTTATTATCAAAATCTTTTTCATAAAAATCCCCTCACTAATTTATCGGTTCCTGACTTGGAAAGAAGGAACGTAATATTACGATATCAACTCTTCTATTTCTTGATCTACCCTCAATTGTACGGTTGTCAGCTATAGGATGATACTCACTATATCCTGATGCACCCAATCTCGAAGGCGATATTCTACTGTCATTAATAAAGAATTTTACAACATTTGAAGCTCTTGTTGTAGACAGCTCCCAGTTTGATGGAAATCTAGATGTTCTAATGGGAACATTGTCTGTATGACCTTCAACCTTGATTGATCTGTTTTGAAATTCTTCCGTCTTAAGAATGTCTGCTAAAAAACTAAGTGTTTTTTTAGAGTCTTCCTTAAGATCAGCTTTTCCTGAGTCAAAAAGTGCATTGTCCTTAAATCTAATCACAAGTCCTCTTGTCTCAAGGGAAACTTCTATTTCTTCTATCAAATCTTGACTCTCAAGATATTCTTCAATTTGTTCTTTTACACTTTCTAATGATTCTGCTTCAGTATTACTATCAGTAGTTTCTGATTCAGGCATTGCATCAAAAACAAGATCCGCATCTACTAAAGACTTACCACTTTCTAATACACCGGCAGATCCTTGAAAGGACTGCATTACAGCTTGGAACTTCTGTGCATCTATGCTTGAGAATGCGAAAAGTAATACAAAGAAACACATTAGCAGTGTAACAAGGTCACCATAGGTGGCCATCCATTCCGGTGCACCGCCCTTTTGTTCTTCTTGTTTTTTCTTCATCTATTCCTCACCCTCAGTCTCAGATGTTAGAGTGCTTCTAACACTTGGTGATAAGAAGGCCTTAAGTTTTTCTTCGATGATTCTTGGGTTTTCACCTGCCTGAATTGATAAAAGCCCCTCTATCATTATTTCTCTGATTAATACTTCTTCTTTACTCTTTAAGTCTAGTTTATTTGCTACCGGTATACAAATCAGGTTGGCAAACAGTGATCCATAAAAAGTTGTAAGAAGTGCAACCGCCATGGCAGGACCGATACTTGATGGATCTGATAAGTTTTTAAGCATGATAACCAGACCAACAAGTGTACCAACCATACCAAAGGCTGGGAGAAGTGCTCCCAACTGTTCAAATAATCCTTTACCTTTACCATGTCTATCCATGACATTCCCAAGGTCAGTTTCAAGAATATTCTTAACAAGTTCTGGGTCAGTACCATCTACGATAAGCATAACACCCTTTTTAAGAAATTCGTCCTGAACCTCGTCAACAGCCTCCTCTAAAGCAAGAAGACCTTCTCTCCTAGCGACATTGGCCAAATCGATTACCTTTGAAATTATTTGTCCAGGATCATATTCAGCATTTTTCATTGCCTTTCCAAATACTTTTCCCATTCCTAAAACATTTTGTAGTGGGAATGCAACAAATATTGCAGAGAAAGCACCGCCGACAACTATTACTATTGAACCTGGATCTATAAATGAACCAAGGGGTCCCTTTGAAAGTATAGCCCATCCAACTAGGGCAAAACCCGCTATAATTCCTCCTAAAGTACCTATGTCCAAATCTACACCTCATTTCAGAATTTCACAATTCAACTACATTTTATGCATATATCCTCTTCTTATATTCTACTATCCTATCGATGACAAGGTCAATGGTTTCAACGACAATTACCTTTTTTCCTGTTGTAAGGGTTATGATGGTGTCAGGCGTTTCTTCCATAAACTCTATAAGGTCGCAGTTGAGGACAAATTCCTTACCATTTAGCCTACTTAACTTAATCATTCTATACCCCTTTAAAGCCCTGGGTCAACAGACCCAGGGAATTATTTATAAATTTTACTAATATCTATTATCGCTTAAGGTTTACAAGTTCCTGAAGTATCTCATCACTTGTTGAAATAACCTTAGAATTTGCTTGGAATCCCCTTTGAGTAGTTATCATATCAGTGAACTCCTGTGAAAGGTCAACATTTGACATTTCTAAAGCTCCAGGTGCTAAAGCTCCGAAACTTCCTGTTGCTGGAGTACCCAGTTTTGCAGTACCAGAGTTAGCAGTATCTACAAAGAAATTAGATCCTGTTTTTCTAAGACCAGCAGGATTATCAAAATCTGCGAGTCCTAAAGTCGCTAGGGTTTCAGTAGTACCATTTGTATATTTTGCAATTACTTCACCTTTATCTGAAATAGTAAAACTTTCTATTGTTCCAGGTGATAAGCCATCATTAGGAACTCCTTTTGCATCTGATGTTTGACTAGTCTGAGATAATATTTTATTAGAATCAGCATCCGTAAATACAGCATCTCCTAATGTCAATTTAATTGGGTTAACTCCTGGATAACTTAGAGTAAAGTCACCATTTCCATCATGTGCAGTAGTGGAAGTTAACGGGTCACCAAGTCCAGTTGCGGAACCACCAGTTGTTGTAATTTCATAATCTGGAGCTGCTGGAGCTGCTGATAAATTTCGTCTTATAGAATCAAATTCACCTTTCGCATTAAATCTAATATACACTTGATCTGTTGAATTACCCGCAGACGTAGTAGGAATTAAAACATTCCCATTCTCATCTTTAATTTCTATTTCTCTATACATATACTGAGTTCCTTCAGTAGTTGCCGTATTGTAGGTCTTACCAATATTCACTTGTAATTTATGAACGTCACCAATACTATCATAAATATCAACACTAGTAGAATAAGATTCATCATTAGAATTAATGTTTCCTTTTATTCTAAATCCAGAAGTTGCTACTGCAGGTGCAGTCTTTGATTTGTTTATCTGAATAGGCTTCATATCCCCATCAAGAACTTTCCAACCATTTGAAGCAACAAGATTACCTTCCTTATCTACGTTGAAATTACCAGCTCTTGTATAAACTCTATTTTGTCCATTTGCATCATTTGACAATACAAAGAATCCATTTCCATCTATCATAAGGTCTGTAGGATTGTCGGTTCTTTGTGCTGATCCTTTTGTGTGAATTACATCTATTGAACCGATACTCGCTCCTAGTCCGATTTGTTGAGGGTTGGTACCACCAATACCAGCGTTTGGTGCTGATGCTCCCCTAACAGTCTGACTGAAAACTTCTGAGAAAGTTACCTTACTACCCTTAAAACCTATGGTATTTACGTTTGAAATATTATTTCCGATAACGTCCATCTTAGTCTGGTGTACCTTTAGTCCTGAAACACCAGAGTACATTGATCTCATCATATCTAATTTTCCTCCTTCTCACGGGTGGCCTCCGTCAAGCGGTCGGGAGACCTTTAGCTTCCTGAAAAGGTCCAGCTAAATAATTACTGCCCCGTCTATGTTTGTAAATACATTTTCCTTTAGTTGATCATCACTTGCAGCTGTAATAACAGTTCTGTTATTTACATTTACTATAAATGCCTTGTTACCCATCATTATAAGCGCTTCATTCACACCTTTTTCCTGAGCTTTATCAACAGCTGAATTGATTTTTTTAACATCTGTATCTGAAAGTTTAATATTTCTTGTCTCGAGTCTTTGAGTTGCATGCTTGGAAAATTTAAGCTCTCCACCCTTATTGATCTTATCAAGAACATCCCTGAAAGATGGGCCATTAACATTTCCTACTGTTCTATTTGCACCTGATTTATTAATACTTCCATTATTATTTATCTTAGTTTTATTTAATACCGCTTCGTTTGATATTCTGTAATTATTCATCTAATCACATCCTAACTTTCAGAAACTTCATTGTTTGAGCTTTCATCAGAGTCTCCATCAGAATTATCACTTTCATCTTCTGAATCTCCAGTGTCAAAGTATTCTTCCATAGCCTTGTTCAGTTTAACTAACTGATTTACTACTTCCAACTGCATTATTTCATTGTTATCAGCTTTTTCTACTAGATATTCCAGAGATTTTGCAGTTCCTTCACTTACTTCTGCCATAGATTGAATTGCTTCTAGCTGTGAAAACTGAGACATTTGAGAAATCATATCAGTATTTTCCATTGGTGATAGTGGGTCCTGATTTTGAAGCTGTGTCATCAGAATTTTCATAAAAGCATCTTGAGAGTTCATCTTATTGTCAGCAATTTTTTTGTTATTTTCAGCATCCTTATCCAGTGCATCTAGTCTTTCTTTTGCATCATCTGTAAGATACTTGCCAAGCTTTTTCTCAGTAGTTTTTTCTGTGTTTGACGTATTATACGGATTAGTTACCGTAGAGCTACCTACTCCTGATACTGCCATTTTTTCACCTCCATCATGCAAGAAAGTTGAAGTTTATTTCTTCTAAGAAATCCATAATATTTCCTGTATCAACTAACTCCTCATTTTTAAATATCCTTCTTTTACTGTTGCCATTGCCTTGACTACCTCTATTATCAGAACCTTCCTTATTGATATTTACATCAATATTGATTTCTGAATAACCTTTGTCCTTTAGGGCGTTTCTTAAATCAGCTATGTTGGATTCAATTACTTCTTTAACAACATTGTTTTCAACATTCATTTCTGCTAATATAACTCCGTCCTTAATAGACATTTTTACTGTTAGGTTACCAAGATCTTCTGGCTTAAGCTTAATTACCATCTCATTTAGGTCATCATTGTAACTTATCATTTCTTTAGAAACATTTACCACTTGATTCATAATATTTGTGGAAATTCTCGGTGTGTTTTTAACCATTTCTTCCAGTGACAGGTTTTGAACCTTATCTTCAACATTTTCAACACTTGTAAGATCTGTAAACTGCAGATCAGTTTTCAGGGGTTGAACTTCACTTTTACTACTTGGACTATCATTCTTAGAAAATTCTTTAGAAAGATCTTTCTCATTTTCACTTTCAGATGCTATTTTCTTGATCTGACTATTTAGGTCCTTGATTTCTTCAGTATTTTTCATACTTAATTCTTCTGGTCTGCTATTCTGTGATATCTTAGGCCTATTAATTTTCTTAATTAGATCACTTATTTCTGAAAGTTTGTTAAGAGCGTCATCTGAATTTAAGTTTAGTCCTGATTTTTCATTGTCACTAATAAGTTCTTTAATTTGCTCAAGCAAATCACCCATTAGTTCTTTGAAGTCAGCTTTTCCTGTATCAATATTACCTGTCTCGATATTGGATTCCAATTCCCCGATAGTTTTAAGAATTTCACTTGGTATTTTGATATTAATAGTATCTACATTTCCATTGGCTTTTCCCGTATCTACTATTTCCATTTTCAATATTTCAAGAATATCCTTTAGACCCTCGAGTATTTCAGCACCACTCATATTCTCCAAAGCTGCATTTAGTTCATCTAATGATATTTGATCATTTGCGAACAGATAATATAGCTCTTCGAATGAATAATCCTGAATATCTAACTCACCATTTTCCAATGTTTCGATTTTTTCTTTCTTATTCAATTTTTTACTTTCTTTTATTTCCTTTTTTTCTTTACCTTGCAGTTTCACTTCTTCCTTTGGATTTTCATCCTTTTTGGGTTCAATTTTTTCCGAAAGTGTGTCCTTAAAGGACATCTTGTCTTTATCTCCCTCGGCTTTAACAATTTTATTACTATTGTCTTTAGCTCCTAGGTTAACCGGACTAGTTTCCTTCGGAAATTGATTAATAATAAAGGGTTGAAGCATTATGCACCTCCTAGTCTATAGGAAAGGCAAGTTTTTTGGAAATATCTTTTGACAGGTTATTGTCTAAATATGACAGTATTGACGCAACTTTTTTTTCTGAGAAATTGTCAAGTAGACTTAAAGCTAAATCTTCGTCAGTAATGGTTATGAATTCTCCACTGTCAAGCCTATAAACCTGTGGTTCGGAACTGTTTCTAATAAGTCTTCTGATGATGTCTGCTATCTTGTCATCACCCATTTTGAGATAAACTTTAGTAAGCTCATTTACATTATCGTCAAATTGACGATAAATCTTAATACTTTTTAGTATATCTGAAGTAATAAAATCATTACCTTCATTCAAAATTTCATTTTCCTTCATTTTTTCGATTAGTGAATATATAAACTGGTCATCTTGGACCTTTGATAATACTTTTCCAGCTTTTATTATACCAAGATTTTTATAAATAATCCCTAGTTCTTCTATACTATATGTGTTTGTATTTCCAATAGTTTCAACTAACTTATCTATTTTTTCTGTTTGAAGAAGTTCAGAAGCACTTTCTACATCTTTAAACTTCCTAACTCGTGAACTAGTTGTCTCTCTGATTTCAGATCTCTTTTCTTGGGGAATGTAGAAAAGCAACTTATCTTGATCATCTTGTGACAATTGTCCTATTATTTTTGAAGCCTTATCAGTTGTCATATTAGCCAAAATATCAGCAGCCATTTTATATCCGCTAATATTATCCTCAATTATTTTTTTGATTTCTTCAACTGCACTTACAACACCTAAAGAATCCATATATGCACCTTGTTCAATTAATTCCTGATTCTTTTCTCCATCTATTTCCTCTAGGGTTGAAATAACAACATCTTTTTTAAGAGATTTCTTTCTTATCTCTTCTAAGATATCTTTTGTATTGTTAGGATCTATTCTTAGCATACTCTTTATTACACTATCATAAACAGCCCCATCCTTAGATTCTATAGCTATTAGCTTATCAATTCCTCTGGATTTATCTATATCAAGAATATAATTTGCTATCTGCTCTATCTGCATACTTTTTTCATCTTCCGTAGGAAAACTATCAAAATATTTTCCCACAGGACCTGGAGCTCCAGAAAGAACTTCATTAGCCTTAGCTTTGAAATCATCATTTAGTAAATAGAATCCTCCAAGTGTTAATAATGGAACTATTACAAACACAAGTAGCAGTATAAGAACTATAATAAATGGATTTGATTTTTTTTGTTTTTCATCTGCCATATTAATCACCTTCACTCTTCGAACTCATATAAGTTACAATCTCGTCAATTTCCTTCGCTTCTTTTAATTTTTCCTCTTCCATAAAAGCTTCATGATCATTTTCTTTTATCTTTTCCATGATTTTTCTCTTTTTCATAGCCTCATGAAGTTGTCTTTTTATCAAACCTATTTCTTCTTTCTTTTTAGAAATATCTTCTTTAGCATTTATAATTTCCTTTTTTATTACATCTACATAGGAATTAAAATAAGCAAGATCATGTGCCGAAATCCCTTTGTTTAGGGACTCACTAAACATTATATCGAAGTCTTTTTTCTTATTCATAACTTCAGTAAGTTTGTTTTCCAATGTGTTTAGAACATTTACCGCCTTACCAAGTTCTCTTTTGACTTCTTCTTCCTTATCCATACGTAAATCTAGTATTTTCTGATACCTAAATTTGAACAATTATCATCACCCAATTAATTAACAATACCTTTTAGACCAACTATAGTATCCTCGTATGAAGTAAATTCCTTCACTCTTTGTTTTAAAAAATCATTTAATGTGTCTATTTTAGATATTGCATAATCTATTTTAGGATTACTCCCATTTTCATAAGCACCTATTGTAATAAGGTCTTCTGCATCCTTATAAATTGAAAGGATTTCTCTAAATAAAATAGCACTTTCCATATGTCCATCATCAACTATTAGGGGCATAACCCTTGATACACTATTTAGAATATCAATGGCTGGGTAATGTCCCAGTGATGCTAACTTTCTACTCAAGATGATATGACCATCTAAGATACCCCTTGTAGTATCTGAAATCGGTTCATTAAAATCATCACCATCTACTAAAACAGTATACAGTCCAGTAATTGAACCTTTGTCAGAAGTCCCGGCTCTTTCAAGAAGCTTTGGAAGCATTGCAAATACTGATGGCGTATAACCTTTAGTAACTGGTGGTTCACCGATGGCTAGACCTACTTCCCTTTGAGCCATGGAGAATCTTGTCAATGAGTCCATCATTAGTATTACATCTTTACCTTGATCTCTAAAATACTCTGCAACAGCAGTAGCAAGTAAAGCTCCCTTAACTCTTATTAGAGCAGGCTGATCCGAGGTAGCTACTATCACAACCGATCTTTCAAGACCTTCTTCACCTAGTTCGTTTTCTATAAACTCCCTTACCTCTCTACCCCTCTCACCAATAAGAGCAATAACATTTATATCTGCTTCAGTATTTTTTGCAATCATTCCCATAAGTGTACTCTTTCCTACACCTGAACCCGCAAATATACCAATTCTTTGACCTTTACCACAAGTCAGAAGAGAATCTATAGCCCTAACTCCAAGGGGTAATATTTCTCTGATTTTTTTTCTTAGTAGTGGATTTGGAGGCATATTACTTACTGGATATCTTTTGTATGTAAGTGGGGTATCATAACCATCAATAGGATTACCTAATCCGTCAAGAACCCTTCCTAGAAGGTTATCTCCTACATCCACATTCATTACTCCACCAGTTGCAAAAACCTTACTTCCTGGTCCTATCCCCTTCATATCTCCAAGAGGCATTAATAAGACTGTTGTGCCTCTAAAGCCAACAGCCTCTGCATCAATAGGGTCAGTTCCCTTCAAGGGATAAATTTTACATATCTCCCCTACTTCAACAGCCGGTCCTTGAGATTCAATAGTAAGACCGACAATTTTGGATACCTTACCACTATATTTTATTAGATTTGATTTTTCCAAATGGTTAAAATATTTTTCGAAATTTATACCCAAATTTAATCACTCACTTTTAATAGCTGTTCAAACATTGTTTTAACCTCTTCAAATTGATTCCATATACTACTGTCCACACTACCTGCATCAGTATCAATTACACAAGAACCACTCTTTAAAGAATTATCCTGCTTTATCTCTATATCGTCGATGTTTTCAGCCAGAGCTAAAATTCTATCTTTAAAACTAATAGCATAACCATAGTCTTCTCCTGAAACCCTGATAGTAAGATTGTCAGTATAACTAACTTTTTCAAGTCCCTTGGAGATAAGTCCTAGGATAAACTCATGATCATCTTGTAACTTTATATCTACCATTTTTTTTATGGTTTCCATTACAAGATTGACCATTTCACCTTCAGACTCTTTATACAGTTGTTCCCTAAGTTTTTTCCATTCTTCTTTAATATTAAGGGCATCTTGGATTATTTCATCAGAAATTCTCTTTCCTTCTTCAAAGCCTTTATCAACGCCCTCGTTATATCCATCTTCTCTTGCTTTTTCAAGTATTTCCTTCGATTTATCGTATGCATCTGATACGATTTTTTCACCATCATTCCTTGCAGTATCTATAATATCTTTAGCATCAAGATTTGCAGTATTGATGATGTCATCCCTATATCTATTTGCTTCATCAAGTCTCTCCTTACATTGTTCCTCTAGAGAAAGGAGAGGATCTTCTACAGCTTTTGAAGTTTCATCTCCTGTTTCCCCAAATAAAAATGTATTGTTCAACTTATATTTTTTCTTATTAATTTTCACCTGTGATGATCTGTAGATCTTAGACAATTATTTCATCTCCTCCACCACGGGAAATAATAATTTCACCAGCTTCTTCAAGTTTTCTGATTACATTAACAATCTTCTGTTGTGCTTCTTCAACATCCCTAAGTCTAACAGGACCCATAAACTCCATATCTTCCCTTAACATCTCTGCCATACGCTTAGACATATTTGTAAATATAATTTCCCTAACCTCTTCAGTTGAACCTTTAAGAGCAACAGATAGGTCACTATTATCAATTTCTCTAATGAATCTCTGTATAGAAACACTGTCTAAACTGATAATATCCTCGAATACAAACATTCTCTTTCTGATTTCTTCTGCAAGATCTGCTTCTTGAATTTCCAGAGTCTCCATGATAAATTTCTCAGTACCTCTATCAACAGAGTTAAGAATATCAACGATAGATTGAATTCCACCTGTTGAAGCATAATCCTGTGTAACCATTGAAGAAAGTTTTCTTTCAAGTACCAATTCAACTTCTTTTATAACCTCAGGTGAAGTTCTATCCATAGTTGCAATACGCCTTGCAACATCTGCCTGTTTTTCCTGAGGCAGTGCAGAAAGAATCTGCGCCGACTGTCCAGGAGATAAGTAGGATAATATTAGGGCTAAAGTTTGAGGATGCTCATTCTGAATAAAGTTCAGAAGTTGAGAAGCGTCCGTTTTTCTAACAAAGTCAAAAGGTCTAACCTGTAAGGAGGATGTAAGCTTATTGATAATCTCAAGAGCTTTCTGAGATCCCATAGCCTTTTCAAGTACTTCCTTAGCATAGCCAATACCACCTTCTGAGATAAACTCTTGAGCAAGACATATTTGATAGAAATCTTCTAAAATACCATCTTTCTCTTCAGGTGTTACCTTTCTCATATTTGCAATTTCAAGTGTAAGTTCTTCTATTTCATCATCATTAAGATGTCCAAATATCTTTGCGGATTTTTCAGGTCCCAGCGCTATCAAAAGTACAGCTGCTTTTTCCTTTCCACTTAAACCTTTCTTAGCCATTATCTACACTCCTACTCTTCATTTATCCATGTTCTAAGCAAAGCTGCAACCGCTTCTGGATTTGTCTCGATAAATTTCTCGATTTGATACTTTGGACTGGATTTGTCTTCAAAGTCCGCTTGAATTTCTTCCAGTTCCTTCTTCTCTTGAATTTCAAGATTTCTAGCCTCTTCTTCAGCACGTGATCTTCTACGTCTACTAAGAAACATGAATACTCCTGCACCTACTAATAGTACTACTAGACCAATAACGATGTAAATGTATGGGAAACTTTGACCAGCTTCCATTCCAGATGCTATAACGTTAAAGTCTTCCATAGGATCAGCAAAATCCATCGCAGTAACTTCAACAACTTTAGTTTCAAGACCAGCTGAAGCAGATACAAGATTTTTCAATTCTAACTTGTGCTCTTCAGTCAGTTCATTATTAACTAATTTTTCTCTATTTAGTATTATTGCTACTGATATATCTTCAATTTGTCCCTTTGCTTTCGACATAGCAGTATTAATTTGATTTAGCTCATAGTTTAATGTTCTAGATGCTTTTTTGTATCCACTTCCGTCCCCGTCTAATTGAACATAGTTTGTTATATCAGAATTGGAGTCTGTGCCTGGAGCACCGCCGTTTCCATCATTAACTATATTTTCACTTATTTCATTTAAACTTCTTACCAGTCCTGTAGTCTCACCTTCTACCGGTGGAGAAAACTGAACCATAGTAGTATCTTCACTATCAAAATTTAATTTCACATTTGTAGTAACTTTTACATTGCTCTTTCCATAAAGATTAGATAAAAATTCATTTAGTTTGTCATTAAGTCTTGATTCAATTTTTGATTTAAGCTCATATTGGCTATTGGCATCAAATGTTTCATCATCTTTTCTATTAACATTTAACTGAACTCCCTTATTATCTGTAATCGTAACATTTTCACCTGTTAAACCTTTTACAGAAGTAACTAATATATTCTCAATACCATTTACTTGATTTTGACTAAGAGATGTTCCTTTTTTAAGTGTAAGTACGACACTAGCCTTTGACTCAGACTCATCATTAATTAAATAAGGACTTGTTTCAGGTATATATAAAACTACCGTAGCATCATCTATACCATCTAAACTCATTATTGCCTCTTTTAATGTGTTGGCCTTTGCAAGCATGTACATTGCATTTCTCTCTTCATTTGTCATAGTCATACTACTCTTACTAAATGCATCAGTCCAAGAAAAATCTTTTTTATTTAATGTGCCTGTTAATGATAACTGCATTTTAGCACTTGATAACTGTTCCTTTGGAACCATTACCACTGAAGAGTCCCCTTCAGTTTTCCACTCAATCCCCAATTCAGTAAGGGATGCAGTAATATTTCCAGCTTCTTCATATGTAAGACCTGAAGCTAAAGGTAAATATTCAACCCTAGTTGTCGCAAATACAATTACTCCTATAATAGTCAAAAAAAGAAGGATTCCTACACCAATAAGAATCTTCATCTTTTTAGACAAATTCGAATAAAAATTATTAAGTTGTTCCCTTAATCTGTTAAACAATTCACCCATTTATACACCCCGAACACTATATTTGAAGACGCATTATTTCTTTGTATGCGCTTAATACCTTATTATTAACTTGAACAGCAAAATTAAGCATCAAATCAGCCTTTTGAGCAGCTATCATAACATCGTGAAGATTATCCGTTTCACCGACTGCAAGCTTATTGTCCATTTCTACCGACTCAATTTGTGCTTGATTTACTTTATCAATTGCATCAACAAGAAAATCCTTAAAATCAGCTCCTTGATTTTTTATATCTACTTTTTTTATTTTATCTGCTTGACCTATAACTTTTGAAATTCCATTAATATTCATCTGCTATCACCTAACTTCCAATTTCTAAAGCTCTTTGCATCATATTCTTGCTATCATTTATAGCAGTAACATTTGCATCATAAGCTCTTTGTGCTGATATAAGATTTATCATTTCGGTAACAATTTCAACATTTGGCATCATTACATAGCCCTCTTCATTAGCATCAGGATGCCCAGGATTATATAATTTTTTAAAATCAGTCTGATCTTCTTCAATGCTCACTACTTCAACACCACCAGCTGATCCAGCATTACCAATTTCGCCATTCAAAACATCTTCAAAATTTATTTGAGATACTTTTTCTCTAAAGATAGGAAGCTGTCTTCTATATGGAGTGCCAGCACTTGTTCTTGTGGTTTCAGCATTGGCAATATTCTTAGATATAATATCCATTCTTAATCTTTCGGCTGTAAGACCAGTTGCACTTACATTTAGCGAATTAAAAATTCCCATTAAGCTTTACCTCCATTCTCTATTGCCATTCTCAATCTTTTAAGTTGAGAATTCATTTGCTTAACCAAAGCCTGATACTTTATAGTATTTTTAGCTAGTTCAGCACTTTCAATATCAATATTTACATTATTCTCGTCCCTTCGGAAAGAATAGTTCATTTCTCTTTTTATCACTGGATCAGAAATATTATTATTTATATCAAAATGTTTATCATCTGTAACAGTTAAATCAAAGGCATTCTTGTCAATCTCATTTTTCAATACATTATCAAAATTAACATACTCCCTTTTATAGCCTGGAGTATTGATATTAGCAATGTTATTCGATATGGCCTTATGCTTTAACCAAGATGCATCAAGAGACTTTCCAAGAATATTCACATTTTCAAAACTATTTTTTAACATTTCACGCCTCCTAATATACCATAATCACTATATCTATTGGTATTACTTATACTATTATACCATAATTGGTATATAAAAAATATCATTCAATCAAAATATCGGCAAAATTTATTATTTATTTACCCTTCTAATATGTTACACATTTTTACAACATAAGGAAATAGGAAATTAGACCGAAAAAAAGAGGACTGCATTCGCAATCCTCGACTTTTATTACCCTTTAACTTTCTCAAGTTCTTCCATTAGCTTATTATTTAATATTCTAATATGTGTACCCTTCATACCTAATGATCTAGATTCTATAACCCCAGCACTTTCGAACTTTCTAAGTGCATTAACAATTACAGATCTCGTGATTCCCACTCTATCAGCAATCTTACTTGCTACTAATAGGCCTTCATCTCCATCTAACTCATTAAAAATATGTTGTATAGCATCTAACTCAGAATATGATAAAGTACCTATAGCCATTTGAACTACTGCTCTTTTTCTAGCTTCCTCTTCCATCATTTCAGAATTAGATCTTATTATCTCCATACCAACTACTGTTGCTGCATATTCTGCAAGAACTAAATCCTCATCATTGTATGAGTTTTCTCTTGCAAGAATCATTGTTCCCATTCTATCACCATTACCGATGATTGGTACAATAGTTGCAAACTTATCATATGATTCTATATCTTTTTTGAAAATTTCTAAAAGTCTATCCTGAGTAATATTAAAGTCAGTTTCCTCAACCTTAAGTATTTCTTCATTGTATCCACTTGGGAAATAACCTTTACCAGTTTCTTCTTCATACTCAATAGGGCTATCATTCTCATCCCATACACTTACACCGAGAATTTTTCCTTTTTTTGATGTTATATAAATATTCGACTCAAGAATCTCTTTTAGATTCTTTGCCAACTCAAGGAATGAAACAGGTTTACTTCCTGTATCCTGAAGAATCTTATTCAGTCTTCTGGTCTTATCCAATAAAGTTTTTGACATTTTACATCTCCTCACTTCTAATTGTTATGATATTAATCTTCAGACAACTCTTTCTTATAATCACAATTATCACATATTAATGAGTGCATCTTCTTTGTTCTTTTTTCATAAAGAATCTCTCCACACTCTGGACACTTCTGATTTGTAGGCTTATTCCAACTCATAAAATTACAATCTGGGAACTCACTACATCCATAGAAAGTCCTGAATTTCTTAGTTTTTCTTTCAACAACCTCGCCAACTTCACATTTTGGACACTTAACACCTATTTCTTTTAAAATAGCCTTAGTGTTTTTACATTCAGGATAATTTGAGCATGCTAGGAATTTTCCAAATCTACCATACTTTATAACCATCATATTTCCACACTTGTCACATTCAATGTCTGTTTCTTCAACAAGGTCAACCTTTTCTATATCACCCTCTGCATGATCAAGAAGTGCTTTGAAAGGTCCATAAAATTCTCTAATTAGTTCTTTCCAGTGGTAATTCGAATCTTCTACGTTGTCTAGTTTATGCTCTAAATCGGCTGTAAAACTTACATCAACTATATTATTAAAATAATTTTCCATGATATCATTAATTAAATTACCCAATTCAGTTGGTTTTAAAGCTTTTTTCTCTCTTTCAACATATCCCCTACTAATTATTGTTGAAATAGTAGGTGCATAAGTTGAAGGTCTTCCAATACCCTTTTCTTCCATTTCTTTAACCAAACTAGCTTCCGTATAACGTCCAGGTGGTTGTGTAAAATGTTGGAGTGGAAGAATTTCCTTAAGTTCAAGTTCTTCACCCACTTCTAATTCAGGCAACTCAGTATCCTTTGTAGATGCGTAGGTATAAACCTTTAAGAAACCATCAAAAACCATAGTTGTTCCACTTAACCTGAATTCATAAGCATTCAAATCAAAAGAAACAGTTTTTGTTTCAAATTTTGCATTACTCATAAGGCTAGACATAAATCTTTCCCAGATAAGTTTATACAACTTGAACTGATCCTTATTTAAGGAAGATTCAATTTCTTCAGGTTTAAAATGAATCACAGTCGGTCTAACTGCCTCATGGGCATCCTGTGCATTTTTGCTTTCTTTCTTTGCTTTTTTCTTTACACCAAGGTACTCCTGTCCATAATTTTCTTCAATGTATGCAATACCATGGTTTCTTGCTTCATCTGATATCCTAGTAGAATCTGTTCTCATATATGTGATAAGACCTACTGTACCATTTTTCTTGATATCCACACCCTCATACAACTGTTGTGCCACTGACATCGTTTTCTTAGTTGAAAATCCCAACTTGTTAGCAGCTTCCTGTTGAAGGCTTGATGTAGTAAAAGGTAGTGGAGCAGTTCTACTCTTACCTCTAGTCTTAATATCACTAACTACAAATGGATAATCTTTAATTTCTTTAAGAATATCATTTACTTCTTTTTCATTTTTTATTTCTAACTTCTTACCATTATAAGAATGTAATGTCGATACTATTTTTTTTCTATGTTTAGCTTTTTTTAGCTCTGCGTCAATAGTCCAATACTCTTCAGGAATAAATGCATCAATTAGTTTTTCTCTATCACATATTAATTTCGTTGCAACAGACTGAACTCTTCCTGCACTAAGACCTTTTCTTATTTTTCTCCAAAGTAGCGGGCTGATACTATATCCCACTAGTCTGTCAAGTATTCTTCTTCCCTGTTGAGCATCCACTAGATCCATATTAATAGCTCTTGGGTTCTTAACTGCTTCCTTAATTGCGTCCTTTGTTATTTCATGAAAAGTAACCCTGCACTTTTCATCTATATCAATACCCAAAATATTAGCCAAGTGCCAAGCAATAGCTTCACCTTCCCTATCGGGGTCAGTTGCCAGAAATACTTTATCTACTTTTTTAGCAGCGGATTTAAGTTCCTTAATCACGCTACCCTTTCCCCTGATAGTAATGTACTGGGGATCAAAGTCATTTTCCATATCTATTCCCATTTTGCTCTTGGGTAAATCTCTAACATGTCCAATGGAGGCCTGTACTTTATAATTCTTCCCTAAAAACTTTGTTATAGTCTTAGACTTAGCTGGTGACTCAACAATAACCAAGTACTTTGCCATCCTACACCTCCTATGATTATTATGCAAAATTGATTATATCACGACAAAACGAAAAATTCAAAATATTTTCAGAATATTTTATAAAATTCTGAAAATACTTTGAATTCAAATTTGTTTTTTTGACAAAAAAATATCTGTGGTAAACTGCTACAACAAAAAAAGTAACAATTCTCCCCAGAAATTTACGCCGCCATGTAACACTATAAACTAATCAGGTTATTTTTTCAAGTACTAATTTTTGTAATTGGCCTAAGATTGCCTAAAACTGATGCGATGCGACTAATTTTTGCTTTGCAACTGCCTAATGTTGATTGTTGCTTTAGGCTACCTTAGGCCATAAGTGGAAACTTTTATTGCATTTTTCACCATTATTTTACAATTAAAACTTTATGTGGTATTATGTTTCCGAGGTGATTAAATGATTTCTTTTTTAAATAGTTGTGTAATTAATGGTCTTGATGGTGACCTTATAAAAATCGAAATTGATATTGTGAAAGGTCTATCTACATTTAATATTGTAGGCTTGCCTGATACGGTTGTAAAAGAGTCTAAAGATAGGATACGAAGTGCTATTGTCAACTCTGGATATAAATTTAATACGGGGAGGATTGTTATAAATATGTCCCCTGCAAATTCTAAGAAAGAGGGATCTCATATGGATTTACCAATGGCTCTAGGTATATTAAGCAGTTCTAGGGAGATAAAATCCGAATGTTTGGCCGACACAATCTTTCTCGGTGAACTTTCTCTTTCAGGTGAAATTAACAAAACAAATAATATATTACCAATGCTTATATATCTAAAAGAGAAAGGCTTTAAAAATTTTATAATACCATGGAAGAATAAAGATGAAGGTGCCCTTTTAAAAGATATTAATGTTTTCGCAGCTGATAACCTAAGGGAAGTAGTAGATTTTCTTAAGAAAAAATCCTATCTAAGTCAAATTGATTTTAAAGATGGATTCTTTAAATCAAATGATGACAGTTATTATGATTTCTCGGAGGTTATCGGCCAAAGAAAAATCAAAAAAGCAATGGAGATTTCAGCATCTGGTTACCATAATATTATTATGTTAGGACCACCTGGTGCTGGTAAGACAATGCTGGCAAAAAGATTCAATTCCATATTACCTTCACTTTCATATGAAGAAGCAATAGAAATAACGAAAATATATTCTATTTCTGGCAAACTGGATAACAATATGCCATTTATAACTGAGCGTCCATTCAGGTCTCCACATCACACAACGTCTCCTGTTTCAATTGCAGGTGGCGGATCAAACCCAAGGCCTGGTGAAATATCACTTGCCCATTATGGCGTTTTGTTTATGGATGAATTCCCTGAGTTTCCTAGGTCTGTACTTGAAGTATTGAGACAACCTATGGAGGATGAGAAAATTACTATTTCACGATCTAACGGTTCTTACACATTTCCTTGCAAGTTTATATTATTGGCCAGCATGAATCCATGTCCATGCGGATATTATAACCATCCTACAAAGGAATGTACTTGTTCGCCAAATCAAATAGACAAATATTTGAGCAAAATATCTGGTCCGCTTCTCGACAGAATTGATATACAAGTTGAAATTTCTCCACTCCAGTTCTCAAAACTTAAGGTAAAAAAAGATGAGGAAAGTTCTAAGTCAATTAAGGAACGTGTTGAAAATGCTCGCTTAATACAATTTGAAAGATATAAAAAGGAAAAAATAATCTATAATAGTCAACTATCTGGAAAACTCCTTGAGAAACATTGTAAATTAGACTCAAAGACTTTAGACTTTTTGGAAATGACATTTGACAAACTATCCTTAAGCACTCGCTCTTATAATAAAATACTAAAGATATCACGTACAATAGCAGATTTAGAGGCTTCTGACATTATTTCTTTTTCACATGTAACTCAAGCCTTGCAATATAGAAATCTTGACAAATACTTTGGTAAGAAAAGAGGTTTTTAACATGGAAAAAGATTCTATCCTTCTATATTTAAATTATATAGGTGTTTATAGTTTTCATAAATCAATAAACACCTATAAAACATACTCTTCAGTTACTGACCTTGTCAATTCAAACAACAAGGCCTTATCTAAGTTGGGTTACAATGAAAATCAAATAAGTAAAATCAAAAACTCATACAATGAATATGCATCTTATAATGAAGAAATTAATAATAAGGGAATTATCCAAATAAATTATTTTGATAGTGACTATCCAGAAAGCCTTAAAAAAATTTACTCTCCTCCAGTAGTTATTAACTGCATTGGAAACGTAGAGCTTTTTAAGAAGACTTGTTCAGCTATTGTTGGCTCTAGAAAAGCTTCTAGTGAGGGACGAAAATTCAGTTTTGATCTTGCTAAAACAATTTCATCAACAAATACAACTGTAGTTTCTGGACTTGCATACGGTATCGATACTCAGGCGCATTTAGGTGCTTTAGAAGCCACAGGCTCTACAATAGCAGTTTTAGGATCAGGTGTTGACATTGTATATCCAAAGAAAAATCATTCTATATATATGGACATAATAAATAGTGGCTTAGTCCTCTCAGAATACCCCCTAGGAACAAGCCCACAAAAACATTATTTCCCAGCAAGAAATAGAATAATTAGCGGTCTATCAAGTAGTGTATCAATAATTGAAGCCTCTGAAAAAAGCGGTTCCCTGATTACTGCTGAATACGCAATTGAGCAAGGAAAGGATATTTTTACTGTCCCAGGCAACATATACAATCAAATGCATAAAGGTAGCAATCAACTACTCAAAAATGGTGCTATACCACTTTTATCTACAGATGATTTTATTGATTACTATAATTTAACCATAGAAAAGGTTAAACTATCTACGGATAATTTAAGTCCATTAGAAATTGACATACTTTCTTTTATTGAGAATAATCAACCTATAGAAGAAGAATCAATTTACTACAATATTGACCTTCCCCATGGAGAAATTGCATCTGTACTGACAGTTTTAGAGATAGACGGGTATATAGAAAAATTAACACCTACTGTTTATATAAAAAAATAAAGTAGCGGGATTATAATCCCACTACTTTAATATATTATTCTGCTCTAAACTCTGTCCATATTCTATTGTACTCATCAATGAAATCTCCTGGATCTAGGAAAATTTCCATGTTGTTTAGCTTACTTAAATCAGGATATGAGTCATCATTTGTTCTTACTTCTTCCGGAAGCATTTCCTGTGTTTCTAAAACAGGTGTAGAGTATCCAATGTATTCTACATTTTTAAGAGCAATATCAGGTCTACACATGAAATCAATAAACTTCTCTGCTGCCTCTTTATTCTCAGCTCCCTTAGGTATAATCATGTTGTCATACCAATAGTTAGATCCCTCTTTTGGCACAAAGTACTCCAAGTTTGAATTTTCTTCTATCATGAAAACAGCTTCTCCAGAATATACAACTGCCATTGCTGCTTCTTCACCAATCATCATGGGCTTAACATTATCTCCAACGTATGCAAGTACTAATGGTTTTTGCTCTAAAAGAAGTTCTTTAGCTTCTTCCAACTCAGCTACATTTTTTGTATTCATAGAGTATCCTAGCTTTTTCAAAGCAACCATCATCGTATCTCTTTGAGAATCATACATTAATATTTGACCTTGGTATTTTTCATTCCATAATATGTCCCAACTATCAGGTGTTCCTTCAACCATATTCTTATTATATACAACGCCAACAGTTCCCCACATATAAGGTACTGAGAACTTATTTTCAGGATCAAATCCTAAATTCTTGTATTGATCTCCAATACCATCCATATTAGGTACATTGTCATAATTGATTTCTTCCAACATATCCTCATCAAGCATCTTCTTTATCATATAATCAGAAGGCATAGCTACATCATAGCTTGATCCCCCCTGTTTAATTTTAACATACATTTCCTCGTTAGTTGCAAAGGTTTCGTATATTACCTTAATCCCTGTTTCCTTCTCAAACTCATCAAGAACCGACGGATCAATGTAATCTCCCCAGTTAAATACCTTAAGCTCAGGAGCTTTTTCTCCACATCCTACCATAAAAGACGACATTAACATTACTACAAGCAACAATAGTGCAAATTTTTTCAACGTGCCACTTCCCTTCACAAATTTTATTTTTTGGCCATTGGCCTATATCAAACTGAATAGCATTCAGTTTAACTTCTATTCTTCTTTTTTGTTTCCTCTTAGGTTGATTACTATTAGCAGTAACAGTACAGATACAAATAATAGTGTTGAAACCGCATTTATCTTAGGATTAAGACCCTTCCTAGCCATGGAGTATATGGTTATTGACAGGTTACTTACCCCATTTCCAGTGTTAAAGAATGAGATTACAAAATCATCTATCGACATGGTAAATGCAATTAAAAGTCCCGTTATTACTCCTGGCATTATTTGAGGCAAAATGACCTTTCTGAAAGCATAGCTTTCGCTAGCACCAAGATCAAGTGCCGCTTCCCAAGTGTTTTTAGGAAGTTGCTTGAGTTTTGGTAAGACTGACAGTATTACATATGGAATATTAAATGTAATATGACTTAGAAGCATAGTAATTAATCCCTTGTCTACTTTTAGGAAAGTAAACATACTCATCAGTGCCACTGCTGTAACAATATCAGGATTAACAACAGGTAGTTGATTAATTCCCAAAAGAACATTTTTTCTTTTCCCTTTAAGTCCACTTATTCCAAAAGCGGTAATAGTTCCAATTACACAAGCAATCAGGGATGATAAAACAGCCACTATCACAGTGTAATATAGTGATTTCATAATCGTTCTATCCCTAAAAAGTTCGCCATACCACTTAAAGGTAAATCCATTCCAAGTGGCTGTATGTCTTGAATTATTAAATGAAAAAATAATTAGAACAGCTATGGGAGCATATAGAAAAAAGAACATTAAAAAAGTATATATCTTCGGAGCTATCTTTTTCATCATATACCTATCCCTCCCCTAGAATCTTCACTTTCAAATCTATTTAGGATAAGCATACTTACAATAATAAATGCCATCAGTACCATTGAAATTGCAGAACCAAAGTTCCAGTTGTTGAATACTAAGAACTGCTCCTGAACAAGGTTACCAATAAGCATAACCCTTCCACCTCCCAGTATACTTGATATAACAAAAGTACTAAGGGCAGGTAAAAACACCATGGTAATTCCAGACACTATACCAGGAATACTAAGTGGCAAAATTACTTTTAGGAAGGTTTGAGTTGTTGAGGCACCTAAATCTCTAGCTGCTTCCAACAAACTCTCATCCATTTTATTTAGAACAGTGTATATAGGGAATACCATGAAAGGTATAAAATTATAAACCATTCCTAGAATAATTGCAAACTCATTATATAGGAGATTCAAAGGAGCTATATTAAAAAATCCTAAAATATTATTTATAATACCATTTTTATTTAGTATAGCTACCCATGCATATGTCCTTAGTAAAAAATTCATCCACATCGGTAATACAAATAACATAACAGCAATTTTTTGTTTCTTTTCTTCCATTCTTGAAATAATATAGGCCATTGGATATCCTAAAATAATACAGATAGCCGTAGCTTTTATTGATAATACGAGACTCCTAGCTAAAACAGTCATAAATTTAGGTGTTAAAAATGTGCTGAAGTTTTCTAAAGTAAAATTAATAGTTCCCTTGGCAGTTAGACTGTAAAAAACTATTAGAAATAATGGTAGTACAATAAAGAAAGCTGACCAGAAAACAAATGGGAATGTACTGTACTTTTTATACATCCTTCTTCTCCATAATATGAATGTCTTCAGGATCCCATGTCATAGCAACCCTACTTTCCAGTTCAGGCATGTCAGTAGAGTGAATCATCCATAAAGCTCCCATTGATTCTACTAGTATTTCATAGTGTACTCCTTTAAAAACAATACTTTTAACAAGCCCCTGAAATAGTCCTTCTTCCTTGTCTACTATAGTAATATCTTCTGGTCTAATTACTACATCAACTTTTTGATTCTCTTTAAAGCCCTTATCAACACACTCAATTTCTTTATCATACAGGGTAAGTTTATAATCCCCCATCATCCTACCATCAAAGATATTTGACTCTCCAATAAAATCAGCTACAAATGAATTCTTTGGTTCATTATATATATCAATAGGAGTTCCAATTTGCTGAATTTCTCCCTCATTCATTACAATAATCGTATCAGACATAGTAAGAGCTTCCTCTTGATCGTGGGTAACATAAATAAAAGTTATCCCAGACTCTTGCTGCATCTTTTTTAGTTCAAATTGCATCTCTTTTCTAAGTTTTAAGTCTAAAGCCCCTAGAGGTTCATCTAGCAGTAAAACTTTTGGCTCATTAACTAAAGCCCTTGCTATTGCAACTCTTTGTTGCTGGCCACCACTTAGAGCATTAACACTTCTCTTTTCAAAACCCGCAAGGTTGACAAGTTTTAGTATTCTAGTAACCTTCTCTTTAATAACTTTTTCATTCAATTTCTTTATTCTTAGTCCAAAAGCCACGTTGTCATATATATTCATATGTGGAAACAAAGCATACTTCTGAAAAACAGTATTTATTTCCCTTTCATTGGCAGGTAAGTTATTGATATTTTTTCCTTCGAAAACAATTTCACCAGAATCAGCATACTCAAATCCAGCAATCATCCTAAGAGTTGTGGTTTTTCCACATCCACTAGGGCCTAATATAGTTATAAACTCCCTTTCCTTAACATAAAAAGAAATCTCCCTAACTACTTTTTCTTCACCAAAGGATTTGGCAACATTCTTTACATCAATAATTATATTATTCAATAAAATCCCCCCATTGCATAATTAAAATTTTAAAAATAAGGCGGAGAACTAACTAGTAAAACCTTAGCGACAGATTTACCTATATTGTCGATACTATGCTTTAGATTACATTTATAGTAAAAACTATCACCCTTCTTGGCTTTATGTTTCTTTTTCCCCAAATTTACCATTATCGATCCTGACAATACATAACCAAATTCTTCACCAATATGGGGTTCATCTTCCCTAAATTTACCCCCTGGCTCTATATTTATAAGTATTGGTTCCATGTCATTTTTTTGTGCATTCGGTATTAACCAATTCAATTTATATTTTAATTCTTCATTTTCAGTTCCAAATATGTCTTCTGACCCAAATACGATTTTTTCTTCAGTTTTTTCTTGGAAAAACTCCTGTAAAGTTGTGCCTAAGCTCTCCAATATATCAATTAGTGTGGCAATTGATGGTGAGGTTATATCCCTTTCAACCTGAGAAATAAAACCTTTGGTAAGCTCGCACCTACTGGCCAGTTCATCTTGAGTAAGTGAATTTTCTAATCTTAAACTTTTAATCTTTTGACCGATATCCATATACACCCTCCTATATTTAGTATAGATAAACTATGAGTTTATATTTACTAAACAAACACGATTAATTATACTGACTTTGGACAAAAAAAACAAGTACTTTTTTCAAAAAAAGTACTTGTTTTTTATTTGTAATCATCAATTTGATATCCAATAGCCTTCAAATGCCTTATCCTAGGCAGAGCCTTATCCATACATACTTCAATACAATCAATTCTGTAGTCATAATCTATGTGACAAAGTCTATCTATATAGGTCTGAGCTGTTTTTCTTATCTTACCTAATTTTCTGAAATCAATATTTTCCTTCGGACTTATATATTTTGTGTTTTTTCTTGTTTTAACCTCTACAAAAACAATCATTTTTCTCTTTTGACATATAATATCTATTTCCCCTGTATTGGTCCAGTAATTTCTTTCCCTTATCTTATAGCCCTTAGCAATCAAGTATAGGGATGATAATTTTTCTCCAAATCTGCCTAAATCCTTGTCATTTACTTTTATCAATTTTCGCAATATAAACAAGCACCTCCGCCACAACATTATATAGTTCCTCTGGTATAGTATCTCCTATTTCAAGATTATATAGTTGTCTAGACAGTTTTTCATCTTTATAAACTGGGACATTGTGTTCTTCAGCTACCTTCTCAATATTATTAGCAACTTCACCTTTACCCTTAGCAACAACTTTAGGAGCCACATCACTATCCTTGCGATATTTCAAGGCAGTTGCTATTTTTCTTTTCTTATCAACCATAAAATCAAATCCTTAAATCAAATTTGCTATCAGTACTGTTTGAGATAAACTGTAACACTTCTTCAAATTTCCCCTTATCTCCCTGTAATCCCACTGTGATTGATACATTATCCTCAAGCCTATCCTTTAGCTGCTTTAATGATGACTCCAAAACATCCATTATTCTTTCATTCTCAACCTTAAAATGAATTGCGATATTCTTTTTTTCCATCCTAATGATTGAATTTACTTGTCCTAAAGAATTGGTATCCAAGGAAATAAGTATATTAAAGGAATCATTTTCTGATCCTTTGCTACTTTTATCCTTCTTTAAAAACATATCAACAGTATAGTCATCATCACCATTTCTAAAAGGTATATTGTAAAAATAAGTGTCTTCCTTATTTTCATTAAAGCTTTTAAAGAACTCTACAACTGATTTAAGCTCTCTACTCTCTGATGATTTACTGCTAGACTCTTCTTTCTCAACTAAATCAAGCAACTTTTCAATATCAGATCCTAGTTTTTCTATATAGTTTTTCTTACTATCTATTTTAGCAAATTTTTCTACTTGAGTAAAGTTTTTGATTTCTTTTATTAGTTCTTTAAGCTCACTATTTTCTGATTTTTCTTCTAGGGAACTGAATATCTTGTCTAGGGTTCCATTTTTGTTAAATATAGAATCTAAAGCTTTAAGATTCCCTAAAGAAACTTCAACCTTACCCTTATTAGCAAAGGTAACTAATTCAAGAGTATTTTTAACTTCTTTAAATAAACCCTTGAAATTTTCAGTCTCCTTCATAAATTCGGCTTTAATATTTTCATTACTTTTACTTTCTGAAAAGTTTTTATCCATCAAAATATCTTTATTAGAAACTTTCAAGTCAGAAACTTCTTTATTCACTTCCCTTTCTGAAAATACCTTTCCTTCAGGATTTTCTACCTTAGAAACTTCGATACTTTTCCCTGGGAGTCTATCACTGTTACTATTTTGAGATTTAATTATTATATCTTTAACAAGCTCAGTAACATTTTTTTGAAAATCAGAATCACCTTTCGGAATACTCAAACTTCCTTTATCCATCGCTTTATGATTTACATCTTTCAAAAGGAATTTCATTGATTTATCATCTTTTATTATCGACTCTATTTCACTTTTGCTAAGTCTTAATCCTGTTTTCTCCATAAGACTTCTCAGCTGATTTAACTCCTCTTTTCCTATAGGAAGCTTAGATAAATCCTCACTGGCACTCTGCTCTACACTTTCAGCAACTACTTTAAGTACTGGCATACCTCTTTCCTGATCAAGGACTTGGAACTCCATTTCTTGATTCTCAGTTAAAATCTGCCCATTGCTAGATATCTGAGCATTAATAATATTACTGCCAATTTTAATCTTAGCAATATTCTCACTTTGTAATTCCAATATCATGGCTTTAACATTTTGTCCCGTCTTTAATTGCAAGGGTTTCTTATTCTCATTAGCCAATAACATTTCTATATTTTGATTAGATATTCTCATAACAACACCTACCTACTACAAAGTTATCTACAAATAATTTTTCAAAAAAGTCATTCTGTGAATTTTAGAAATACCATGATTATCTATTCCTTGATAATGCTCCTTTGTACCATAACCTTTATGTTTTGAAAACTGATAACCTGGAAGTTCCTTATCATATTCCTCCATCATTCTGTCCCTTATCACCTTTGCAATTATCGAAGCTGCAGCAATTGAAATACTCTTTTCATCACCCTTATACATACTTTCCTGAGGAATTTCTGTGTCAAGATTAACTGCATCTATCAAAAGTTTTTCTGGCTTTATGCCTAACTTATCAACAGCTTCCAACATGGCCACTTTTGTGGCATTTAAAATATTTATCTCATCTATAACATTATTATCGACAATTCCTACCGACCAATAAAGAGCTTTTTCCTTTATTAAATCAAATAGTTCATCTCTTTTCTGCTCGCTTAATTTTTTTGAATCATTAACACCAGGGAGTATCACATCTTTGGGTAATATAACTGCCCCAGCAACAACAGGACCTGCAAGGGGGCCTCTACCAGCCTCATCAATTCCACAAATCACTTCATAACCTTGAGAATAAGATTTTTTTTCATACTCCCACATCATGGCTATTCTCTCTTCTTCCTTTATAATTTTAATGATTTTTTTATTCAAAGACATCATTAACTTTTGAACAGTCTTTCTTTCATCATCTTTAAATCTATCGATTATTTCTTTCATATCTTCTATGGTTGAAGCACTTGCTATTATTTCTTTTATTTCTTTAGAACTGACTTTCATCATATATCCTCCCCAAAATAATTTAAGGGGTAGTCATAAAATTGACTTCCCCTGCTTAGAAGTGGCTCAGCAATAGTCAAGCAATGGATTAGCAATTGTTAAATGCTTTTAGGTCCTACAACCGCTAAGCTACTGCTAATCAAACGCTTGGCAACAGCTTGACTATTAACACTACTTTTTATTCAATTGGTTTTTCTAAAGTAACTCTTCCTATAATACCTTTTCTAAACTCATCAAGTATAAGTCTTGAAACTTTAGTATAGTCCACCATATTTCCAGAAACAAGACACCCTCTATTTCTAGCTATCTCTTCCATTATTTCTAGACTTGATTCATACTCACCTGTTAACTTAAATCTTTCAAATAACTCTTCTTTATAATTTTCATTTAAAAAATCTACTAATTTGAAAGCTATCTCATCAATATCAAGTATCTCATCCTTTATAGCTCCTGTAAATGCAAGTTTAAGTCCTGTTTCAAGGTCATCAATTTTCGGCCACAGTATACCAGGAGTGTCAAACAGATCTAAATCTTTCTTAATTTTAATCCACTGCTTACCCCTTGTTACACCAGGCTTATTTCCCGTTTTAGCAGATTTTTTACCCGCAAGCTTATTAATCAGTGAAGATTTACCTACGTTTGGTATACCTACAATCATAACCCTAGCCGCCCTAGGTTTCATACCCTTACTTAACATTTTATCTAACTTATCTTGGAAAGATAGTTTCAACTCATGAATTAATCTATTGATACCTTCACCAGTAAGAGAATTAATAGGAATAGCACAAATCCCCTTATCATGATAGTATTTTATCCACTCATCAAGTATTTTAGGATCGGATAAGTCAAACTTATTAAGTACAACTACTTTAGTCTTATTACCAATTAATCCATCAATCTCTGGATTTTTACTACTGATTGGAATTCTCGCATCTAAAAGCTCTACTACAACGTCAACAAGTTTTAGATTTTCCTTAATCAGTTCTTTAGTTTTTTTCATATGGCCTGGAAACCAATTTATATGCATATCATCACCTACATCAATGTATTATTTTCTTTATTATATCACATTTATATTTCTATACCCAAGGGTTGGCAAAATTATTTAAATTCATTTTACTCATTTTAAGCTTTTCAAAAAAATATTAAGGGACTGATAAACAGTCCCTACATATCTCATATAAAGTTCATCGTAAAAACTACTTGATTCTTTCTTTAACTCTAGCAGCCTTTCCAACTCTTTCTCTGATGTAGTAAAGCTTAGATCTTCTAACTTTACCTCTTCTTATCACTTCAATCTTCTCAACTTTTGGAGAATGAACTGGTAAAGTTTTCTCAACACCAACACCGTAAGAAATTTTTCTTACTGTGAAAGTCTCGTTAACACCACCGTTTTGTCTCTTAATTACAAGACCTTCGAACATCTGGATTCTCTCTCTCTTACCTTCTTTGATAAGTAAGTGAACCTTTACAGTGTCACCAACGTTAAACGATGGAACTTCTTTTTTGATTTGCTCATTTTCAATTGCTTGAATAATATTCATGAGTTACCCTCCCTTCTTCATAGCCGTTCATATATAACTCACATACAGCGGAACGGTCCGTATTGCACAAAATTTATTATAGCATACTATTTAGCTATTAGCAATAGTTTTTAGTATGTCTATTACAGTTTTTTTACTCTTTTCATCAATTTTTTTATCTTTCATATAACTATCTATAAGTTCAGGACGCTTATTATATGTTTCAATTACAGACTGCTCAAAACGCCACTGATCAATCTTTTTATGATTGCCTGACAAAAGCACTTCTGGAACCTTCATTTCTTCATATACACTTGGTCTAGTGTAATGGGGATGCTCTAAAAGATGATTGCTATGACTCTCTTCTTGATGGGATTCTTCTTTAGACAAAACGTCTGGTATTAATCTTGCAACACTATCTATCAAAACCATTGCAGGTATTTCTCCACCAGTAAGGACATAATCTCCAATAGATACTTCCATATCCACATGCTTATCAATAATCCTTTGATCAAGACCTTCATAGTGTCCACAAATAATAGTCAAATTGTCCTTCAATTTTAGCTCATTAACTAGCTTTTGACTTAATGTTTTACCCTTTGGAGACATGTATATAATAAAACTATCCTTATCTAAATCATTCTCTCTAATACATGTATCTATTGGCTGAGGACCTATAAGCATACCAGCCCCACCACCATAAGGATAATCATCAACCTTTTTATGTTTATTACTTGAATAATCCCTATAATTAATAGAGTTAATAGTAACAATACCTTTTTCAATTGCACGTTTGATTATGCTGTGCTCTTTTATCCCATCAATAAATTCTGGGAATAAAGTAAGGACATTAAAAATCATCAAATCATTCCTTCTATTAATTTTACTTTAATAAGCTTATTATCTACATCAATATCTGTTACAAATTGGTCAACTACTGGTATATAGATTATGGATGAGTCTTTCAGCTCGACCTCATAAAGGTCTTGGGCCTTATTTTGAATTACATCTTTCAGAACACCTATTTCTCCTCTTTCCTCATCTATTACAATACTACCTAATATATCAACAATGTAATACAGTTCATCGTCTTCCAATTCTTCACGTTCTATATATAAATACGAATTAATTAATTCGTAAGTATCTTCGATTTTATTATATCCTTTAAATTTAATAACAACTACATTTTTTTGTAACCTTGCACTTTCTATCTCTATACTATTTCTTAATAGCATATCAAGATATACCTCATCTAAATCTAAAAACTGTTCTGGAAAGTCTGTATAAGGATATACCCTTACCTCCCCCTTCAATCCTTGGGGTTTTACAATTTTACCAATCTTGAAATAGTTCTCCATACTCTTTACCTCCGGTTACATGTTAAAAAGGGCTTTCTCAAACGAGATAGCCCTTAAATTCACGAATTATAAAATTATTGCATAATCTCCACAACAACTCTTTTATTCTCTTTAGTTGCTGCAGCTTTTACAACAGTTCTGATAGCCTTAGCTATTCTTCCCTGTTTGCCGATAACTTTACCCATATCCTCTGGGGATACTCTAAGTTCTATGATAACTGATTGAGAACCCTCAACTTCGCTAACTTGAACCATTTCTGGATTGTCTACCAAAGACTTTGCAATGATTTTTACTAACTCACCCATACAAACACCTCCCTGGATTGTATACTACAACGTAGTACATTCCTTCTTCAAACACTGGGTCATTTGTAATATTACTTGATGATTTCGTGCTTCTTGAATAAATCCCTTACAGTATCTGTAGGTTGAGCACCATTACCTAACCACTTGTTAGCTTTCTCAACATCTACCTTTACTTCTTTTGGTTCAGTCATTGGATTGTAGTATCCGATTTCCTCGATGAATCTACCATCTCTTGGAGATCTAGAATCAGCAACTACTACTCTATAAAAAGGTCTCTTTTTAGAACCCATTCTCTTTAATCTGATTTTTACAGCCATTGTTTCACCTCCTCATAACGTGTTATCTATATCACCATCTAAATCTTATATTTAAATGACAACTAACTCTACATAAAAGGTAATTTTAATCCTTTTTTACCTTTTTTCATTTTCTTTTCCATTCCGGAAAATTGTTTCATCATTTTTTTCATTTGTTCAAACTGCTTTAAAAGCTTGTTTACATCTGAAACATTAGTACCACTACCCATTGCAATCCTTTTTCTTCTAGATCCATTAACTATTTTAGGATTTTTTCTTTCATCCTTAGTCATAGAAAGAATGATTGCTTCTAATCTTGCAAACTCCTTGTCATCAACCTCAACATCCTTAAGTTGTTTACTATTAAGACCTGGAATCATACCTAGAATATCTTTAAGTGGTCCCATTTTTTTCATTTGTTGCAACTGGTTAAGGAAATCCTCAAGATCAAATTCTTGATTCTTGATTTTCTTTTCAAGCTCCTTAGCCTGCTTTTCATCAAATGCATCCTGGGCTTTCTCAATAAGAGTAAGTACATCACCCATACCAAGAATTCTTGATGCCATCCTCTCCGGATGGAACTCTTCAAGATCATTTAACTTCTCACCCATACCGGCATACTTTATAGGCTTTCCTGTAACCGCTCTAACAGATAAAGCAGCACCACCCCTTGTATCACCATCTAACTTAGTAAGAACAACACCATCAATTTCCAAAGTTTCATTAAATGTCTTTGCAACATTGACAGCATCTTGACCTGTCATAGAATCTACAACAAGTAGTATTTCATCTGGCACAACTTCTTTTTTGATATTTTCAAGCTCACCCATAAGCTTTTCATCAATATGAAGTCTACCAGCAGTATCTATAATCACAAGGTCATTACCATGCTTTCTAGCATGTTCAACCCCTTGCTTTGCAATTTCAACCGGATCAACTTGATCACCCATAGAAAAAACTGGTATATCAAGACTATTTCCGACAACATGAAGCTGCTTGATAGCAGCAGGTCTGTATACATCACATGCAACTAGTAAAGGTCTACGGCTATAATTTTTTCTCATAAGAGCCGCTAACTTACCAGTAGTTGTTGTTTTACCAGCACCTTGTAAACCTACCATCATAAGAATCGTAGGAGGGTTAGATGCAAACTTGATCTTACTTTGGGTTTCACCCATTAAAGCAGTAAGCTCTTCGTTTACAATCTTAATTACTTGCTGACCAGGTGTAAGACTTTCTAAAACATCTGAACCTACAGCTCTTTCAGTAACCTTTTTAACAAAGTCCTTAACTATTTTGAAGTTAACATCTGCTTCTAGCAAGGCAAGCTTAACTTCACGCATAGCCGCCTTGACATCTTTTTCTGTCAACTTTCCCTGGCTTCTTAAATTTTTAAACGTGGATTGCAGTTTTTCAGCTAAACCTTCAAATACCATCTATAATCACCTTTAAGTTATTCCATAATTTCATTAATTAACTGCTTTACCTTTTCTAATTGATCTAAATCATTGAACTCACTACTACTGTTTATTTTGGCTTCAATCAAATCAATTTCTTTGATTGCCAATGATGCCTTCTCAATTGTTAAATCAAATTTGGCAATAAGGCCTAATTTGTCTTCATAACTCTCGAGAACTTTCTCAGCTCTTTTTACAGTATCATATACTGCTTGTCTGCTTATTTTAAGATTTTCAGCTATTTCTCCTAAAGAAAGATCAAAGTCACAATACTGTTCAAGTATCTCTTTCTGTTTATCAGTAAGAAGATTTCCGTAAAAATTAAACAAGCTACTTAGTCTCAGTTTTTTTTCAATCATAATCATCAACTCACATCTTTTGTGTAAAGGTAATTTGCTTTACAGATGTATTTTATATTATACCGAGGCCTTTGTCAACAGTTAAATTAAATTAATTTATATTTAGTAGTGCATCTACGAAATCCTTAGTATCAAAGGTTTGTAAGTCTTCTTTACCTTCACCTACACCTATTAACTTAACCGGAATTCCAAGTTCTGTATTAATACCTAGTACTACTCCACCCTTAGCAGTTCCATCAAGCTTTGTAAGAACTATACCTGTAATATCACAAGATTCTTTAAATGTCTTAGCCTGAGCTACAGCATTTTGGCCAGTAGTGGCATCCAGAACTAACAATACTTCCCTAGAAGCCTCTGGATATTCCCTATCAATTATCTTAAATATCTTTGTAAGTTCATTCATTAAGTTTACCTTATTATGAAGTCTTCCAGCTGTATCACAAATTAATACATCCGTATTTCTTTTCTTAGCAGCTTGTATAGAGTCAAATATAATAGCTCCTGGATCAGAACCTTCACTGTGTGCAATTACATCAACATCTACCCTCTTACCCCACTCTTGCAACTGATCAATTGCAGCTGCTCTAAATGTATCACCAGCAGCCATTAGGACTGATTTACCTTGAGCTTTGAAATTGTATGCCATTTTACCTATAGATGTGGTCTTTCCAGCTCCATTTACTCCAATTACTAATATTATCATAGGAGTTTTTTCAACATCAAGTGACTCTGTATTGTGCTCATCAAGTATTCTAATTAAAATATCTTTTAAAACCATCTTTACTTCAGAACTTTCATTAACCTTTCTCTTTTTAAGCTCTTTTCTTAAATCATCAATAATTCTCATAGTTGTATTCATTCCAATATCAGCCATGATTAGTATATCTTCTAATTCTTCAAAAAGATCTTCGTCTATTTCACCGTAGTTTGTAAGAAGATCATCAATCTTATCAGTAATAGCCTTACTAGTCTTAGTAAGACCACTTTTTAACTTAGCAAAGAAAGATAATTTTTTCTTCGGTTTTTCCTCTACAACCTCTTCTGCAACCTCTTCTGCAACCTCTTCTGCAACCTCTTCTGCAACCTCTTCTGCAACCTCTTCTGTAACTTCTTCTGTTACTTCTTCTGCAACCTCTTCTGCAACCTCTTCTGTAACTTCTTCTGTTACTTCTTATGATAATTCTACTGAAAATAATACTGAAAACTCTTCAGTATGCTCATCTGGAGACTCTTCTGA
>JAOARG010000009.1 GCA_025210655.1 Bacillota bacterium
ACGACCAACGAACTACGGATTTATAAAAGTCTGGCTAGTAAGGTTGTTGTCTAGGGCTAAAGCATCTAGGAGCTCACTTTGTTCATATCTAGGTGAGAATGTATCATGGCTAATTCTAATCTAGGGAAATTGATACTCAATTCATACAAGGATATTTTCCGTACGGAAAGATACTTTAAATAATACATAAAGAGCTTATATACTGTTAAAGTAAATCCATTCTGGGTCGAAACTATGAGGAAGGATTCACTTGAGTTTGGGGGTCTTTAAGTAGCAATGACCCAAGTTGAAGTCTGGCCTGTCAGAAAAAATTATCTGTTATATGGCCTGACTTGCCATGTAAGGGCGCATCTCTTACTGAAAAATCACTCCATATGTTTGTCACAGCTCTACGGACAGGAGCGACTTGAACTGTGGTCTTGAACTTCCGAACTACCAACTACGACCAACGAACTACGGATTTATCAAAGTATAGGGCTTACCCAATGCTTTTATTTTTTTGCCTATAAATAGATTAAAAGTGACTATTGAAATGGTCTAGGGACCATTATTTATACTATTTATAGGAGGGAATCTTATGAATAAAGAAAATAGAAATTTACTATTATTAATGGGTGGAAAGTTGGTATCCTTGTTTGGAAGTAATATTTATACATTTGCTATTGGTTTATATATACTGAAAATAACTGGATCAGGGGTGGGATTTGCTATCAATTTGGTTCTTAGCATTATTCCTCTTATATTTATTAATCCTATAGCAGGGGTTTTTACAGATAGGATTAATAAGAAAAATATTATTGTGTCTATGGATTTTTTATGTGGAATATTAATGCTACTTTTACTTGTCTATGGTTCGATATGGGGCTTAAGTGTAGCTGCATTATATTTTGTTACATTTTTTATGAATATATTTTCAAACTTTTTTTCGATTACTGTTGAAGCATCAAAACCCAATGTTGTAAGTAGTAAAAAATTATTAAAACTTAATTCAATCTCAAAAATTATTGATTCATCTGCTATGATTCTTGGGCCAGCTATTGGAGGAGTAATTTATGGTTTTGTTGATATAAAAATCTTTATTTTAATAAATGGTATTTCTTTTATATCTTCTGCTATATCTGAGTGTTTCATTGATTTTGAATATAATAAGTCAGATTATATTATATCTAAAGACGATAGTGTTAAGGATTCCTTTATAGAAGGATTTTCATATCTTAAAAACAATCCCAAGCTGTTTAAAATATTTAGCACATTTTCAGGTATAAGTTTCTTTTTGGGACTAGGAGTGATGGTTCCTATTCCATTTATAATAAATAATATTTTCCAGTACCCAGCAAAGTCTCTGGGAATTATCCAAAGCGGATTACCTTTAGGGATGATAATAGGAGCAATAGTTATTAAAAAAATTATTTCAAAGATAAGTTTTGAATTAATAATATTCAGGGGTTGTATTGTACTATCTATAGTTTTGATGCTTATTTCTATACCAATTTTTACAGGAGGCAGCGAAGGATTGATTACTCTTTATTACTTCCTTATGATGGGGATTTTAGGGAGTACGGTTTCGGTAATAGATATAAGACTTATGTATACTGTTCAAACAATTGTTGATGAAGCTTTTCGGGGAAGAGTATTAAGTTTAGGAATAGGTCTTGCTAAAATAGTATCACCTATTGCATTTATTCTTTCGGGAATAGTCTTAAACAAAGGCTACGGAGAATATATAAGTATATTTTCAGGTATAGGTCTACTTATTTTCAACATATTTATATCAAGTATAAGTAGATCTGAGTTAAGAAGTGTTGATAAAAGGATTGGCTTTGATAGATAGTAAAAGTAGGCTATAATAGTTTTAAAATATTATTAGTAAATCATAAGAGAGGGCTAAATACTATGAAAAATTATAAGTTATATCAAGTTGATGCATTTACCACAGAGAAATTCACTGGAAATCCAGCGGGGGTGGTACTCAATGCTGAAGGACTTGAAAAGGAAGATATGCAAAAAATAGCAAGGGAACTTAATAATTCAGAAACTGCTTTTATATTTGAGTCAAATAATGAAGATTATGATGTACATACAAGATACTTTACTCCGTCAAGTGAAGTACCTATTTGTGGCCATGCCACGATTGGGTCTATGTATATATATGCTAAGGAAAATAGTATTAAGAACAAAACTATACTTAATAAGACTGGTGCTGGCATACTTCCTGTAGATATAGCCTATGAAAATGATGATTACAGGATAACAATGACCCAGGGGAAAATAGAATTTGGTGATGAAATCAAAGGGGAGAATAAGAAGGTACTTTTAAAAGGACTTGGTATTGGAGAAAAGGACTTAATAAAAGATACTAAGATACAAATAGTTTCAACGGGTCATTCAAAGGTTATGATTCCTATTAAGAGTAGGGAACTTTTGAATAATCTGACTCCTGATTATAATAGCCTTAGTAAACTGAGTTCTAGAATTGGATGTAATGGATTCTATGTATTTGTACTGGATGAGGATGAGAATTATAAGGTATGTGGAAGAATGTTTGCCCCTGCTATTGGAATTAATGAAGACCCTGTAACAGGAAATGCAAATGGGCCTTTAGGGGCTTATCTTGTTAAGTATGGTCTTGTTGATTATCATGGTGATGAAGTAAGATTTATGGCTTTACAAGGGGAAGCTATGGGGAGAAAAGGTGAAATAGAAGTAAGAGTAACAGTTGAAAATGAATGTCCTGTTCAGGTAAAGATAGTTGGAAATGCTGTGTCTGTATTTGAGACTGAAATAAGTATATAAATATAATGAAAAAGGTGAGGCCAATCAGCAACACCTTTTTATTCAGGTATCCAGTTGTATTTATTTAGTTTTACTACTATATAAATATATGTTTTATGAATCAGGTATCCAATTAGGGAGCCTATTGTATATAGAATAATATCATCAATATCAAATGCACCCCTTACCAATATGTATTGTAAGGATTCTATAGTAGTAGCAAAAATTAAGGTGATTAGTATGTTATCCCAAAAATTATTTCTTTTCTTGAATATAAATGGTATTAAGAATCCTAAGGGAATAAATAGGATGATATTTCCCAGTAAATTATAGTAGAGGTCATAAGTATTTAGATTGCTTATGTATTCATTTATTTGTTTTAATGGGACTATATTATAAGTTCTGAAAAGTATGTATTTTCTAGTACCTAGAAATAAAAGCTTGATTAGTACTGCAAAGTATATGAAGCTTATACAATTTATAAAATATCTGATGATCTTATTTTTTTTGCTATAACTTTCATTAAGGTTATTACATAGAAAATCTTCATCTCCGAAGTCTTTTATAGCAAGTAATTCAGCCTGTTCGTCTGTTAAACCCATTAGTAAATAATCTTTTTTGATCATATTTAAGTGGTCTAATAGTTCTATTTCAAGTTGAAATTTTTCTGCTTTGGAGCAGTCTATTTTTGAAAGTAGATTTTCTAAATATCTATCTATGTATCTCGTGGAATTCATATTTTTACCCCCTGATAACACACATCAACAAGTGTATTTATTTCTTTCCACTCAAGATATTTCTTATCTAATGCTTTTTGTCCATCATCTGTAATCTTATAGTACTTACGTCTACTACCTTCCTCAGAACTACCCCAGTATGATTTTATATAGGATTTGTTTTCAAGTCTTTTTAAAGCAGAGTATAGGGTTCCTTCTCCCATTTTATATAGGTCATTGCTTTTAGATTTGATAGTTTTAGCTATGTCATAGCCATAGGTGTCTCTTTGAGCTATAAGGGAGAGTATAAGGATATCTATGCTTCCCTTCATTATTTCTTTGTTCATAATAGGCCTCCTTCTTTATATACTATTGTAACACGATATACCTCGCAATACAATGTACGAGTCCTAAGATAGCCTGATACTTACTTTGATCGTGCCTTGAATTCTTTTGGAGATAAGCCTACATACTTCTTGAAGATTCTCTCCAATTTTTTTCTTTGTACATTTTTAAGTTGGCAGTATTCTTTAACGGAATCTAAAGGAGTATTAATATAATCTTCAATTATTTCAATAGATTCTGTATAGTGTTTACTTGTTTTATAATGACTTATTAGATAGCTTTCTATGGCTTCAATCATATCGGCGATTGGTGAATGAGACTCGATACATCTATTAATTACTTCATTAAGCTGTGTATCAAGTTGAGATAAATATAGTATCTTATTATTTATAAGGTGAAGGCTATCTTTATATAGATAGTAGAATCCCCAGGGGGTGAAACTAATCCCAAATGAGTCTAGTGATTTGTTTTGGGAAACTGTTATAGTGCTATCCCTAAGGCCGTGGAATATACTTTTGTTTACTAATGTAGCTTGCCCTTTGAGTTCAAAAATGTAAGATCCATTTAAGGGAACTGTGATATCCACATGATCCATAGGAATTAACTGAAAGGGCTTTTTATCATTTAAATCACCTGATGTTGTCCAGTAATGGCTTATATATTTTTTTAGAGATGGATTAACATTGTTGTAAAATTGCATTTTTAATGTTTTCATGATAAAACCCTTTCTTGAAAAAATTGTTGAATTATAGACCAGCTTCTTTGTCTTTTTTTATTTCAGGGTAATACTCATTTACCCATTCTTCAAGGTTGTGGAGTATTTTTAATAAGGCACTGCCTTTATCAGTAAGACTATATTCTACATGGGGAGGAATAACGGGCAAAACATTTTTTATTATTAGATTTTCTTCCTCAAGCTGTGATAGGTTTTCAGAAAGTACTTTTTGACTGATACCACTTAATATTTGATCTAGCTCAGAAAATCTCTTAGGACTATCATTTATATTGCAAAGGATAATACTTTTCCATTTGCCCCTTACAAGGTCCATACCAAAATCCAAGGGATAATAGTATTCTTTATTTTTATATTTAATCATAAGTCACCTCAATATAATTTCTTACTTAGGAATAGTATCATTTATTAATGATAGCTTCAAGAATAAGTATGGTCTATAATTTTGTTTTTTGAAAAGTTTTCATTATGTAAGTGTCTACCCATTCCAATAGCTAAACTAACTTTCAGGTAAGTCAACTAACGAAAAAGTGCGTACTTGTAGGGCTATATTTAAGATGATATTCTCTGGATAAAGAGAAGGAGTGAAAAGATGAAAAGTATTTTTGATAAAAGTGCAATTAAGGATTTGGATTTGAAAAATAGGTTGTTTAAAGGGGCCGTTTGGGAAGAACTTGCTAGAGAAGATGGTCATATGACTGATGAGTTGTTTGAAATATATGAGGAACTTGCCAAAGGTGGAGTTGGAGCAATATTTACAGGTTACGCTTATGTTTGTAAAGAAGAACAGCCTAATCCTAGAATGATGGGAATTTATGATGATTCATTTATAAAGGAATACAAGGAACTAACTGATATGGTTCATTCCCATGATTCTAAGATAATAATGCAAATCGTTTATGGTGGTACTCAATCTAATATGGGATATGATGACAATATAATATTTGGCCCCTCAGCTATTAGAAATGAAATATCAGGTATTATGCCTAAGGAAATGACTAAAGATGATATTGAGTATTTAGTAAATGCGTATGCTAATGCAGCATTAAGAGTAAAGAAAGCGGGCTTTGACGGGGTAGCAATGCACGGTGCCCATGGATATTTACTGAGTCAGTTTTTATGTCCCCATTATAATCAGAGAAGTGATGAGTACGGTGGTTCTATAGAAAATAGGATGAGAATCATAGTGGAAATATATGAAAATATTCGTGAAAAAGTTGGAAAAGATTATCCTGTTTTTATGAAGATAAACAGTCAAGATTTCTTTAATGGTGGTTTAAGTGAAGAAGAAAGTATTAAAGTAATAAAAGTCCTAGAAGAAAAAGGCCTAGACTGCGTAGAAATAAGTGGTGGAAATGAATCTACTAAAGCAGTACTTAAAAACAATTTAGGACCAGCAAGAAAAATAAAAGAACAATCGCAAGAATCATATTTTAAAGGATTTGCTAAAAAACTAAGAACAGAAGTAAATATCCCAATAATCCTAACAGGTGGAAATAGAAGTACTGATTTAATGGAAGAGCTTCTAAATGAAGATGTTGTTGATTATTTTGGAATAGCCAGACCATTTATTTATGAGCCGGATTTAGCTAATAAATGGGCTGAGGATAAGAACTATAAGGCTAAGTGTAAGTCATGTAATGGATGTTATCATACTTATGGGAAGAGATGTGTGTTTGATAAGTAAAAAAAAATGATTCCTATTTTTTAGGAATCATTTTTTTACGCCTAGCCGAATCTTTGATTCGAGCCTAACGATATTTTGGATATCAGCCCAGCAATACTTATTGTATTAGCCCAGCAAAGTCATTTTGACTTTAGTACAAGGTGTATTTTGCGATATTACAAAATAAATTTAAATAATTTCTCCTAAGAGAAATATCTATGCTCTAGTTGTAAAACAACTGCTGGGCTAAAAGTACATAGTATATTTTGCTGGGCTGTTAGCTAATAGCTAATGCTAGGCTATCACCTCTGGTGATGCTAGGCCCAAAAAAAGGAACAAAGTGACGAGATTTTGCTACTTAATCCTTACCCCCAGCAATTTAGCCAAATCCGCAGCCTGATACATATTCACTAGGGCTCCTCTTAATTCATAAAAGTTGTCTGATACTCTTATTCCTTCAATTGAGCAACTTGATAGATCTATTTCTGATAGGGATGTCTGGAAAAACTCTGCCCTTGTTAATTTAGTATCTTCTATATAGAAGTTTTTAAAGCTAGAGTTTGCGAAAAATACTTCGGAAAAATCACTATTTGATATAAGTGTTCTTTGGAAGTCGGTCTTTGAAAAATCGGAGTATCTGAAATTGCTGTCCAGTGTTGTTATATCTGTCAAAACACTATCTGAAAAGTTACAGCCTTTGAATCTAGAACCCTTGATTTCACATTGATTGAACCATCCTCCAGTGAAGTTGCAATTTACAAAGGAACATGAATCGAATAGTACATTTTTAAAGGAGCATTTTTTCATACTAACTTCAGAAAAGTCGCATTGATCAAAAATAACATTTTCAAAGTATAATTTATCAAAAGCGTCTTCATAAACTTCTGATTTTTCTATATGTAGGTTTGCTAGGTCTTCGTCTAAATACATGCATTGATTTGCATACTCAAAAAAATCCTCACATTTGTCTAAAGTACTTGGTAAATTAGTTTTTTTAATTTTTTTCATTGCTTACCATCCTTTTATATTGTTATTATAATTATACCATTATGATGAAATATTGGATTAAAAATTTGATTTGACAGGTATGATATTCAGTGATAATATAACGACATACCAAGTGGTATGTAGGGGGATTATATGGAAGTAAAAGAAATGATACTTGAAACCGCATTTGAGTCTTTCCTTGAGTCAGGTATTGATGGGGTTTCACTAAATACAATTATTAAAAGAACTGGACTTACCAAGGGGGCTTTTTATTATCACTTTAAGGATAAGAATGAGCTTATAGAAGAGATAGTAAGTAGGTATTTCTATGGTAGTTTAGATAGTCATTATGAAATATTAGATAATGAAGCTAACAGTTTTTATGAAAAAATAATGACAATAGTGGATACTTTTTTTGACTTAGATGAATTTGGTATTGTAAACGATTATGATAAGTTGAAATCTTATCAAATGCTTTTGATAAACATGCTAATGAAGAATGAATCTTTGAGAAAAAAGAATACAGAAAGATTATCTAAGGTGAGAAAAGAACTTTTAAAGGCAGTAGTAAATAGTCAATTAGAAGGTGCTTTATCGGAAAAAATTGATGTGGAAAAGTTTGTTGACGTAATAATGTCAACTGTGTTAGGTAGCATAAATCAGTGGTTGTTAACAGATCATGTAGATTTAAAACCATTACTAAGGAATAATGTAGATGCTGTATTTAAGTTAATAGTATAGTAGTGTGCCCCGAAAGGGGCATTTGTTAGGACAATAACATACCGACTGGTAGGTATTGAAAATTACCATGATATTTATCGAAGATAAGTACTTTGAGTTTACTGACAGTGATAAACATAAATGGATTGAAACATTTTGTAAAAGCTGTAGGAAGTGTGAAAGAAACTGTCCTATGGGAGCAATAAAATCAGATAAAGAAACAATCAGGGAAAATATAAAGGGTTTTGGAGATATGAAAACTAGTATAACAAAGGAGAAATGCTATCCACAGTTTAATAAAACTACTGGGTGTGGAATATGTATGGCAAATTGTCCTTTTTCTAAGGCTGATGGAACTTACGAAAAGTTGAAAAAAGTTATTTTAAAATCTAAAGAATTGAATAATTAATTACTTGACCTTCCCCTTAGGGAAAGCACTATACTGAAAGTGAGAAAGGGGTGATAGTATAGCATAATAATTGCTATATGATTATATTGTGGGGTAATAAACTTTATAGATAAAAAAGTGAAGGTGAGATTATGTATTCAATAGGACTATTTTCTAAAATGAATAGAATAACTGCAAAAACCTTAAGGCACTATGACGAAATAGGCCTACTTAAACCTGCCTATGTTGATGAAGATAATGGATATAGATACTATAGCAGTGACCAGTTTACTAGGCTTAGTAAGATAATTACCCTAAAGCAAATGGGACTTTCATTAAAGGATATATTATTGGTAATAGATGATGATAAAAGTGCAGAAATATTTTTAAAAGTCCAGGAAAATGAATTGCTTGATAGGATAGAGGAAGAGAAAGATAAACTGTCCAATGTTAGAAACTATCTTAAGAGAATGAAGGGAGAAAGTATTATGAAATATAATCCTATAATTAAGTCACTTCCAGAGTGTATAGTTGCATCTATGAGATTTAAGGCTGAGAGCTATGATTCATATTTTGATAGAATCCCTAAAATGGGTAAGGAAATGGAAAGATTAGGTGCAGTATGTGCTGAGCCTGAGTATTGTTTTAATATGTATCATGACAAAGAGTACAGGGAGAAGGATATAGATGTTGAAGTATGTGAAGCGGTAGTTGATTACTGCCAAGATTCTGATATGGTTAAGTTTAAAAAGATAGAAGCTGTAAATGAAGCCCTTTGTATTTTTCACAAAGGATCATACAGCCTTTTTAGAGAAGCTTACCACTTTGCTTACGAATGGATCGAAGATAATGGTTATGAGGTAATTGGATTAGCTAGGGAATCGTATATTGATGGGATTTGGAATAAGGATAGTGAGGATGAGTGGCTTACTGAAATTCAAATACCTGTTAAAAAGAAGTAAATGATTACTGAACTATTGTGATTAGGAATTCAAAATAAATATAAAAATTTAATTAATATTAAGTGAAGAATTTTAGTCAAACAACTATAGAGCATATTTATGTATTATACTTTTCTTGAGGTGTTGAAGATGAAGAAAGTATTAATCATAATATATGCTCTTATTTCTTGTGGTATTCTTTATTTTGTTGAACAGAGTGTTGGGGTCAGTTATCTTATTAAATCAAGTCTAAAACTAGTACTCTTTGTAGTGTTACCTATGCTTTATCTTAGAAAAAATCAGTCACAAGGAGATGTTAAGAAATTTAAACTGGATAGAAATAACTTCAGTAATTTAAAGCATGCATTTATTTTTGGAATATTAGGAGCATTATTAATAATAATCTTAGGGATAGTATTTTCTCCAACTATAGATTTTGTATCTCTGAGACTGGAGCTAGCTGAAAAATTGAAAGTTACCAAGTCTGTTTTTATATTTGTAGCATTATATATCACTTTTATTAATTCATTTATTGAAGAATTTTTCTTTAGGGGAATAGTATATTTAGGATTGGATAGTGAAGGGAGAAGACTAGTAGGATCATTATTTTCAGGAATCCTTTTTGGTCTTTATCATATGGCTATGTTTGCAAGTTGGTTTAGCCCATTATTGGTATTTATATGTGTGCTGGGGCTAAGTTTGGTAGGAGTATTCTTTAATTACATTAATACAAGGACTAAATCATTTCTGAATTCATGGATTATCCATATTATAGCTGATACATCAATTATGGCTTTTGGATATTTTATGCTGTATATTAAGTAATATTGTAGAAAATATATCTATAATAACTCAGATGGGTGTGTTATTATTAACTGACATAATAAATTAGACAGGTGGTAGTAATATGAGTGAAATTGTTAGATTTAAAGAGCTTCAAAAACCAGCTAAATATTTAAATTATTTAGTTATAGGATTCAGTATAATAGCAGTTATACTAGCCCTTATAACCCAAGAGTGGTTCTTAATTGGACTTGCTATAGGACTATATCTCTTTATTAGAAGCGTAGAGCTTGAAATGATAATATATGAAGATAGAATAAGTTATAAATGTGTACCTTTTAAGTTTACTTATACTGATTTGAGCTTTGAAGACATTGATGATATTTATATTGGAAAATATAATGCTAGGTTTAAATATAAGGGATTTAAAGTTAAGAAGGCTGGAAAGTATGAAGGATATTTTTTCGGTGGTTATGATGTAATTCAAATAAAAATGAAAAGTGGTAGAGTCATAATAATTTCTAGTAAGAAAATTGATGAAGTCAGGAATATAATAGAAAATAAGAGCCTTTAAAAAGGCTCTTTTTTGCTTTTAAAACGGATTAAAATTATTCCAAATAATCATTTAAAACTACTTGAATTATTGTAAGTTGGTTAGAAAATTCTGATTATTTGTTACTTCATTTTCTTTTAATGTAATTTAATGTATAATAGCTTTGAGTCAATTTTGACTAGATAGTACTATGTCATAGTTCAGATTCTTTTCTGGATGATTGTAGTATAATCTAGATTGTTCATTTGTGGTTGGGAAATACATAAATGAAGGGGACAAAAGTTTTGAAAAAAAGTATTAAGTGGAAAATACTAGGGACTATACTTATTGTTATTGTGGCTTCTTTTGCAATTATGGGAGCATTAATTAATAATAGGGTGTCTAATGTATTGGAAGAGAAGGCAAAGGAAGGTCTTGTGAAGGATGCTAATATTGTGTCAAAGGAACTGGATCTTGTCTTTGAAAAGTACGGCATGATGGTAGAGCAAATGGTTATGAATCAGGATATAGTTGATATTATTGATGAATATGATGATAGGAGCCAGAAACAAGACTTAAGAAACTATAAAAAAGTTACTGAGACTTTAGGCTATATCAAGAATTCTGATAAGAGTATTACTTCAGTTTACATTGGTTCGGAAGATGCTAGTGATACTATAATTGATAGAATGGATTTTTATACGGATGAGAGCTTTGTGATTACAGAAAGACCTTGGTATCAAAAGATGCAAAAGGAAGATGGGCTTGTTTTCACTGATCCATACATAGATTCTTTGACGAAAGAACTTGTAGTTTCAATAATCTATCCTATAAAAAAGAATAATAAAATTATTGGTGCTGCTGCAATTGATGTATCCTTAAATGATGTATCAGAATTTATGGGGGATTATAAAATTGGTGGTTCTGGTTATCCATCGTTGATAGACTCGGAAGGACATTTTATTTATCATCCTGACAAAAGTTTAGTTGGAAACAGTAAACTTGAAGATTTGAATGCTACTTTGGCTGATTTTCAAAAGGAAATGCTAGAAAGAAAAATGGGAATTGGTGAGTATGATTACGAAGGAGAGAGTAAATATTTTGCATATGTACCTATGAACACTACTGAGTGGGCTGTAGGAGCTAGTATCCCTAAAAATGAAACAACAGATGTCATTAAAAGTTTCATATATTTGAACTATGGTATGTTCCTTATTGTTATGTTAATACTTATAATAGCAGTATACATTACAATAAGAATAGTACTTAAAAATGTACCTAAATTACTTGAGAATATGGTTAGTTTAGGTAAAGGAAGTTTAGTTAATACACTTGAAGTAAGGTCAGAAGACGAAATTGGTCAGATAGGTAATGCATATAATGATGCTGTTGAGAATATTAGAAGTGTAATTAGTGAAGCTTACACATCTTCTGATAATGTAAGTAGTGCATCTGAGACTATGGTAAAAATATCGGATGAATCTAAAATTGCTCTTAATGAAGTGAGTACAGCCATAAATGAAGTGGCTGAGGCTTCTTCTGAGCAAGCAATGGAGACTGAAAAAAGTGTAGAAAATATACATGGTTTATCCAATGAAATTGAGGATATAATTCAAAAAATCGAGAGTATTTTTGACTCTACAAAAAATGTTCAAGTCTTGTCTAATGAGGGAACTGGAACCTTAGAAGAGTTGAATCAACAATCAAAGAGAAATCAAGAATCGGTTTCAACAATAAAAACTATTGTAAATGAGATGGACCAATCATCTAATGAGATATCAACAATTGTTGATATGATAAATGATATTTCTGGACAAACTAATTTACTAGCCTTAAATGCATCAATAGAGGCTGCAAGAGCTGGGGAAGCTGGTAAAGGCTTTGCAGTTGTTGCAGATGAAATTAGAAAGCTAGCAGAACAGACTAATGAAGCTACAGAAGAAATAAGATTAAAAATCAGTGATATTCAGTCTAAGTCTACGCAGGCTGTAGAGCATACTGGAGATTCTGAAAGAATCGTTCAGGACAATGTCGCTGTAGTAAGAAAAACTGGTGAAATATTTGAAGAAATTATTAAGAACTTAGATAATTTATTTGAATTGACTTCTGCATCCAAGGATTCGGCTGTAGAAATAAGGTCTACTAAAGAATCACTGGTTGAGTTTATTGAAGGTATATCTGCCGCATCTGAGGAGACATCGGCTTCTATGGAAGAAATGAGTGCTACTACTGAAGAGCAACTAGCTATAATGGAAAATCTTTCATCTGAAGCAGATAAACTAAAAGAGCTATCAGAAGATCTTCATAGGGTACTTGAAAAATTTGAAATATAATAATTCAGAGTATATGTTGTTGACATATACTCTTTTTCTTGTTACACTATATGCAAATAACATATAGTGAGGTGACAATATGAATGGATCGTTATATATAATTGCTTTTGGTCTATTACTTCTTTCATTTATTAAGGATAGAAAGAAAACTTATAAGGCTTTGAAGAAAGCCTACAAGTCCTTTATAAAAAATCTTAAGATGCTTATGGGAATGATGATTCTTATGGGTGTCATATTTAGCATAATTAATGCTGATTTGATTGGTCAATTGTTTGGAAAGGAATCAGGCTTACTGGGAATACTTCTTGGTTTAGGTATTGGATCGGTATCATTTATTCCTAGTTTTATCGCATTTCCTCTTGGAGCTACATTGATAGAAAATGGTGCAGGTTACCCCCAAGTTGCTGGATTTATATCATCACTTATGGGGGTAGGAATAGTGAGTTTGCCTATGGAAATAGAATATTTCGGTAAGAAGGCTGCTATACTTAGGAATATCTTTGCTGTTATAGCTAGTATTCTATTTATTGCAGTTGTAGGAGGATTGTTATGATAAAATATATTAAGAATAATAAGCTACTTGTACTATCAATAATTTCTTTAATAGGCCTATTTATCTATAGCCCTGTGAAAGGTGAAATTGCTTCAATGAATGCTTTAGATAATTTTGCTTCTGTTGGGAAAGTACTTCCTCCTATTTTTATATTAATAGGATTGATGGATGTATGGGTTCCTAAGGAAGTTATGGTTAAGTACATGGGAAAAGATTCTGGATTACTTGGGGTACTACTTTCAGTATTGCTTGGGGCAGTAGGAGCTGGTCCTTTGGTAGTTGCTTTTCCTATAGCAGCTCTTCTTATTAGAAAGGGTGCGAGATTTTCCAATGTGTTTTTATTTTTAGGAGCTTGGACAAGTGTTAAACTTCCGATATTTATGTTTGAGTGGATAAATTTTGGAGGCAAGTTTACTTCGATTCATGTAATTACAAGTATGTTAGTATACTTTATTAGTGGTTTTATTATAGAAAAATTATTAACAGAAAAAAATGTAGGATATATAGTGAATCGTGCTGAAGAATTAGGCTAGGGGGGATAGTATGAAATTACATCAAAGGGGCAGAATGGCACCGGCATTTATACTTTTAGTTCTATCAATGGAGCCAAATCACGGGCTTGGGATATATAATAAGCTTGTAGAACTTTTCCCCGGAAATAGACTGGATACAGCTATAATATATAGGAAATTAGGTGAAATGGAAAAGAAAAATTGTATTACTTCCCAGTGGATGGAAAGTGATGTTGGTCCTAAGAAAAAAGTATACAGCATAACTGAGAAAGGTAGAGAGATACTGTCTGAATTTCATGATGATATTCAGTTTAGAATAGGAATGCTTAGTAAGTTTTTAGAGATGCATGAACAGATAAGGGATAGCAAATAATTGCTATCCCTTAAGTTTATTTAATAAGCAGATTGTACTTTTCTTTTTCTTTTTTTATTACTTTTTATACCAGAAATATATAGACTAAGTACTATTAGTAGGGCTCCGATTACACCATATGGAGTAAGACTTTCCCCCATAAAAACTGCACCTAAAATTGTTGCGGATACGGGATTAAGTCCACAGAAAATATTTGCTCTTTCTGTTGATGTGTTTTTTTGTGCCATAGGCTGAAAAGTATAGCCAAATACAGTACATACTATTGCAAGAATAAGTATACTTGTCCATTCTGTACTTGTTCTTGGTAGTACTGGTGTTTCTGTTGAAAAAGTTACAATTGTTGATATTATAGCGAGGGTTCCTATTTGTACTATTCCTATTAGTATTGGATCGGATTTCTTTGCTAATTGTCCTGTAAGTATTATATACAATCCGTAAATCATGGCTGTTATGATACATAGCATTTCACCAAAAGAAAGACTAATTGTACCACCTTTATAATTCAAAAGTACTACTCCGGTAAAGGATACTATAATGCTCAAAACAACACTGAAGCTAGGTAGTTTTTTATAAGCTACAGCTAAGATGATAGGAACTATAATAATAAATGTGTTTTCCAGCAGTGCAACCATTGCAGAGTCAGTTGTCTTTAATGCTATTGTTTCAACTATCATAAAGCTTGACATAGTAAGGCCTAGTATAGAGCCATATTTTAGATCATTTTTAGTAATTTTAGCAATACGTTTACGATAAATTACTAAAAGTATTGCCAAAGCAATTGTAAATCTAATAGATAGCAAAGTAAAAGGTGCCATTGTTTCTAGGCATACTTTTGAAAAAAGATATGATGTACTTCTTGCTATGATTACTGAGGCTAATAGTATTTCGGCATGTTTTGTTTTCATTGTTTTATCCTTCTTTCATAAATATCTTTCATAAATATTTTTATTTTTGTCTTCTAATCTATAGTGAATTATACAGACTTAATTGATATGATAGAATATATAATATATCAAATTTATTATGACGAAATGTCACATAGGTGGAGGTTTTATGGATACTATAAAATGCAAGGCACTAATTAGGGCTGTAGAACTTGGAAGTTTGTCAGCAGCATCTGATGAATTAGGTTACACTCCTTCAGGAATAACTAGGATGGTTAATTCAATAGAGGATGAGTTAGGTATAAAAATAATAAAGAGAAGTAGTAGGGGGATTGAGCTTACAGACGATGGTGAAAGGGTAATGAAAGGTATTAGGGAAATAGTAAGGTGGAGTGATCATGTAAAACAAATAAGTGAAAATGTTAAGGGCCTTGAAACTGGTAGTATAAAGATAGGAACTTATTATAGTATTTCCTATAACTGGTTGCCAAAAATTATAAAGAAGTTTACTGATGATTATCCTAAAATTAATATAGATATTGTTGAGGCTGGAAATAATGATTTATATAATCTACTGAATGAGGGAAAGGTAGATTGTTGCTTTATGGGAAAAAGAGAATATGATATAGATTGGATTGATATCCATAGGGATGATTTAGTAGTATGGCTTCCTAAAAATCATAAAATGGCAACACTAGACAAAATTCCATTAGATTCACTAAATGAAGAAGCATTTATTATGTCGTTACCTAATAAAGACAATGATGTTGATAGGATGTTTAGAATTAAAGGTATTAGCCCAGATGTAAAGTATACTACTCAAAGTGATTATTCATCATTTTCTATGGTAGCAGCTGGCCTTGGAATTTCAGTGAATAACAGTCTAACGTCGGAAAACTGGAGTGGGGATGTTCTTATAAAAAAGTTAGATCCAGAACAATATACAATGCTTTGTATCGCTGTTAAATCATTTAAAGAGGTTTCACCTGCTCTTAAAAAATTTATAGAGTATGTTAAAGAAATGATGATGTAAGATAGAATAATTATTAATACTGATGGCCTTGTGATACATTTATAAATTACTGAAATAAAAACTTTAAGTAAATATTGTAAACATTGTGTTAATAATCTCTAAAAGTTCTTGATAAATTCCTCCAACCCCCTATAATAGGGGTATAACTTTTGAGAGGATTGTTAAGAATGTTTAATAATAAATGTAAAGAAGTAGGATCAATGATTGAAGTGATTGGTAAAAAGTTTGAAGGACATGACCTAGAACTTCCAATGGTAAAGAAAGAGGACAACATCATACTTGGAAATTATTTTAATAGGTTGTTCAATTCAGAAAAAATAATGAATGATAAGACAAAGGAGCTTATGAGAACACTTATTAAACTTAGTAGTTTTGATGTGGAGACATCTTTCCTATCTAATAATCTTCAGGAATTATCTAGTCAACTTGCCAGTGTGAGTGAATCTAATTTAGCTATTGTCGAGGAAACTACAGCAAGCATGAATGTTGTTAATGAGCTTGTGACTGAGACCGCTGATAATTTACATTTATTAGCTGATTCTTCTTCTGAAATAGTAGAAATGAATCATGAAAGTATAAAGCAAATTGAAGATATAAATAGATTGAAAAATGTTGTAAATGATAATGCAAGTGATATGAATACTAGTATAGAAAAACTTATCTATCTTGCAAATAGTGTAACAGGAATAGTAGATGCAGTTGAAAAAATTGCTGATCAAACTAATCTCTTAGCACTAAATGCATCAATAGAAGCAGCTAGAGCTGGAGAACATGGTAAGGGATTTTCTGTAGTTGCTGGTGAAATAAGAAAACTTGCAGAGGATACAACAAGGAGTCTTGGAAGTATGAGGGGACTTGTTAAAGATATTCAGACATCTGCTAATGCAGGTAAAAGTAGTATGGAAAATACCTTGATTTCAACAAATGAAATGAACGGAAAAATTGACATGGTGTATGAAACGATATCCAATAATGTTTCCTTGCTAGAGAAAACAGTAGAAGATGTTGATCATATGTCAGTTAAAATGGAAGGTATAAAGGAATCGGTAACTGAAATTAATAGTGCCATGGAATCATCAAGTCAAGACGCTCAGGAACTTAATTTAATGACTTCAAATATACAAAGGGATGCTGAGAAAAGTTCTAAAATATCTAAAAAAATAAAAGAAATAGATGATGAACTATCAGAAATTGTCAAAAATCAAATTGATGCTATAAATCAGGGGGCGCATCCTGTAAAAAATAGTGATATAGTTAAGCAGATACTTGCAGCAAAGGAAGCACATAAAAACTGGTACAGGGTTTTAGAAAGTATGATTGATGATATGGAGATAAAGCCATTACAGACAAATGATAAAAAATGTGCATTTGGTCATTTTTATCATTCTATTGATATTAATGATATAAAGATTAAGGATAATTGGGATAGAGTTGATGAACTACATGGTAGATTTCACAGTATTGGTGATAAAGTTCAGTATGCAATTAAGTCAAATGAAACATTTGAAATAAGTCGACTAATGAAAGAAGCATCTGAGATTTCTAGAGATATGTTCTCACAGTTGGATATAGTTATAGATTACCTAAATAGTAGTAAAGTTTCAGTATTGAAAAAATAATATGAGCTCGGATTAATAGATTAAAGGGTTATCTCAACGTTGAGATAACCCTTTAAATATATTAGTCTTTAATAATAGCTTTTACAACATTATATATCATTCTTTTTTCTTCTACAGAAGAATGTTCCATAAGTTTTGATATCTCCACATCTAAATAATTATTTGCATCCTCATCAATTCCTGTTAAAAGCTGAGATACAGATACTTCTAGTAAAGTAGATATCTTGAAGAGCATTTCTAGATTGACCCTAGCTACTCCCCTCTCTATCTTACTTACGTATACATTAGATACATCGAGCATTTCAGATAAAGTACTTTGTGTAATTGCTTTTTCTTGTCGGAATTTTTTTATTCTTTCACCAATTAGTTTATAATCAATATTCATTAAATATCACCTAATAGTAATATAACAGCACTTTCCTTATATTAACAGAAACCTATAAGTTAATATTGAACTTATAAGTTATATATAGTAGAATGATATTATATTTTACTTATAGCCTTAAAGTCAATGTAAATAAAAGGGGGTTAAATATGAAATATATAATAGATGGCATTAATGAAGCTAATTATGATTATTCTATAGAAAATATTAAAGGGCTAATGGACATTAAAGATCAAGTGTTTATTAAATCCATGAGCACAATAATTAATACTGTAAATCTTTATGATAATGATTTGAAAAGACATTGTGAAAATGTAGCCCTTTTAAGTAAAGAAATAGCAAAGGAGTTGGGATGTAAAACTTATGAAGTTGAGTGTGCTTATGTTACTGGATTACTCCATGATATAGGAATGAAGTTTGTTAATAAAGATATACTAAATAAAAAGGCTCCACTCACAAGCCATGAGTATGAGATTGTAAAAAGACATTGTAAATATGGTTATGAAATTTTTTCGGAAGATACGGATTTAGGATTCATAGGGAAATGTATTCTTCATCACCATGAAAGATATGATGGTAGGGGATACCCTGAAAGACTTAGGGGATTTAATATTCCTTTTATTTCAAGAATAGTATCTGTAGCAGATTCATATGATGCAATAAGAAATGATAGACCATACAGGAAAAAAATGTCTAGGGAAGATGCCTTGATAGAAATACATAGAAATATTAGAAAACAGTTTGATCCTTATGTGGTGGATGGACTTATTTCATACCTAGATATTAAAGTAGAATCACCTAATTATCAGGCCACTGAAAAAAGTCCTATTTGAAATTCTTATACCACAGTATGTATCTTTCTATCAACAATGGAACCCAACATATTGTAGACAAGAATCAACCGTAGGTACTTTTTCAGCGGTTTTCCTAATTATAGAGTAATTTTGTAAAAAACTATCAAAAACTATCCTATTTTATAAAAAAAACTTGTGTTTGAAAAAAATTACTTTTTATTTACCTGACATTTATCATAGAAGAAATATAATAAGAAATATATAATACCTTTAACAGAAGAATGAATCGTGGTCAGGTAAATAACATGAGGGGGGATTCATAATAAATGGGAAATTCTTTAGGGATTAATTCTACTGTTAAAATTGTCAGAAAGTATCCATATCATTGGCATGATGATTTGACAATTGTCATGGTGGTTTCAGGAAAAGTTAGTATAAGGATGTGGGCAAGGGATAATATAATGGAGCGTGGGGATTTTGCTGTAATAAACCCTAGGGAAGTTCATAAGCTTGAAGGTGTAACTAATGATAATTTAATAGTTGTTACATCAATAAGTGAAGAGTTCTGTAAAAAAGTATATGGGGGTTATGAAGACTCAGTTATACTTTGTAATTCAAATAGGTATAGACATAAGAATCCTAGTAAATATAAAGCACTAGAGTTAAAATTAAAGGACTTAATATGTTCCTATGAAGAGGATGAAAATGAGTGCAGTAATATAGTATTAGCAGCTACAGAGCTTGTGAAATACATGTATAGAAATTTTGATTATCTTTCAGTAGGAAATGATTTAAACAGATTTAGTGATTATATTATTACAAGGAATAAGATGCTTTACAGAAAGATATTTTTAAATTTTGGTGAGTATCAGAATTTGTCCCTTAAGGAAATTGCAGAAAAGCTAGGGGTGAATTATACTTATTTAAGAACTGATATACTGGAGAAATTTGGACATGGCTTCAGGTGGCTCAAATATACTATAATGACTGAAAATGCAGCTAGACTTGCTCTTTCAACTGATATGAATCTAATGAATATAGGACTTCAATGTGGTTTCTCAGACCAGAAGTATATGATTAAGTATTTTAAAACATTTTATGAATGTACGCCTTCACAGTTTAGGAAGAAATATAAGGATGTCGGGAATTTAAATGAAGACAATTTATATGTTGATATTCCAATTAAGTATGTGATGCTGTTTTGTGAGTATATGAGAAAGTTTAGTTAAATGATTATTTTTTAAAAAAACTGATAATTTTACAAATGTTACATAGGACTAATTTTTTTAATGACAAGGAAATTGTACTTTGAAGAAAGTCTGTGATCAAGTTATATTAATAGGTAGAACGGAATTTAGTTCATTAAAAATAGGGGTTGATAGGGGAATTTCCCCTATCCGTTCTAAGGAGGGTGCTCAGGGCGTTAGCCCGTCGAAGGGAACCATAGGGTTCCCTAGCGAAACGAGCGCGCTCGTTTTTTTTGATCTATTGATTATTTCGGTAGATCTGTTTTTTATTTTTGACAACCTGACATTAAGGAAAGAAATATACTTTTGTATTTGATACAATTGAGGAACTATAATTGATGCGAGTATATCAACGAAGGGGGACATACATATGAAATTAAGAGGCAGGCTGGTATTTCTTAATCTAGGAATTATTATTTTAGTTACATCTCTAATCACAGGTTTTTTACTCTATAGAAATTATGATAGTAGTAAAACCCTTACTATCGATGGCATAAGGAAGGAAACAGGAATTGTTGCCAAAGAAATGGAAGAAGAACTTATGGAAGCTGTGACACATACCCGAGGTTTAGGTGATGGTATTGAGCTGATGTTTGAATCAGGTGGGAATAGTAGAGAGGCGGTTAATGAGTATTTAAAAGAAGTTTTAGAGGATAATGAAAACTTTGTATATTCATGGGCTGTTTTTGAACCCAATGCATTTGATAGACAGGATCAGAGTTTTATAAACAGTCCTGGTAGTGATGAAAAAGGACGTTACTTACCATCTTGGGGAAGAAGTGGTGGTCAATTATTACTTGAATATTGTAAAAACGTAGAAGAAAAAAATTATTATAAGATTCCTAAAAGTACTGGGGAATTTTATATTACTGAACCAGCTACATATGAGTTGAATGGGGAAAGTATTACAACAGTAACTTTTTGCCAGCCAGTCTTTAGGAATGGAGAATTTGTAGGTGTTGTGGGTACTGATATTTCACTGAAAACCCTTAGGGAAATAAGCAGTAAGGTCAAGTTTTTCCAAAATGGATTTGGAAGGCTGATTAATAACAAGGGAATAGTATTAGCCCATCCTGAAGAGGAAAGACTTAATAAAATTGGTGGAGAGTTCAAAGGTGAAAGTGGTGAAGTAGATTTAAGAAGTATAAATGCTGGTGAGAGTTTTATGAATAAATCATTCTCAGAGAGTTTAGGATATGATGTCTATAAAATATATTCTCCAATTGAATTTAAAGGCTATGATTTAAAATGGTCATATAGTGCAATTGTTATTTATGATGAGATGATGGCAAAGTCAAAGAGGTTAACTATGATTATGTCTATAGGTGCAGTAATTGCAACAATAGGAATGGCCTTTGTTATGTACTGGAATAGTAGATATGTTGTAAATTCTATTGTATCATTATCGGATGTAATTAATCGACTGGCAACCTTAGATCTTACTTTTGATGAAAAACACCCTGCTGTAAAATTTATGGACAGGAAGGATGAGACCGGTGAAATGACCAGATCATTAGGATCTATGCAGGAAAATTTCATAGATCTTATTTCAAAAGTAAAGGAGTCAGTTGAAAAAATGTCCCTTGCTGCAGTAGATTTAAATTCAACTTCTGAGGAAATTTCAATGAGTGCTGATGAAGTTTCAAGGACTGTAGAAGAACTTGCAAATGGAGCTACTGAACAGGCTACAGATACAGAAAAAGGAGCTTATGAAATAAATGAGCTAGGTGATCTTGTTAACACTAGTAAAATTGCAAGTGAAGAAGTAGTTAATTCAGCAGGAGCTGTAAATGAACTTGTTGAAGAGGGACTGGAAGTAATAGATGATTTAATTCATAAAACTGAAGAAAGTGGAAAATCAACGGGTGAAATCTATGATGTTATAGTAAAAACTAATCAAAGTGCAGAGAAGATAAGCTCTGCAAGTGAGATGATTGCTTCAATAGCAGAACAGACGAATTTACTTGCATTAAATGCAGCGATAGAAGCGGCTAGAGCTGGAGAAGCCGGAAAGGGATTTGCAGTTGTAGCAGATGAAATAAGAAAATTAGCAGAGCAATCAACAAATTCTACAAAAGAAATAGATATAGTTGTTGAAGAACTTATTAAGAATTCAACTGAAGCAGTAGGTAAGATGGAATCAGTATCAGAAATAGTAAAACATCAAGTTCAAAGTGTTGGTGATACTGAGAGCAAATACAAAGAAATCTCAAATGCAATCTCTGTGGCGAATAATTCTATTTCTAAGATGAATGAAGTAACGGAGTCAATGGAAGATAAAAAGGTAAGAATATTAGAAGTTGTACAGGGATTATCTGCAATTGCAGAAGAAAATGCAGCAAGTACTGAGGAAGTATCAGCTTCAATGGAAGAGCAAACTGCTTCAATTGAAGAAGTTGCTTTAAATAGTGAAAAACTTAAAATAATTGCTGAAGAATTGAAGGAAAATGTGGATAGGTTTAAACTTTAAATAATATAAAATTGGGAGTCTCTAAGGCTCCCAATTTTTATTTATCTAAGTTTAACTGCAGTACCATAGACTAGTATTTCTGCAGCACCCTGCATTATTGCTGATGTAGAGAATCTAACATTAACAATTGCATCAGCTCCCATTGATTTTGCATCTTCTATCATTCTAGCCATAGCATCTTCTCTTGCTTCAGTAAGCATTTCTGTATAGCCTTTTAGTTCTCCACCTACTATTTGTTTTAGTCCAGCCATTAAATCTTTACCGACATGCTTTGCTCTAATGGTATTACCTTTTACATAGCCAAGACTTTCTGTTATTTCCCTTCCATGAATTTCGCTAGTGTTTACAATAATCATATAATCACTCCTTATGAATTTATTATATAATATAAATATAATAAATTTATTAAAAATAGAGTTAGGAGAGGTAATAATGGATAAAGTTCTTATTAGAAATGCTAATTATGAAGATTTAGATAGGTTAGTCGAGATAGAAGGGATTTGTTTTCCTGCTGCTGAGGCTGCCAAGAGAGATAGTATTGAGGAAAGGTTAAGGGTATATAATAAGGGATTTTTCGTGATTGAAAAAGATTGTGAACTTGTTGGATTTATAAATGGAGGAGCTTTTGCTGAAGATACTATTAAAGATGAGTTTTTTGAGTCTATGGATCTTCATGATGATATGAACCCAAATCTAATGATTTTTGGACTGGATGTTTTACCAGCTTATCAAGGTAGAGATTTTGGGAAAATGCTCATGGAGAGCTTTATAGAGTTTGGAAAGCAGGAAAATAAATCTGCGATACTTCTTACATGTAAAGAACATTTGATACATTATTACAGTAGATTTGGATATGTTAATCTTGGTGTAGCTGAGTCAACACATGGTGGTGCTAAATGGTATGATATGAGGATGAAATTATAAAAATTTCTTTGTATTAAGAAATTTTGCCTAGGCGTACTTTTAGTGCTTGCCAAGCCATTCACTAAGGTTCATTCGCCAAGCTAAAATCTATTTACATGATTTTAAGACCAGCCGTTGCTTTGCAACTTGTACATGGAAGCTTTCCTTTCGGAAAGTCTGGGTGGAATACTTCTTCTAGGCGCAATTAGTGTTTCCTTAGTTCACGGTTATTGCTGAAGGTGAGCATTACTAAAATGAGCATAGATTGTTTTGCAATCAGCTTGGGTAGTTTGCAATCGCAAACTTATTTATTGACTAGGAAATTATATTTATAATTTCCTTCGGACAGGTTAAACAATCCCGCTGCGCGGGACCAGCAAATCCTTTCTTAAAAGGATTTGACTTTGTTCTAATTTGACCTTATTATAACTATTTTACGATTGTAAAATTTCATTGCTGATTGATTCATCAATCTCTAATCATAAAAGCAAGAATTAGCTTTTGTACTACCCGCGAAGCATTATTCGTGATAGTAGAGAGCACTATTCAGATTTTTTCAAGAAAATCAGTATTAATAGCATTTAATTGGAGTGATTATATGAAGAAAAAAATATTAGTTTTGTGTATAGTTCTTACTATGCTTCTAAGTACTTTTACATATGGAGATATAGGTCCTAAACCTTCTGTGGTTGTTGATTTTAGTGGAATTGATATAGGTGAGTATTATGTAACTCTTTTATCTGATGTGCCTGATCTTGGACCTCACTATGTAGCCAGTACTAGACCTGATGAAAATAGATTTGATGAGGAAGATGAAGGATATTATATTTGGAAAAAGTTTGTAGATTATAAGGACACGGATGATTATTATTTTCTTCAGTACATGAATGAGTGTTCTGATAGCAATCAGTTTAGCTGGACTTATTATCCTCCCGAAAAGTTTAAAATATTAATTTATTTGCCTGAAAGTGATTTGTTTATTGTAAGTGATGATATTTTAGAAAGATATGCCTTTGACAGTTATTTCACTGCTAAAGTAAGTCTTGGTGAGGAAATGTCTATGGATATAAGTAAAAGCTATAGTTTTTCCACTGAAATATTTTCTTTGATGGTTAGAATAATTCTTACTGTATTGATAGAATTATTCATAGCTTTGTTATTTGGTCTTAAAAGAAAGAATATTTTTAGATTTATTGTGGTAGTAAATATTATTACTCAGACATTACTAAATATTATCCTTAATTTAGTTAATTATAAATATGGTGGAGTAGCGTTTGTACTTAATTATGTCTGGTTAGAGGGCTTAGTAATTGGAATAGAAGCAACTGCTTATGGATACTATATTAATAATAAACATAGTGACTTGGGAATAAGAAGATTTGTGCCACTAACATATGCTATCCTAGCAAATGTAATTTCATTCCTAGTAGGATTGTATCTGGCATATTATATTCCAGGGGTATTTTAAAAAAGTCAGTCGATTCGACTGACTTTTTTCTTATGAACGAATAAAAACTATTTCGTCAAAGTAATCATTATAGTATTCTTTAATTGAGAGTCCTAGGGTTGAAAAATATTTGTTAATTGAAGAAAAATATATGTCGTAGTTTTCATTTTTTTGAGCAACTTTAACTTCACTGTAAATATTATTTAGTTCAAGTTGTCTCATTCTTGGAAAGTACTGAATTGCTTCTTTAGAATATTTTTCATGTGGAAGAATTAAAGAAAGTGTTTCGTCCTTAATCCAATATGGCGCAAGTAAATTGTTTAGCTCAAGTGTTATTTTTTGAGCTTCTTGATGTTTTTCTTTTTTTAAAGAGTCTACAACACGGGCAAATATATCTTTTCCTTTCTCATAATCAGTGTCTTTGATTTCAAAGGGAAGTACATGAAGGTAATCATCAAAAGTATAGTCGATTAAGTCTTTAGCAGTTAATTGATCGCCACCTTTTATATACTGAATCAACTGAAGTTCACTATTTGCATCTCCTATGGATTTTCCCAAAGTATCGTAGTATTGATTGTGTATTTCTTTTATAAGTTTGAAGTATTCTTCAAACTTTTTTTCTGTTCTAAGTTTATTAAGTTTCTTATATTGATTCTGAAGAAATTCTTTTTCCTCATTTGTGAATAAATCAGAGCCGAATTTCATCATTTCATTGAAAGGTAAAAGAATTCTCAGAGTATTTTCTGACATCCAATATTTAGATACAATAACATAAAATTCATCAATTTTCTCTTGTGCCAGTGCAAGCTCATTTTTATTGAAGGCTTCATTTATTGCCCTTAAAAGTTTTTTGCTTTTTATCATATCTTCTTTGGATAAGTCAAAGGGTAGGATAGAAATATATTTTTCGATTGATATTTCAGAAGTACTTTCTTTTTGGAATTTTGTAATTTGTTTTTCATCTGCATATGTATAATTTAGTGATGCAGATAAGATGCTAATAGTTAAAAGTATTGAAGCAAGTATTTTTTTCATCATAGTGAATTCTCCTTTTTAAATATAATATTATTAAGATCATAGGATTTGATTAATCTTTTGTAGCTATTAGAAATGCTATCCCTTAAGGTATCGTTATAAAGAATTATTTGATCTAACATTTTTTCTACATTTTTATTATTTTTTTGAGTAATAACTTCTTTATAAATTGTGTTAAGTTCATTTCTCTCTTCATCTTTCAAGAAATCGTATATGGTAGACTGATATGTCTTTATAGGTAAAAAACTATTTAAAGTATCATCTTTTAACCAGTAAGGTCTCAAGGTGTTATGGATGATAGAAATATACTGTTTTTTTCCACTGGCTTTAAAATTTTCATAATGAATATATAGATTGTTTGTATCATTATTACTAATCTCAAAAGCTCTTCCGTATAGAAATGTTTCATAATCGAAATCTACTTTACTTAAGAGATTGTTTTTCTTAATTACTGAGCTGTTTTTTAGTGATGTTTCAATTACCTTGTCATCTAACATTTCTCTTTTGTAGAGTTTTAGAACATTGTTTATAGAAGTATAATATTGTGATACAAAGTTGGACATTTCCGTAAAAAGCTCTTTTCTTGTATTTGAAGAATTCATTTCTAATATTTGACTCTCTAGTGATTTTAATTTTTTATAATCAGTGTCAATAAAAAAATTGTTGAATACTTCAAAGACCATGTATTTTTCTTTAGTATTTTCATCAAACCAATATTTTTTTAAAACAGATTCAATAAGTAAGATTTCTTCATCAACTTTGCTATTGTTTTTCTCAAATATAGCTATGGAAATATTTTTAAAACTATTCATTATTACTTTTTCATCACTTAATGATATGTTAAAGGGAAGTGATTTTAAATATGATTCAGGCTCAAGACTTTCTAATATTTTGCTTAGAGTTTTACTATTATCACTTTTGCCTGTCAGGGGGCTAGATGGTTTAGGAATTTCAGAAATTGAAGTCAAATTACTTTTACCATTTTCTAGTGCAATGTTAGGATAAGGTACTAACATATTAATTCCTTGAATAGTAATTGTTAAAGCTAGGGCAATAAATAGAGCTTTAAAGTTTGACATTTAGTAACCTCCTTTCTATGGATTAAGTATAGTCTTTAGAGTTACTCTAAGGTCAATGAAAAACAAAAGTTATTTTGAAAATTATTTTTTAAAAACTTCTTTAACCCTTGAAAATCCTATAATTCATAGCTACTTATTACATTTTCAAGGAGTAAAAGTTCGATTTGAAATACTTATATCACAATATGTATCTTTCTTTTTAAATATTGAATCTAACAAATTGTAGATATGAATCAACATTTTGTACTTTTTCAGTGGCTTCTTAAGTAAAGTACATATTTTTTCACTTTAGAAAACTTTACTCAATATATAGTTGACCTTAGATATACTCTAAGGTTTAAAATGGTATCAGGAGGTAATAATATATGAAAGTATATATAATAAAAGCTTGTGCTAAGGGGCCTTTTAAGGAGTACAAAAAATATATGGCGGCTCCACCACAGTCAATTTTTTCTTTAGCTGCATGTACTCCGTCGGATGTAGATATTGATATGGTTGATGAGACAGTAGATATGAAAATAAATTATAAATCTGATGCAGATATTGTAGCTATATTTTTCTCAACACCTGATGCCATTAGGGGCTATGAGATAGCAGATAAATTTAGATCATTAGGTAAAATGGTTGTTCTTGGTGGTTTACATGTGAAATTTAATCAAAAAGAAGCATTGATTCATTGTAATAGCATTTTGGTAGGGGAGTATGAGTATACTTGGACAAGACTACTTATAGACTATAGATTGGGTGAGATTGCTCCTATTTATGAAAGTCAAAAAATAGTGGACCTTTCATATTTAAGTCCCTTTCCAAGGGATATTATTCCTATGAGTAAGTATAATTATGTATGGTCTGTAGTTGTTTCAAGGGGATGTGTAAACAAATGTAGCTACTGTTTAGTTAATCGATTTTTTGAAGGTATGAGATATCGTCCTATTAATGATGTAATAAATGAAATTAAAAATTCTGGTGCAAAAGTTATTGAGCTACATTCTGATAATCTAACAGCTGATAGGGAATATGCCATGGAGTTATTTAGAAGGTTGAAACCATTAAAAATCAAATGGGTTGGGGAGACTACCTTGAATATTGCTGATGATGAGGAACTATTAAAATTAGCTTCTGAAAGTGGTTTGTCATATCTTTTGGTAGGTATAGAAACACCATCAAGAAGTGCTCTTATGGCTTCAGATAAAGATTTCCTAGTAGTTGAAAATGTTAAAAGACAAATTGCTAAGCTTCATGAATACGGGATAGTAGTTGATTCAGGTATGCTATTTGGTTTTGAAGAGCATGACAAAGATATTTTCAAGGAAACGGTTGAATTTGTAAAAAATATAAAGCTTGATATTGCCCATGGAATTATTCCAATACCTTTTCCAGGTACTAGGCTGTATGAAAAACTGGATTATGAGGGGAAATTACTAACTAAGGATTGGTCAAAGTATGATGGACGTCACTTGGTATACGAACATGATAATTTAAGTGAAGAGGACATTATTGAAGGAATAGAGTATTTTGAAAAAGAAACTAATACCATGTCTAGTTTGTTTTCCTATTTAAAGTTTATGTGGAAAATGACGGCTATATACATGAAATAAGATAAGTTAATTAAATAGAATAAATGCCTTAATCCCTATGATATAATTGATTTAACTTCTAATAATAAGGGGATTAAGTATGGACAAATATTTAAAGATAAATGAAGTATCTAAGCTACTGGGGATTTCAAGTTACAATATCAGGTATTATGAAAAAGAAGGACTTTTCAAAATAAATAATAAATCTGATAAGGGATATCGCCTTTTTTCTTATGAAGATCTTGATGTACTTAGTGCAATTATGATGTTAAGGGATAGCCAAATTCCTATTAAAGAGGTAAAAGAATTGATGGATGATTATAGTCCGAACAAGTATATGGATGCATTAGTTAAATCTTCTGATAATATTGATAGGGAAATAAAAAGACTTTCTCATTTAAAAAAAGCAGTAGATGGTCTAATATCAGGATATAATCATAGTCAGCTAGGATACTATACTCGTCAAGAGGATGAAAGATGGATAATTCCTGTAAAAAAATGTGGATTTGATGATGAACTTTCAGTAAGGGAGTTTTATGATTTTATTATAAAGAATAATATAAGTGTCGATGGGATTTTCATAAATAGCCTTGTATATCTTTTATACAATGACTATTTGATATGTGGACTTATATATGACAAGAAGGATACCGATATAGAGTGTCAGAAAATTGAAAGCGGAGAATATATTTGCTATAAATTTCAAGCTATGAACAATGAGGATATAAATGAGGCAATAGAAGATATAATACAATATGTTTATAAGAATAAAATAGAAGTAGATGAAAATGAAATGGTTCTCAAGGAGCTTGATACTGAGAGCTTTTACCATTCACAATCATTCACTAAAACTTATGAAGTGCAAATAAGAATAATATAGAAGCCTGGCTTCTTAAAATTGGAGGGTATTAAAGTTGAAAATATGTTTGATAAAAGCTTCAGCAGATACTCAGTTTAAGGAATACAAAGCAAGTATGGGTGGGCCACCTCAAAACATTTTTGCAGCCGCAGCCGCAACACCTAAGAATATTGATATAGAGATGGTAGATGAGACCATAGGAAAAAAAGTGAACTTTAAAACTAAAGCGGATTTAATATTTGTATTTTTTTCTACTCCCGATGCCCTTAGGGGATATAGTATTGCGAAAAGATTTAAGGAATATGGAAAAAAGGTTGTATTAGCTGGACTTCATCCTTCAGCACTTCCAGATGAAGCAAAGTCTTATTGTGATTGTGTGGCTATTGGAGAAATAGAAAACTACTGGGAAGACTTATTAAGTGATTTTGAAAAGGGTCAACTTAAAGAGAATTATGCTAGCACTAGGCCTGTAGATATGGTCACCCTAAATCCATATCCAACTAATATATTAAGTCCTAGGGATTATGGCGGAGTATGGTCAGTTGTTGTAGGTCGTGGATGTGATAATGCATGTACATACTGTGTTGTAAATCCTTTTTTTAAGAAACTCAGATTTAGACCGATTGATCAGATTGTTGAAGAGATAAAGAATTGTGGATCAAAAATTATTGAACTTCATGCAGATAACTTAATCGCTGATAGGGAGTATGCAATTAAGTTGTTTAAAGCTCTAATGCCTTTAAAAATTAGATGGATTGGAGAATGTACTATTACAGTTGCAGAAGATGATGAATTACTTAAGCTTATGGTGGACAGCGGTTTGTCAGATTTGCTTGTAGGTCTGGAAACACCGGATCAAGAGGCCCTTGATAATATAGGTAAGTCTTTTATTAAGGTGGATAAACTAAAAGGATATGTAGAAAAAATACAAGGCCTTGGTGTAGATATTGATGCTAGTTTTTTATTTGGTTTTGATGAGCATGGACGGGATATATTTGACAAAACTTTAAGATTTGCGGCGGATGTGGGAATAAAAAATTGTCATAGTGTAATACTAACACCTTTCCCAGGAACCCCATTCTACAATAAGATTGTCATGGAAGATAGACTTCTAACAAGGGATTATAATAAATATGATTGCACCCATGCTGTATATGAACCTAAAACAATGACTCCAGAAGAATTGGAAAAAGGGGCATATTGGTTTGATATTCAGTTTGATAGGGTGAGAAAAGGTAAAAAAGTATCTTCGACGTCACCTACTTCTGATAAGATAATGAATTTAGATGATGAGTTAAATAATAGTGAAAAAAGTACTAACAAAGAACTTGAAATCCCAGATATAAGAAGTTCAAAAGGAGTGTCATCAAGAAATATAAAATGGCGAGCGATAATTGGTATTATTCTTGTAATGGCAGGAATAATATTTAATTGGTCTATACTTTTTGGAGTACTTTATATTACATGGGCAATCATGGATATTCAAAGTGGATATGCATTTATTCTAGAGGATGTATCCAGGGCTGAAAATCCTATCCTATACTGGATAACTGTAATGATATGGCTACTTAGTGGCTTATATGTAGTATCAGAAGAGTTGATAATCAAGTTGATATATTATTAAAGTTAAGGGGCTGTCCATAAAAGACTGCCCCTTCCTTATTCTAGCAATGTTTCTTATAAAAAGCATCAATTCTTTCTACTGCTTGGTCAACATATCTATCAATATCATATAAGTCAAAGTGTGTTGCACCGTCGATGATGAATAGTTCTTTTGGTTCAGTTGCAGCTTCAAATACTTCATCCGTCATTGGCTTCGTATCAGCTTCCGATCCTGCTATACAGAGAATTGGTGTATAAAGATAGTGGGCAATGTTTTTAACATTAAGACCTGGATAAACAGTAAATGAAGTTGATGCTAGCATATTTGTGTAGTTACCGTAACCACCTCTAGGTGTTAGGTAATAATCGTATGTTCCTTTTACAAAATTTGGTGCATCATCTGCTGGTGGTCTAGGACAGAATCCAAGGACATCTGCTGTATCACATTCACCGCTTTCATAGTATCTTTGCTGTTCACTGTTTATATAATTTAAAGCTCCTACAGCCTGTTCTCTTGTCATCATTCCAAAGAAAGCATCTGTGTGATTAAGATATCCCGAAACAGTAGCAATTGCTTTAAGTCTTTTATCAACTAAAGCTGTGTAAGAAACATATGCACCACCTGCACATATGCCAAGACCTGTAAGTCTTTCTTTATCAACAAATGGCATAGTTGATAAGAAACTGATTGCATCAGTGTATGCTGGGAATGTAAAATGTGCATTTTCCTGATGTCTTACTTTTCCTTGACTCTCTCCAAAACCACGGATATCAAATGCATAGAATATATATCCTAACTTTGACATTTTCTTTCCGTATACTGATCCAACTTGCTCTTTTACTTGAGTACCAACTTTGAAGTAAAGGATTGTAGGGTACTTATTATCTGGATCAAATCCCTCTGGTAGATACATATCCCCAGCTAATGTGTAACCTTCACTTACGAAATCCACACTATTGATACCTGCTTTTAAATTCTCGATTTTCATATTATAATCTCCTTTCGATTAGAATAGTCATTCTAATACAGATAAAAAAATACACGTATAGTAGAAATTTTCAGAATGAAATTAGAATGGTCATTCTATAAAATGAATGATATCACCTCTTTTTATCATTGTCAACAGATAAATTTATAAAAAGTTAATAGATATATGATATAATCTCTTTATAAATTAGAACAATCATTCTGAAAGGAGAGCATATGGGGGCAAAAGATAAAGTGCTTGATGCGGCACTTCCACTGTTTATAGATCATGGTTATCATGGTACGTCTATAAAACTTATAGTTGAAAAATCAGGGGTTTCTACTGGAAGTGTATATCATCATTTTTCGAATAAAGAAGATATAATAAAAGAGTTATATGCACAGCGAAAAAAACATATGAATAATTTTATACTAAAAAATGTAGAAGTTACAGGGAGCATAAGAAAGGCTCTTAGGGATTATTGGTTTTCGAGGATCAAGTATTCATATGAGTATAAAAATAATGCTAAATTTATCAGAACTTTTTTCAATGGGCCTTTGGTTCAAAGTGAGTATTTGATTTCTATAAATGCAATGTATGACAATCTTCAAAATTTGATTAAGAAGTCAATGGAGGATGAAGAAATAATTAAAATGGATACAGTGTTTTTCTTTTATGATTTATTTAATGCTTGTGATGCAGTGAACTTATATTTTGAGACTGAAAATATGGAGCTTGATAAGGATTTTATGGAGTTTACATTTAAGAAGTACTGGCGTTCGATAGTAAATATGGCAATATAGACCTATAATATTTGAGTAATCAAGGAGACTTAATAAGATGAATAGAAAAATTAGCATATTAGTTTTAGTAATAATTATGTTTAGCAGTTTATCGGGACTAAACTTTGCAGCAAATGCTCCAGAAAATTTGAATGGAGTATGGATAGCTACAGTATTTAATATAGATTATCCCAGTACAAAGAATAATATAGAAGCTCAAAAGAAAGAGTTTATAGATAAGCTAGAGAAACTTCAAAGTGCAGGAATTAACACTGTAGTAGTACAAGTGAGACCAAAGGGAGATGCTCTTTATCTTTCAAATATCAATCCTTGGTCAGATGTTTTGACAGGGACTCAGGGAAAAGATCCAGGATACAATCCAATGACTTTTATGATTAAAGAAAGCCACGATAGAGGGATGTTGTTCTATGCATGGTTAAATCCTTACAGGGTAACCACTAAGGGCACTGATGTTACTAAATTAAGTAAGAATCATCCTGCTAGAATAAATCCTGCTCTAACAATAAGCCATAAGGATGCATTATATTACAACCCAGAAAAAGAAGGGGTTAAAAATCATATAGTTGCTACTGTAAAAGAGATTATTGAACTTTATCCAGTAGATGGCATAGTATTTGATGACTACTTTTATCCATCCAAGTACCCACTTCCGGAGGGGGAAAGTAGGGATGGAGCTGTAGCTTCAATGAGAAGAAAGCATGTAAATGATATGGTATACAGGGTAAGCAAGGTTATAAAAGATTCTGAAAAAAATATTGTATTTGGTATTAGTCCTTCGGGCATTTGGAAGAATAAAAAGTCCGATCCTACAGGGTCTGATACTGCTGGATATGAATCATATTACGGAGTATATGCTGATACAAGGACATGGATAAAGAATGAATGGATAGATTTTGTGTCTCCTCAAATATACTGGCAGACAGGTTTTAAAGTTGCTGATTATGAGACATTAGTTAAGTGGTGGTCAAATGAAGTCAAGGGAACAAGTGTTAACCTATATGTAAGCCATTGTTTATATAGGGATGTAGTTGCACAGGAGATAGATAAGCAACTTAAGATAAATGAAAAATATGAAGAGGTAAGTGGAAGTATTTACTATAATATGAGTAACTTGCTGTCAGATAGAAAAGGCTGTTTGTCTGCTCTTAAACACATCAATGAGATGAAAAGTCAGTATAGTAGACCATCATTAGGAGGAGCTCAGTAGAGCTCCTTTTATCTAGGAAGGTGAGAATTTGAAAGAAAATATGAAGATACTTTTTTTACATATAGGAGTCACAATAGTAATTATTTTAGCTATATTACTGATTGCTTTTAATTTTAGAGGTTTTCAAAAAATAATTGATTTTAAATACATAAAATATCTTCTTGTAGGAGTGATTGTAATGATATATTTAATCATGTCCTTTGTTGTGGATTTAAACAAAGCTAAGAAGTATGATTTTTTTTATGGAATATTGATTGGAATTGTATCTATTAGTGTTTTTCTTATTTCTAGATACTATATAGGGATTCGGTTTCCAAATATTCATTTAGCGCCTAAAGAAGGGTGGATTTTGTTAGATATATTCACCTATCCAATAGGATTTTGCATGAATCTAGTTGGAATTAAGTCTGACGCTATCAATATTGTTCTAGCTTCTTTTATACCAACAATTTTGATTGGAATAGGGATTAAATGCAGAAGAATAGCTAGTTAGTAGATTTATTAAATACTATGGATGATGTCCATAGTATTTTTTTGTCTATTTCTATTTACATTGGAAAATAATTATGATATTATTTTCACGAGAATGATAATCATTCTCAAAAGAAAATAATAAGGACGTGTTTGTATGGCATTAGCTTGTTTGGTTTCAGATTGTTTAAATTCTTATGAAAAGTATAGAGAGATAAATATTATGATGCGCCTTGGTCCAACCTTGACAGGTGATAAACCTATGCACATTTTTTGTTTCAATAAGAATTTTAAGTTTATCGACAGTATTTTGGATGATATCGATAATATTTTTTCTAAGAGTAAAAATATAAAATACAATATAGTCGAGAGTAATAACAATTCAATCAAAATAATATTTTATAATACTATCGCTATGGATCGATTGCTTAATGATCAGAGAAATCTAAAATTCCTAGATACTTATGGTTTTGAAAGGAATATGACTAGTCATGATTATATGATGAGTCTTGCAAATTGCTTGAAAGAGAATAAACTTCCTTCAGAATATGGGATTTTCTTCGGATATCCACTTAAAGATGTTATTGGTTTTATGGGACATCCTAGTCTTAAGCATGTGAAGACTAAGGCATGGAAGGTATATGGTGATCCAACTTTATCTGATATTATTTTTGAAAAGTTCAAACAAGCTGAAAATAGAGTTTTAAATTTATGTCAAACACTTTCTCTAAAAACTGTGGTTAGGTATTTAGATACTGTATATTAGGTAGTCGCTGAAAAATTACATATAGTTGATTTTTATCTACAATATGTTGGGTTCCATAGTTGAAAGAAAGATATATATTGTGGAATAAGAATTTCAAACTGGATTTTTTCAGTGGACTGGTATTAGGAGGTTATGAAATGAAAAATGTAAAAGTTATCTATTGGTCAGGAACAGGAAATACAGAAGCTATGGCAAAAGCAATCGGAGAAGGGGCAAAGTCAGCAGGTGCAGAAGTTGAAGTAGTATCTGTAGACGGTGCATCCCAAGATATGGTTAATAGTGCATCACACATCATTTTAGGTTGTCCTTCTATGGGAATGGAAGTATTAGAAGAAGCTGAATTTGAGCCATTTATAGCTGATACTGATTTTACAGGCAAGAAAGTTGCTTTATTCGGTTCTTATGACTGGGGCGATGGAGAATGGATGCGTAATTGGGAAGAACAAATGGAAGATGAAAAATCTGCTAATGTTGTAGCTGAAAGTCTTATTGTTCACTTAACTCCTGATGAAGATGGTGTAGCTCAGTGTGAAGCTCTAGGAAAAAAAGTCGCAGAAGCTTAAGTAAATACATAAAAAATCCTTACCAAATGGTAAGGATTTTTTTATATTGCTGGTGTTAATACAAACAGCATAGAACATGTTAAGTCAGATTTGTTGATAAATCTATGTCTTGTGTTTGGTGGTATTCTTACATAGTCCTGTTCATATAGTAGGTGTTCTTCTCCGTTTAATTCTACATAGACTTCTCCCTGAATAAGTATAGCTATTTCTTCTTTTTCCTTGTGGCTGTAGTGGTAATCAGTAGTACTTGAGTGCCCATTAAGATCCATAGACAATACTTCTATAGGTGAGTTTGCGAAGTCTGGGGAAAGAATATTATAGACAGTGTGATTGAGATTTTTCCGATAAATCTGACTCCTATCTTCTTTTCTAGAAATTAATACGTCGGGATCAATATCGTTGGCGAATAATGTATATAATGGTACTTCCAAAGCTTTTGCTATTAGTTCTAGTACGTTTAGAGAAGGATTGGCTTTTCCCCGTTCTATTTGGCTAATAAGCGAAGAACTTATTCCGGCATGTTCGGAGAAATCCCTTATTGTCATGTTCTTCTCTTTTCTGTAAATCATGATGTTTTGTCCAAGCTTTTTGGAATACATTTTATGACCTCCTATAAAGAGAACATATTATATCTATGTCCTAATAATTACGTTTATATATTACACTATTGTGATAAAAAAGTACATAGAAATGGATTTTTAGATAGGTGTGTACATTATAATGGTTATAATGATGTACTTGTTTTATTATAGTGTAATGGAATCATAAATAAACAATAAAGGTAAGAATTGTAATATAATTAAAAAGGTAATGAAGACAATTTTAAAATTATGAGAGGGATGACATTGATGAAGAAATTTTCAAATGATCTTATGTCTTATAAGGGAATGGAAAGTGAAGTAGATTTTCATAGTTTTTTAGGATTGTTAAGTGACAATAGTGGGGTTGAGGAAATTGTTGCTTTTAGGTATAACCGTAAAGATAATCTTATTAAAAATATGGATAGTTGGGTCTTGGAGAGTAGTAATAATTGGTCAACAAAAATAGACGTGTACTTTATGGAAAGGCTTATAGAAATCTACGGAATAAGTAAGCAAGTAATACATTTGCCAGATGTTGAAAAAGGAGATACTTTAGAGACTATATGCTATAAAGACAGAATTACTGAAATAAATACTTTTCCTTTAGATGAATCTAATATAGGTGTGGCAATAATTTTTGGGACGAAAAAATTTAGGTCAATGGAAATAAGTGCTATACTGAGAGTATTTGTAATGTGTATTGAGGAAAAAATTAAGAATGGATTATTAAAGGAAAAACTAGATTTAGCTAAGTATACAATCGAAAGTACTTCAAGCTCAGTAAATTATGGATTTATTATAGTAGATTCTTTTGGAAGAATAAAAAAAATTAATGATAAAGTGGAGGGATTACTTAATAAAAAACTAGAAAATTCTTATGAAGAATATATTGATCAAGTGATTAATATAGTTCATGAAAATCCACATTCTGATTATCTTGATTGTATAGATCAGGTGTTCATTTCGGGAGTAAGTACGGGATGGGGAAATGAAGGGGCATTGATTTCTGATGAGGGGGATATTAAATACATAGATATTTGTTATAGTCCTTGTTTTGATGAGAGTGGTAATGTTGATAGAGTCTCAATAATGTTTTCTGATATCACAGAAAAAGTGCATAATGAGGGGAAAATATCATATATTTCAAAGTATGATATTATGACAGGAATTTATAACAGGGAACATTTTATTGAAATACTTGAAAATCCAGTTGGTAAAAATGAATATTTTTCTATTGTAGTGTGCGATATTGATGGATTGAGGACTCTTAACACCAGCAGAGGTTATAGCTTTGGTGACTTTATTATTAAGAGTTTTGGAAAAAATGTGAGGCAATCTGTAGGAGAAAATGATGTGTTTGCAAGGTGGGGAGAAGATGAGTTCGCTATACTTGTAAATAACTCTGATATTGAGAATGTCAATAGGCTATGCAAGTCTATACAAAGTAAGTTTGATAACAATCTTATAACAGACAATCAAGTAACAATTTCTTTTGGAGTTTCGGTAAAAGAAAATGAGTTTGAAACAGGAATTGATGTACTTTATAAGGCTGAAAAAGATCTTCGAATTAGGAAAAATAAAATATAAACACGATACTTTAGATATAAATTCATGGTGCTTTATATCAGTATGTATTTTTTACCCCCGATACGTCAAAGAAAAAAACATTTATTGTTGATATAATACATTTAAATATATGACGGAGGACAATAGTGTGGGTTTCGATAATCATAATAATACTATTGATAAATTAGATATGAATAGTATAAAAAGAAAAATGTTGAAGAAAATGTCCTTGCTAGCAGGTGTGGAGAAGGATAATTATAGATTTCTAGACAAATGTGTGGACTTAATTGGTAATGGTATAGGATATGATAGGATTTTTATAGTAAGAAAAGATGAAGTAAGTCGTGAACTTAAGTCAATTAGTAGGTGGGAAAAGGGACGCGGATTAATTATGTCATGTGTTTCATATGGCTATACAGAATATGAAGAGGCTTTCCTTATTAAAGAGTTTGATACTTTCGGAGAGTTTATGATATCGGATGTGGAAAACTATATTGATGAAAATATAAGAGTTTTTTTTGAGTCTTTTGGATACAAATCTCTTTTGATTGTTCCTTTTTATATCAAGGAGGATTATGGAGGTATGGTAGGATTTGGTTTGAGTCATTCCTTAAGGGAATGGAGTGATGATGATAGACTTATTCTTGAATCTTTTTCTATTCTGGTTTCCCAATCGATTTCAAAAGATATAGTCGAGAAAGAACTTAAAAGTTCTAAAGAGAGAAGTGAAGTTACTCTATTATCAATAAGCGATGGAATAGTAGTAACTGATGAAAAAGGAAAAGTTGTGTTAATAAATAAGGTCGCCCAAGATTTAATAGCTTGGCCGGAGGAAGAAGCTTTAGGGAGATCGGCTAGGGATATTTTGACTATACTACATCAAACGGCTGGAACACCTCTTCAAAATTATATTGATCAGGTTTTGGAAAAGAAAGAGGTTGTCAATTGGGGAGAGCCTGATATATTAATTACAAAAGATAATAAAACTAAGTTTATAGATAGTTGTGCTTCACCAGTTTTTGATTCTAATGGAAGTATAACGGGTGTGGTAATGGTTATATGGGATATGACAGATCAGATGAAGAAAGAAGAAAAAATAAGATATATTAGTCAATATGATGTTATGACAGGCTTATATAATAGAAGTTATTTTGAAGATACTCTTGAATCTATGGATACCGAGGAGAATTATCCTATTGCAATAGTAATGGGGGATTTGAACGGTTTAAAAATTACTAATGATGTATTCGGACACCATGCTGGTGATTCATTACTTAAAGAGGTAGGAAACATAATTAATGAGAGTACGCAAAAAGAAGGAATATCAGGTAGATGGGGAGGAGATGAGTTTATTATTGCAATTCCTAAATCTGATAGATCTGTAGCAGAAAAACTTTGTTATGACATAAAAAATAGGTGCTTTGAAACGGAAACAATGATATCTGATATTAGTATATCTTTGGGCTATTCAGTGAAAAGGTCTTCTTTAGATGATATTCATAGCCATATAAAAATAGCTGAAGATTTTATGTATAAGAAAAAACTTTTAGAAGGTAAAAGTATGAGGCGATCTATTCTTGTTTCAATGCAGAAGGCATTGTCAGAAAAGAGCCATGAAACAGATGAACACGCAAAAAGACTGGAAGTTATTAGCCGTATGATAGGGAGATTTATGGATCTATCAAGCAGTAAACTTGATGAGTTGCAGCTATTGGCTTCACTCCATGATGTTGGTAAAATCTCAATAAAAGATGAAATTCTTCTAAAAAAAGATAAGCTAAGTGACTTGGAATGGTTGGAAATGAAAAAACATCCCGAAGCAGGATATAGGATAGTTAGGACAATACCGGAGTTAGCCCATATCGGGGAATATATTTTGTGTCACCATGAAAGGTGGGATGGTAGAGGATATCCTCAGGGATTAAAAGGAGATGAAATTCCTTTGTTGTCCAGAATAATAGCAGTGGCTGATGCCTATGATGCAATGACAAATAACCGTTCATACAGGGAGGCTATGGATAAGGAAGAGGCTTTGGATGAGATAAAAAGAAATTCTGGTACACAATTTGATCCTGATGTTGTGGAAGTATTTCTTAATAAGGTTATGATAAGGTAGATACAGGTATAGTTTTTCATAGTATAATATTTAATTTTATAGCAATTTATTTTCACATAATGTGTATTGCATTATGTGATTTTTTTTTGTAAAGATTACGTAAATATTGTTTTGATAGTATTTAGACAAATAAGAATATCATTAGGAAGTCTCTGGGAAAGTACATATACTAGGTTTCAACTACAATATATTGCATTTATGAGTGAATGAAAGTTACATATTGTAGTATAATTTTAATTTAACTTTTTCAGTGGTCTGGAATTAGGAGGCTTTGACAGTGAATGATAGTGTTTCTAATTTAATGTATCAAGAAAACAATGTGTTAGTCGAGATAGGTTTTGATAGTAGAATTATAAAGGTAATATGTGAGAGCAATGATAATATCTATTCAAATTATAAAGGCATGGGAATGGAAGAATTTTTTCCAGAGGATGCTTTGATTTCTGTTTTAAAATTGTGCGTAGATTCAATTGTATTAGGAAAATGTCAGTACGGTAGATGTGAAGTAGAAGAAAAAAGTAGTAAAATGATTGACATTAAGGCTATGTCCACTGATAAGGGTATTTTACTGTTTCTAAATAGTACTAGTATTTAATCAAAGGAGAAAACAATGGAGAATGAAAAGCTTGGAATAACACAGTACTTTGATAGTGTAGTTGTTGAAATTGGTTACGATAGTAAGATATTAAGCATTACGTATAAAGGTGATATAGTACCATCATTTTATATTGGTAAGTATATTGAAGAGGCATTACCATATGAAATTATTGATGATATAGTGGGATTGTGTGTTGAATCTATGAGATGTAAAAAAGGTTGCATTGGAGAATTTGAAGTATATTTGAATGATAAAAAAAGAAAGGTGCTTGTGAAATCTATAGCTACAAAAGACGGGTTAATACTAATGAGTAGGGATCAAAGTAATGATAAATAGACTTTAAAAATGGGGCAGTCGTCAAATAGACTGCCCCTGTCTAATGCTCTTCTCAATGAGAAATCACGTCTAAAATTCAAGTTTCACTTGAACGTCTAGTACAAGATATACAAATACATAATCTTGCGTCTAGTTACGCTAGTAAATATTAAATGAAATGTTCCTATTCAATTAATATTTACGGTTTTGTGAAACAAAAAGCATCCGCCA
>JAOARG010000010.1 GCA_025210655.1 Bacillota bacterium
ATCACAAAACTACCATCAGACTCAAAAGTTGGTAACATTTGAAGTTCAACAACACTTTCTAACTCTTCCCTTAACTTTGGAACATTACTTTTCAAATATCTATTTAGATTGCCCATTTTTTTGTATAATATCTCCGCTAAACTATATGTACCAACTGCATCGTCATTAATTGTATCGGAGTTAAGCATATGGTCATACATAGATATTTTTTCGTTATCTTCAAGGCTACTTTTATCTAGAATATCCCATGTTCTCCTATACTGCTTTTTAGAAGAAATCCATTCTTTATCAGGAGGTTCATCTCCCTCACTATCACCTGGAAATCTATCATTAGTTACTGCATTACCTTGATTATTAAAACCTAAATACTTGGCTTCTGATCCTTGAATAGTTATCCCAGGATAGTTTCTTTGTTGATCAAAGGGCTTACCATATACAATTTTTCTATACTTTCTATAAGTGATTACATTTATTTCAACATATTCTTTTCTATCATATCCTCCTTGAGTTCCTTCATTAAATCTGATCAATGCATCAATTCCTAAAGGATAATCATCAGATGATGTTATCATTTCAATTATTTCAATATCTGATAGATGTGATAATTCAACTTCACTCATACTATTTAATCTTCTAATATCATCATCCGCAGCAAAAAGCATATACTCAGGACATATAGCTTGAAAAATAATTACTATTATTAATAAATAACTTAGCTTTTTCATACTTAACTCCCCTATTTAATCTTTGTATATACTCTCGGGCATCCATCTAGCATATAGAATACATCTATTTCGCCTATAGTAACATCCTCATCATTGTCAATTCCCGGATTTACTACTTTTTTAAAATAATCTAACAACTCTTTGGAATAACTGTCCCTATATAACTCCTTCACTACACGTTCCATAATATTAGGATAAATTCCACTCCAAACTTCTCCTGAATTAAAAATTCTATTAGCCGTATACATTCTTTTCATTTCAATAGTCACAGTAGTATTTTTATTCCTATATTCCCATGGCTTCATATCTATTGCTATTCCAAAATTATCAAATGTAGCTCTTCTAGTATTTAGTATTCTCCCTTGAAATCCAATATATATATATTCTCTTCCTTCATTACCATAAAAAGTTACTGTTCCGCCATTCTTAACAGCCTCAAATGTCAGTATTTTAAGCATATTAAATATCCTATCATTAAAGTTAGGAATACTCGGATAACTTTCATCCAAATCAATCTTGCCACCCTCTTGACTGTTTATAGTTATCTTATGACCATCCAAAATAATATTCTCTGTCCACAAATACTGAGAAGCATCAGGATTATTATTAACAAAATCAATAAATTCCTCATCACTCCACATTTCCCTATTCTGAAACTCTTCATTCCATACAAAAGGTTGTATTCCCTTTGTCATCTCCTTAGCTTCTTCCCAAGTAACTAAATTCTTATCTTCAAACATTTCTTCATAACCTTTTGTGTCATAACCATTAAATATGAATAAATATCTTAATGCATTTCCTTTAGTTAAAAAGGTCAAATCATGAGTATTAGTTTGTTCGTTCATCAATTTATCATATCCAAGAAACTCAGCTCTTTCCAAATTCAGTTCATCATATCCAGCCATAGCAAAACACTGTTTTGAAAAAGCACTATAGTCTATATAGTTGGACATTTCTCTTTCATATTTCCACATTTTTTCACTATTATCAAATGCTTCTGCCTCATCCCAAGTCATTTTAGAATAATCCACATCCACACCAAATTTCTTTTTCAACTCTTTATGTGTTATCCCATAACAATTCTGTGATATCATAGCAAAAATAATAAAAGTACCAATCAACATCCTAATCTTCTTCATATTTCCTCTCCCTCTCACTAATCATAATTTCTAACTCGCAACTTTTTACATATCTTTATACACCCATCTATTATTAGCATTATATGTAATTTTTTAACTTTTTATATTTTACCATGTATTCGTTTTGATTGCAAATTTTGGAAGTGTAACCCAAATAGAATTTCTTATCTATCTATAAAAACATTTCATTATATACATGAATTTCCTTTTGCGACTGCAAAATTTCCTAGGACGAATTACAATCTGTAATTCTTTAGACACAATACCAATATCCTTTAATAGTATTGCATTAGACTTTCAAATAAATTTGAATTTTAGACATGAATTTTCAGAGAAAAGAATATTAGACGATAAAAAGTGCTTCTCTTTTTATCTTATAAGAAAGACATATCTATCATTTCATTTATTGTTATGGTACTTTCAGCATAGTTAAAATAATCTATAGATATAGCTTGTATGAGAAGTAAACACACAAGAATTAATGATATCTTTCTCAATCACATCACCTACTTAATCTTAGTCTGAACATATTCTGTTTGATCTTCACCACGATAATAAACATATATACCTTTTATTGTATTTTCAAGTTCCTCATTCATTTCTAAAACTGACTCAACCCTAATATATTTCAAGTACTCATATAATTCTTCACTATAATATTCTCTATAAAGAGCTTTCATACAAGACTTTAATATTTCAGGATACATACCAGTCCATCTTTCTCCTGCTTTTTCATATAGTCTAGAAAATTTATAAGTAACTTGTGTGCCAATATTCTTATAAACCCATGGTTCATTTTCAATAAATATTTCAAAGTTTTCAGAACCAAAAGCTCTCGAATCCATCCTTTTACCAATTATGCCCATCTTGCAATATTCTCCACCACTATCTCCAAAAAAAGTCGCTGTTCCACCTTCTTTTACTGCATGATAGGAAAGTATCTTTAGCATCTGAAATACCCTTTCATTAATATCGGGGATAGTACTTATTATTTCATCTATAGGATATTCTTTATCACCATCTATACAAATAATATTCTTCCCTTGTAATCTAAATTTCTCAGTAGTTATAAAATGATGGGCATCAGGATTATTATTAACATAATCAATAAATTCTTCATCAGTCCATATTTCCCTATTTTCAAATTCCTTATTCCATACAAAAGGCTGAACCCTTTCAACCATGTCTTCTGCTTCTTCCCAAGTAACTAGATTTTTATCTTGAAATAGATCCTCATATGGCTTCGTATCATACCCACTAAATATAAATATGTATCTTAGAGCATTTCCGCGTGTAATAGCATATAATTCATCCTCTGTACACTGTTCTTTCATTTTTTTGTCGAAACCAAGATATTCAGCTCTTTCAAGACATTTTTCATCATATCCAGCTTTTCGAAAAAGTGTCGTTGAAAAATCTACATATGTGGTATACTTACCTAGTTCTTTGTTGTAAGCTTTCATAGTATCGCTTTTTCTAAATACTTCCTGTTCTTCATTTGACATTTTATTTTGGTAAACATCTATACCAAATCGTTCCTTAATTTCTTGATATGTCTCCCCATAGGATGCCTGACCTAGGATGCATATCAACAACATTGCTAATAATACTACTCTTGTTTTTTCCATATTCTTCTCTCCTTCTTTTATACAAACACTATTTTTCTTTTTTCACTAACATTAGGTTTTATCTTATTATTTTTACATATCAAACTACATTAAATTGATATACATTACATCAGAGCTATTTAAATCTACATATGTAATTTTTTAACTTTTTATATTTTACCATGTTTTTATGTTGTTTGTAAATATTGGGAATGATTTTATTTGTACTATCTTTTAAATTATTAGATATAATTAAATTGGAGGTGAACTATGAAAAAATGGTATGATGAAGAATATGAGTTTGAAATAGAAGTTATAGGCTTTCTTAGAGCTGAGGAAACTGAAGGATACTGCAGAAATGGTGAAGAAGTTGGAGACAAATACACTTGTACATATGGATGCCCCACAAATTGCAGTGGACAGGGTATTTGCTCTAAAGTAATGATGATTATGTTTCCAATAATGGAGTCCGTTAGAAGTGGAGGTAATCTAGAAAACATCGGAGGATCTAGCCAGTATAGCAAAGACATAGTCTGCCCAGATGGCTGTGTAATCTTTAGACTTACAGCTAAAAAACTCGGGAACGAAAACTTTTTTAAAGGAAAGTTTTTGAAATAATTTAGATAACATATTCAAAATAAAACTAAAGAACTTAGTCGTACATAGTAGCAATAAAACAATACATAGTAATATAAATCAAAAAATTAATACAAACTAAAACAACTGCCAAAAATCGGCAGTTGTTTTTACGCTAGGAATTTTTAATCATTCTAATTTAAAAACAAAAATGATAGACCAGACCCCAAAGGCTCCTTTAAAATCATATTTTAATTGGTACACATATCTCACATAAGTGTTGTTCTACCAGTAACGCTCATAAGCTGATTTATTCATATCTATATCCAATCCGGCTTTCATTAACTCCTCAAATACATTTGCCCATGCATATTCTATAACTTCAATAGTATGAGAAATAGTAAGTACTGCGTAAAAACCTGGTTCATAAGTAGATAAAAAAACGAAATCATCTTTTTCAAAATCTCTAGTTATTTCCTTATCAAAAACTATCCCAACATCATATCTACACTCTTCAGGCACAGTAATCCAAGGATTATCATGAGGAATACTTAATAATATAGAGTCCTGCCCCATTAAATCACACTCATTCGCCCACTTCTTCAAATCCTCCATAAGAGAAATATTTACAGGACCATATTCACCTATACGCCTCATATAAGCAAGTGTAAAAGTTGTTATCTTTTCAATTGCAAATCTCATCATAATTCACCCTTCGTCTATTATTCGACCGGTCAATAAGAATGTAACATCCATTAAAATTTTTTTCAAGAAAACTTTTAAAACATTTGAAATACTCAATTAAGTCTGTTTCACCTAATACTTTATAAAAGAGCTATAAGATACTTACCACCAAAATTCCTATGGGGCTAGGTCTAATGTCATTAAGTTAAGAAAATCAAATAAACTTTATTATTACAGAGTATATTTCTAAATATGCTCTTTTTTTATGTAAAACACTTGACAAGTATCTAAAAAAATGTGGCGCAGCCTTTTAAATATAGGGTTTAAGGAGGCTGATAATATGAATATTTTCCCTAAAATTATTAAGAATCAACTTAACACTTGTATCAAAAATCTGTCAGATAGAAAGGAAAACTATGTTATGCGTCCGGGTAAAGATTTCACTCGTAAACGATGTCTGCCATTTGAAAAAGTAATACAATTTCTTATTACTATGAGTGATGGATCCTTAGCCAAGGAACTTTTGGAGTTTTTTAATCTAGATGTAAAAACTCCAACAACATCTAGTCTTATTCAGCAAAGAAATAAAATTAAGCCAGAAGCTTTGCTACACTTACTCCATGATTTTGTAGGAACATACAAAAATATCAAAACATATAAGGGGTATAGACTTTTAGCAATAGACGGATCTAACATTAATATTCCCACTAATCCTAATGATACTGAAACATATGCGGTAGGTACTAAAAATTCAAGAGGATATAATATACTTCACATCAATGCTATCTATGATTTGTGAAACAAACTATATTTAGATGCATATATTCAAACATTTAGAAAAATAAATGAGTTTAAAGCATTAGTAGAAATGATTAATAGATCATCCTTAGTTGGGAAAGTACTATTGCTTGCAGATAGAGGATATGAGTCATATAACAATATCGAGCACCTTAATAATATAGGTTGGAAATATCTTATACGAGTTAAAGCTCCTGATGTTCATTGTGGTTTACTTTGGAAAAGAGAGTTGCCTTTAAATTTAGCATTTGATAAATATATAACGGTTCTATTGACAAGAAGGCAAACTAATGAAGTCAAGTCTCAACCTAAGTTATATAAACGTTTATCTAAATATTCTAAGTTTGATTTTTTACCATTAGAGAGTAGAGAAGCATATCCTTTCTCTTATAGAATTGTAAGTATTGAATTATCCAGCGGAAAATTTGAGTATCTAGTAACAAACTTATCCCAAGAAGAGATGTCAGGCGAAGAACTAAAAGAAATTTATCATAAACGTTAGGGAATAGAAACTTCTTTCAGAGAACTAAAACATACTATTGGATTAACTAACTTTCACTCAAAAAAAAGTGGATCATATCAGTCAGGAAATATATGCAAAAATGATATTGTATTGCTTTTGTGAAATGATTACTCTAAATGTAGTCATTATACAAGATAGCAATAAAAAATACACCTACCAAGTAAATTTTTCTATGGCAATAACAATTTGCATAAAATTTCTTATTCAGACTGATGATGAACCACCAGATGTTGAAGCCCTGATTCAGAAGTATATTTTACCAATACGGGAAGGCCGTAACTTCCCGAGAAATATACGAACCCAACCAAACAGAGGCTTCTTATATAGAGTAGCCTAATATTAAATGAATATCAATGAAATTTACGGAAATAGCATTCCGTCTTTTTGTTGTGCATATTTTTAACAAAACACAGTAAACATATGGTAATGAAATATTAAAATCATTTCTAATATCCCATAATTTTATTCAAAAGTTCTTAACTAAGTGACATTGGGCCTGGCCCCAATGTCATTATTTACAGTATATATTAGTTAGAGGAGCATTCGACATAGATGATATAATCTTATACCTAATAGGAAATTTAATAGGATTCGGATTCTATAAACTTTTTGCTAAATTGCTTGTCAAAACTAAGCATAGAGCTCTAGTACTTTAGCTTATATCTTTTACAAAAAAGCTGATGAGTATTCCTTTTCAGTCACAAATAATATTCACTTCGTTCATGGGTAGTTTGAACACTATTTGCGACCTTTTGGGAGTACTACTTAGCTTTTCAAAAAGAAAAGAAGTAGAACAAAAGGGGCAGTCGTTTATTAACTAAATAAGACCTCAAAATTCAAGAAATAATCAAATACACTGTAAACAAGTGGTTACAAACCATTAAGTTTGCGCTGTCCGTTCATCATCTTATCTTCTTTTTCATTTAATATTTATTAGCGTAACTAGTCACAAGATTGTGGTTTTCTATATCTTGTTCTAGACATGAAAGTGAAACTTGAATTTTGACACGATTTCATTTTAAGAAAAGTACTAGACAAGGGCAGTCTATTTAACGACTGCCCGAGGATTTATTTATTTAACTCATTTATTATTTCAGGTATTACATCATACAGGTCTCCAACAATACCATAATGTGCATGGTTAAATATTGGAGCTTCAGGATTATTATTTATCGCTATAATCATGTCTGACTCCTTCATTCCTGCCA
>JAOARG010000063.1 GCA_025210655.1 Bacillota bacterium
AGGATAGACCGGCTTTGGTCAATCCTTTAAATTATTATCTAAGAAATGTTGGAATATAAGTTGTAGAGCCGTATACGAGACCCGTATGTACGGTTCAATGAGAGGGAAATAATTCTTAGCAATTATTTCTCTACTCTATTAAAATCTTGATAAGTATTATTAAGTATAGTCTAATGCTAATTTCCTACGTCAATTTAGCGTCTAATCGGAATCTTTAGAATTCTGTCTAATATAAAACTTCTTTAACACGTTTTATGTCTAGAGTATTTTTATAAAAATACGTCCACGGAAGTTTTACTAAGAAAAGACATGGAGTGACTTGGCCCTAATAAGTTCTTCCGACCAACGATCTACGACCCACCAACTACGGAACCTGTGCTATAATAAACTTACAAACAAGGGGGAATACCATGAAAAAAGCATTAATCGCACTAACAATTATAGCAAGCCTTTTAACAGGATGTGCAGGATCCACAAATGCCCAGGCAAGTAAGGAGACAAAAGTAATAGCAGAGGAGAATCTATTCAATAAAGTTTCAAAAAATACTAGGGTTTTTAGCCCAAACTATATGCCATTTACAAAATACATAACAAACATAAATGAAAATGATGGAAAACTAACCATAGGAGCAATGGTTGATTTTGCAGTAATAGATCATGAAAAAGATACTGTATATAAAATAGATATTAGAAAAGAAACATTGGATTTCATAGGTATAATGGACATGGCAAGTTTTACTGTTCACTTTATTGATGATGGAAAAATATATTATACAATGACTGTATTATCTAAAGACTATATGAATAAGAATCATTCTGGTGTATATTCAATGGATTTAGAAACAAGAGAAGTAGAAAAAGTACTAGATATAGATTGTTCAGCAGGATATTTTGCCAAAGATGAGGACAGCTATTATTTGTTTGGAAGTAAAATAAATTATCAGGGCAAAGATGGTGATAAAAGTGAAATGTCAGTAGCTCCAGGGCATTATAGATATTCATTAAAAGGGAAAAAACTAAATGACTATAACAAACTAGGTCAAGTAAAATATATTTCTCAAGAAGATGGCTACATCTATTATCTTACATTTGACAATAAACTATACCTAGCAAAGAAAAATGGAAGTTCAAACAAACTGATATACGATCTAAGTGATAAAGACATTGCTGGAGGATTTATAGTTAAAAATTCAAAAATATATATGGTTGAAACATATGACCACAAAATCATAGATTATAGTCCATTAATAGCTATCCCACTTAGTAAAATACTAATGCTTGATGGCAAATCAAAAGAATTATTTACAATAAAAGATGGTGAAAAATCAATATACCAACTTACATCATCAGCAAACAACATTTACTTCAGTGCAAGAAATGTTGATAGTAAATTAGTAGATAAAATCCTAAGCTATAATTCAACAAATTTTAGAACAATGGATTTACCAAAAGCAAAGCTATTCAAAATAAATGAAGAAAAATCAGTAGAGGAAATCGCAACAATAGAAGAAACAGAAATAGCAGCAGGAAAAGACAAAGTCTATTACTGGCAAGCATCAGAAAGCGGACTATTTGATATAATAGAAAAGCTAAAAGCTGGTGAACTTTCTATTGGAGTTTATGAAGAATAAAAGCAGCACTAAAGAAATCTCGAAAAGGGATTTTTTTAGTGCGACTAGCATGATATACATCAATTAAGAAGGAAATTTTTCTACGGAAAGATATTATAAAAGCCGTAGTTCGTTGGTCGTAGGTTGTAGTTCGGAAGAACTAAGGGCGATGAAATTTTCCATATGGAAAAATACTTTAAATAAGACCCAAAGAATCCTTATGCAGTTAAAGTAAATCCATTGAAAATTTAAGGATGCTTTTTGCTAAGGCAAAACCATAAATATTAAATGAATAAGAGCATTTCAATTTAATATTTATTAGCTCATACGGAAGGATTCACTTGAAATTCGGGTCTTCAAGTTCTTGTGACCCCAGTTCAAGTCTGGCCTGTCAGGTAAGGACAGCTAATATATGGACTGATTTGTCCTGGAAGGATTCATGTTTTTTAATGTGCCTAGCATTATCGGTGATAATAGCCCAGCAGTAGACATAGCTACTAGCCCATCAACAACAATAGTTGTCAGCTCAGCGAAGTCATATTTCAGAACAAAGTTATTTTCTATACGGAAAGATACTTTAAATAAGACCCAGATTCAACTGCTTTTCTCTGAGAAGATATGACCTAACCACAAAGTAGTTTAACAGTATAAGTTATTTCATTCCTATAAAAATCTATAGATTTTTATAGGAATGGACCTTTTCAAAAGGTAATTTATTTGCTCAAAGAACAAAAAATTCATAGATGATTGCCAAGCTATCTCTACTCGCTGGAGTATGAAAATATCTCCAGGACTACCCGTTCACAAAGGGAACACTATTCACGACTGTTAAGGAGTATTATTAAGATTTTCTAAAGAAAATCAGTAATAGGATGTTGATAGATTACAACCCTAGAGGGGAAATTCAATAGATTTGAACAAAGCGATGACTTAGATGTGACCTAGGAGCCTTAGAGCAAAATACTTGTGAAATTAAGTAATATTTAAAATGAAATTTTAAATATTACTTAATTTCTACAACTTTGTGTTGTAAATTGCAACACAAAGGGTAAAATATAATAGAGGTGACTAACTATGAAATATTTAAAAAGAGCATTAGAAGAAGAGATACTAAGAGTATCAAAATCATATCCAGTAGTTTTAGTTACTGGGCCTAGGCAAGTGGGAAAAACAACTATGCTAAGAAAAATAGCGGAAGATGGACGTAACTATGTATCATTAGATGATATGTTTATCAGACAACTTGCCAAAGATGATCCAAAGTTGTTTTTACAAAGATATAAAGCACCATTAATAATAGATGAAATACAATATGCACCAGAACTTTTATCATATATTAAGATTATAGTTGATGAGAGTGAAGAAAGAGGACTTTATTGGATAACAGGTTCTCAAATGTTTCATTTGATGAAAAATGTGTCAGAGAGTTTAGCTGGAAGAGTAGCAGTATTCAATATGTACGGATTATCTAATAGTGAGATATCACAGTCAAAATCATCAGCGTATGAAACAGAGTTTGATACACTGCTAAAAAAAATGGTGAGTTCGAGTAAGCAAAGTCTTACAGATGTTTTCGAAAGAATATTCCGAGGCTCAATGCCTGCTGTAAACTCTATGGAGATTGATGATGTGGAAATGTATTATTCATCATATGTAACTACTTATCTAGAAAGAGATATAAGAGATTTGACTCAAGTTGGAAGTTTGACGGATTTCTTAAGATTTATACAAGTATGTGCAAGTAGAACGGGAACATTAGTAAATTATTCAGAAATAGCCAAGGAAGTTGGAATAACATCAGCCACAGCAAAAAACTGGATGTCACTTCTAATAAGTTCAGGAATAGTAATACATCTACAACCATATTTTAACAATGCATTAAAAAGAGCTGTAAAATCACCTAAAATGTATTTCATGGATACTGGATTATGTGCCTATCTAGCAAGATGGACATCTCCAGAAGCCCTTGAAGTATCTGCGATGGCAGGTGAATTCTTTGAAACATATGTAATAAGTGAGATAGTAAAAACATATGTAAACTCTGGTAAAAAACCGCCACTATATTTTTATAGAGATAGTAATGGAAAAGAGATTGACTTAATTATAGAGAAAAACAATACACTTTATCCAATAGAAATAAAAAAATCATCATCACCCAAAAAATCAGCAATAAAAAATTTCCCAGTCTTAGAAAAAACTAGTTCTCAAATAGGACAAGGAAACGTATTATGTTTAAGCGATGATCTATTACCAATAGATGATAAAAATCATATTGTACCAGTTTGGTTGATATAATCAGAACTAAAAAAATCCCGTGAAGGGATTTTTTAATGCTCAGCATCATCTTTGATGATAGCCCAGCATTAGATATATCTACCAGCCCAGCGAAGTCATATATGACTTCAGAGCAAGGAAATTTTTCGTACGGAAAGATACTATAAGAGCCGTAGTTCGTTGGTCGTAGGTTGTAGTTTGGAAGAACTAAGGGCAAGGATACTTTAAGTAAGACCCAAAGAATCCTTAAGCAGTTAAAGTAAATCCATTGAAAGTTAAAGGATGCTTTTTACTAAGGCAAAACCATAAATATTAAATGAATTGGAGCGTTTCAATCTAATATATGCTAGCTTAAAGGATGCTTTTTGCTAAGGCAAAACCATAAATATTAAATGAATAAGGGCGTTTCAATTTAATATTTATTAGCTTAACTGATTTGTCCTAGAAGTCTTCACCTGTATTTAATATCTTAAAAGACCCAAACCCAACTGCTTTTTTCTGTAGAGAGATGACCCGTCTACAAAGTAGTTTAACCCTATAGGGAGATTTTTTACCGAAAAAATTACTTAAATCAGTTCATTTATTTATAATGTTATTTTACCCAAGTAAAATATATCCGAGGATGTTGATAGAATATCAACCCTAGATGAAATGTAGTAGCACTACCATTTGCCCTAGATTTGAGCAAAGCGAACACCTAGATGTGACGCAGGAGCCCTAGACAAAGAACCTTAAGTAGCATTCCCCAGCTTCTTAAAAAGAAGCAACAACCCACTATCTACTAACAACTACCTACTATTTACTCCCCACTAAAAAAGAGCCCTCAGACAAACTAAGGACTCCACAAATTTAATAACTACCAAGATCTACCCTGACCACTACCATCCTTAGGCCCAAAACCTTGTCCATTTCCTCTACCTTGACCACTACCATCTCTAGGACCTTGACCTCTACCACGTCCATTACCTTGCCCCATACCTCTTTGAAGACCAAAGTTTCCTCTTTCTTTACCTAGATTATTACCATCACAGTTTTCCATTCTCTCTAAAATACTTTCCTTTTGTTCAGCAGTAATTTTACCTTCAGCATATCTTTGCTCAACTAAAGCTTTCATATTTTCCTTATTTAAAGTAACAAACTCATCAGCAAAACCATTTTTTTCAGCTAGTTGTCCAAAAGTCATATCACCTTTAAGCTCATAAGCTTCTTCAACACTTATACCAGCAACTTTAGAATAAATCTCAGCAGGAGATAAAACTTCTGTACCTGCAAATACACCAAAACCTAAGTTAGCAACTATAAGTAGCCCTAATAAAATACCTAATGTTTTTTTCATAATTAATTCCTCCATTTTTTAATTGACTATGATTAATCATTTATCTTGATATTATTATCACATCCAAAAGTGACAGGAATGTGACAAACAGGGGAAAAATAAGTGAAAAAAATTTTTCATATCATCTACCAACATTATACAACTACTTCATATTGTGATATCATATGCTAATAAACGAAAGGAAAGAAGCTCTTATAATAGCTATATTGTCACCATTGTCATACCTACTAATCTTATTTGCAATGAAAAGTGCCCCAGTCAGTTTAATATCTCCCCTAAGACAGTTTAGTATTGTTATAGGAGGTATATTAGGAATAAAAGTTTTATGCGAAAGCAGAGAATATATGAAAATAGCTGGAATAGTTATTACATTCTTTGGAGTGATTTTATTTAGTTTTTAGTTATAATAGCTTTTACATTTCAATTATTTGTTCACAAAAAGGAAATTTTTCCTACGAAGAGATACTATAAAAAAGACTGAAAAAATTCTTATTTTGTTAAAATAAATCCATTCTGAGTCGAAACTGACAAGATAATTAAACAAGCAGACATAAGACTAAAGGCCCTTATACTCCCTTGCTCCAACAGATGATAAAATGGTATTATATATATAATAGAAAAATATACCAATATACCTTACAAAATATCTAAAGTCATATTGGTGAAAAAAGGAGAAATTATGAAAAAAAGAACACTATTCAACCTCATAACAGTAGCAGCACTAATATCACCAACTCTATATCTTGGAGGAATAATAAGTAAAACCGCAGCAATGCCTCTTATGTTTGGAGTACTAGCAATCCAGCAAATATTTGCCGGAGTATACATAATAAATAACAATAAAAAATTACTTAAAAGATTATCAATCGGCTTAGGATTATTTTTCCTAGTATTCTCAATATCCTTAGCAGCCTTATCCAGTTAAAGATTAAGTAGAGTACTATGTAAAAAGATATAGTAGCAACTTAAAGTCATCCTTGTCATGATAGCGCAAGGATGACTTTTTACTCTTCAAAACAGTATCTTCAACTTATTCCAATCCAAAAACAACCCTCCAATCCCCAGAAGTCCTAGAAGTAGAAGTATAAAAATTGCCATAAAGATCATAATCTTTAAAATCATCTTTGGAAATATCAAAAACAAATTCATCATAATCAACCCTATTATCAGTATGGGGATTATCCATAAAACTAAGGCTATAATCATAGTTGATGATTTGACCACTACTTATATTTTTCAAGTAAAAGTATCCATGATTATCATTTTCTAGATTATTATAAACTACAGTTTGAATATGTAGCTTGTCATCAAGGAAAGCTACAGCACTAATGTCAATACCATCAACAAGTTTAGAAGGATTTGAATTAGGCTTTAGTACTGTCCATTTTCTATCAAAATCAATAGATTTTATACCACCAGCACCATTTATATTCCTTTCAGTGCCAATAGCATTAGAATCAATTGATAATCCATCTAGTGAAATTTTCATATCTTCATATATTTTTTTACCACTAATAAATTCCCTTACAGAAAAAGTAATTTTCTCCCTATCAATCTTACTTCCGTCCATAGAAGATATTTTAATTAAAAAAGTAGCCTTATTTAACTTATTATCATAAGTCATAAGCTCACAAGTAGCCATAAGATCTTTCTTGCTCCTTATACTATAGCTATCAAACAAATCAGTAGTTCCATCAATACGTGTCTCAATAGTATCTGTCATACTTATATATATTTCAGCAGTGTCATCGTGTATATAAGAAGAGACAACTTCCATGACAATACCATTACTACTAGAAGATTTTTCAACAGGTATAAAAAACTGAGCCACTGATGGAGATACACCGTACATTAAATTGTAGATATACTGATTGTTAGCAGCTAAACTAGGCATAAAAGTAAATACAGCAGAAAAAATTACTAGTATAAAAACAGCCGCCTTAATAAAATTAGGATGTTTATTGAAGCTCTTTATATTCTCAGAGTCCTTAGAATGTCGAAGGGCACTAGCAATCAGCTTCTCATCAGCAACAATCTGTTCATTCATATGTATATATTTATCCTTAAACATCAAACTCCTCCTTCAGAATATCTTTAAGCTTTCTCCTAGCCCTAGTAAGTTGAGTACGTACAGTAGAAGGTTTTCTATTCAAAATATCACTGATATCCTGAATATTATATCCCTCATAGTAAAAAAGATGGATAATACTCCTATACTTAAAGGGGAGTTTCATAAGCTCATAATGAAGACCAAGCTCATCATCAAATTCAAAAGAAATAGATTCATCAAGAGCTTGAGTTTTCTTATACCAAGAACTAGCCCATATTTTTTTAGCACAATTAATAGTCACTCTAATCAGCCAAGCCTTTCTATGTTCTTCATTGTTGAAGTTAGTTTTCCGATTAATATACCTAACAAACACTTCCTGAAAAACATCATCAGCATCAGACTTATTACGAGTCTGAGAAAAAGCCAGCCGGTAAACCATATCAGAGTAAAATCGAATAACCTTCTCATCACAATCTATAAAATCAATACAATCATCATTCAAAATAAAATCCTCCCTCTACTATTAAAACCCATGAAAGGGGCAAAAAGCTACAAAAGCTAGAAAAAATTAAATGAAACGCCCCAATTCATTTAATTTTTTCGGTTTTGCGCCAGCAAAAAGCATCCACCAGTAAAAAATGAAACGCCCCAATTCATTTAATTTTTTCGGTTTTGCGCCAGCAAAAAGCATCCACCAGTAAAAAATGAAACGCCCCAATTCATTTAATTTTTTCGGTTTTGCGCCAGCAAAAAGC
>JAOARG010000064.1 GCA_025210655.1 Bacillota bacterium
AGACGAAATGGGCGAATATATGAGACGACAAAATATAGTTTTTAAAAACTAATACTACCTTTTTATTTAGGTAGTTTCTTTTTGTTTTTTGGTGAAAGAAAAATTAAAAGAAATAAATTATAAAAAAACTATTAAGGTCCCTTTAAATAGGGTAAAAAAGGACTATAGAATATGTACGGTTTATAATTGATAATTAAAGTAACATAAATATATGAGAATATCAATAATTGCAGGTGGTGAATTATGAGAATAGTAAAAATTGAGAATCTAAAATCAGGGCTTATACTTGCTGAACCCATTTTCAACAGAGAAGGGGATCTGGAGCTACTTAGTAGGGGAATTAGACTTACAGATAGACATATTGCTCTTCTTAAGAAACTTGATGTAGATCATGTGAGGATTGTTGATGAAATTGAAGAGCTTGATGAGGAGTACACTAATGAAGAACTTCTTGAAAGCATTGTAGTAAGCAATGAGGAAGAGCAGAAGCAATTTGAGAAATTTGTTGAAGATCTAGAGGATTTAGAGGATAGTCATTACAAATCTCATATTAGAAATGCAGTAAATAAACAAATGGAGATAAATGTTCTTACTGGTGAAGGTAATGTACCTATTGATGTAAAGCATAAGGAAATGGTTGAAGACACAAAACTTGTATTTGAAAGTTTAAAGGATTCCAATGAAATTGATATTTCTAAAATTAAGAGTGGTTTGAAATCAGCTTTACCAGACATGATTAGAAATAGTGATGTTCTTATGAGATTAAAACAGCTTGAAGAGGGGGATGATTATACATTTGAGCATTCCTTAAGGGTTGCAATACTTGCAGCTAATGTCGGTAAATGGTTAGGTTATAATGATAGACAGCTAGAGGATCTTTCCCAAGCAGCCTTGCTTTTTGATATTGGTAAACTGAAGTTTCCTGAGTTTATTTTGAAATCAACAAAGAAGTTTACAGGAAAAGAATTTGAGATAATTAAAAAGCATGCCCAGTTTAGTTATAGTATTCTGTTAAAGACTAGGGGAATTAATTCGGATGTTAAGTTTGGAGTGCTTCATCATCATGAAAGAATTGATGGAAGTGGATATCCATTTAGGATAAAAGGAAATCAGATACATGAGTATGCAAAAATAATAATGGTATGTGATACATTCGATGCAATGACCAATGATCGACCATATAAGAAAAAAGTTTCTCCTTTCCAGGCAGCTGAATTTATAGCTTGGAACAGTGGTTCCATATTTGATCCAAAGATTTGTTATGTTTTTCTATCAAATCTTTCTGAGCATTATATGGGTAAGAAAGTACTTCTTAATACTGGTGAGGAAGGCACTGTTGCTTATGTTGATACCAATCTTCCTAATAGACCAATTGTAAAAGTTGGGGAGCGAATGATAGACCTTGTTAAGGAGAAGGATGTTCAGATAGTGGCTTTACTGTAAGAATCTTAATAATACTGTTCGTTTGAACAGTATTATTTTTTGTCTTGACAATACAAAAGATATTTTATAATATGGAAAAAAACAATATTAAAATATGTTGAAGGATTCAGTAGTAATTAGAAATTTGTTTAAGAGACTAGGTTGGTTGGTGAGAAACCTAGAGGTTTTTAGTTATGAATTACACTCTGGAGTATCAGTAGGAGACTGCTGCGTATGCCACACGATATAGTGGTTTAAGTCATTTGCTATTTCTGTGCAAATGAAAATTAAGGTGGTACCACGGGTTATATCTCGTCCTTAGGGACAAAGATATGACCCTTTTTATATTGTATTTGAAACTTAAATTATGAATTAAATTTTATGGAGGTAAAAATGAAAAATATATTTGATATTTTATCGGAAAGAGGTTTTATTGAGCAAGCGACACATGAGGCTGAAATTAAAGAGTTACTTGAAAAAGAGTCTGTAACATTCTATATTGGATTTGACCCAACTGCGGATAGTCTTCACGTAGGTCATTTTATTCAAGTAATTGTAATGATGCACATGCAAAAGGCTGGACATAAGCCTATTGCTCTTTTAGGTGGAGGAACTGCTAAAATTGGAGATCCATCTGGAAAAAATGATATGAGAAAGATGATGACAAATGAAATCATTGATGGAAACCTTAGAAAAATGAAAAGCCAGATGGACAAGTATCTTGTACTAGATGGTGAAAAGGGTCACTTTGTAAATAATGCAGATTGGTTAGATAACCTAAACTATATTGAATTCTTAAGAGAAATTGGATCAAAGTTCTCTGTAAATAAGATGCTTGCTGCTGAGTGTTTTAAGTCTAGAATGGAAAATGGTTTAACATTCCTTGAGTTTAACTATATGATCATGCAGTCTTATGATTTCCTTGAATTAAATAGAAGATACAATTGTAAGCTTCAAATGGGTGGAAATGACCAGTGGTCAAATATCATTGGTGGTGTAAACCTTATTAGAAAGGCTGAAAGTGACCAGGCATTTGGTCTTACTTTTAAGCTTCTTACTACAAGCGAAGGTAAGAAAATGGGTAAAACTGAGAAGGGTGCTATCTGGATTGATCCGGAGAAAACTTCACCATATGAGTTGTACCAATACTTTAGAAATGTTGATGATGCAGATGTTATTAACTGCTTAAAGCTTCTTACATTCCTTCCACTTGAAGAGATTGATGAGCTGGCAAAACTTGAGGGACAGGAAATCAACAAGGCTAAAGAAGTACTTGCATTTGAGTTTACTAAGCTTGTACATGGTGAAGAAGAAGCTGCTAAGGCTCTTGAAGCTGCTAAAGCTTTATTTGGTTCTGGTTCAAACCTTGATGATATGCCAAGTTCAGACTTAAGTAAATCTCTTATTGAAGAAGGTACTACTGTGGTTGATATTATGGTAGAATGTGGACTTATCAAATCTAAGGGTGAAGGAAAGAGACTTATGCAGCAAGGTGGAGTTTCTTTAAATGGAAACAAGGTAAGTGATCCTTTTGCACCTATTACTAATGAAGATCTTGATGAAGAGTCATCTATGATTATTAAAAAAGGAAAGAAAGTTTTCCATAAGGCAGTATTTAATTAATTATTATTTAAAAATTAGGAGATGTTTTTATGGCAAGGGTTGTAAGTATTAAAATTTGTGAGGAAAAAGGTGCTGGGAGAAAAGATGTAAATGAGGGATACTTTAAAGTAGATCATGGTCTAGATGGGGATGTATACTCTCAAGCCGGCGACAGACAGGTAAATATTATGTGTCTTTCCACAAGGGAATTTGTACAAAACCACCATATGGATGGTCATTGTTTCCACAACTTTATTGAAACCATATTGATAGATGGTGTTGATTTATATGAATATGAGATTGGCACAAGATTTAAAATTGGTGAAGCTGTTATGGAAATATCTAAAAAGGGCAAAAGATGTTGGCCTGAATGTCATCTAGTTAAGGAAAGGGAAGTATGTAAGCTTAAAAACGAGCCCATATTTGCCAAGGTCATAAAAGCTGGAGCAGTAAAACTTGGAGATAATATTGAAATAATATAAAGTTCTTTAAACAGTTCGGAATATATTCTGGACTGTTTTTTTCTCTTTTTTTGGGTATAGATTACTTATAAAACATTCTCAAGAGGTGAGTTTATGGAAAGAGTAATTAGAAATAAAATCAAAATAGGTATCAGTTCCTGCATGTATGGAAGTAATTTCAGATATAATGGTAAAGGTTATGATATTACCAAGCATATTGGGAGGGATAGATCAAATTTTATTTGGTATCCGATTTGCCCGGAGGTAAATGGTGGCCTTGGAATACCAAGAAGTCCCATACATGTATCTGGTGAAAGTGGGGATAATGTTTGGGATGGAAGCGGACGTATAAGGGACCGGTCTGGTAGGGATCAAACAGATAAACTAATATCAGGATGTGTTGATGGATTAAGACAACTGAAAGAAAACCAAATAAAGGTATATATATTTATGGAGGGATCTCCATCATGCGGAATATACAGAACATCATTAAAAAACAATCGACTAGGAAAACCACCAGGTGTATTTGGAAGCCTTCTTTTAAAAGAAGAGATTTTTCTAATACCAGCTATGGATCTCCAATCTCCTATAAAAAAATGGGATTGGTTTAGAAGAATGTATAGTTTTCTATGGGTAGATGAAATGATAATAGATTCCAAGGATTCCTTATATGAAATGTGGCATACTGTTAAATTCCTTTGCCAGGAAGTAGATGAAAAAAGGGCGAGGATATTGGGACGGAAAATGGCCAATTTAGGAAAGTATGTTGAGGATGAAAAGCTGAGTGAAATGAAAAGAGAAGTCTTAATGATGCTTCGTAAGCCATCAAGTTTATCAAAAATAAAAAATAGATTATGGAAACATTATAAATATTATGAGAAAAAAATGAAATTAGATGTTGAAGAAGTTTACGAACCAAGGGATAATGTTAGTATGGGAAGATTAGCAAAGAAGATAACAGAAATAGAATTGGAGCTTTATGACAGGGGAGAATTTTTCAGCCTGTCTCCTATATTAAATAGATCCGGGAGGTAGAGGTTTGGCAGAAATCTTTATAGTTAGCAAAGGCATTTTTGATGATGAAGAACTTGATATATATGAAAAGATGGCATTTATAGTGATAAGTGGTTATATTGAAACTGAGGAAAATTTAGATGAACAATTTTTAGCTCAAAAAATGGGTTGTGGAATAATCAGTGTGAAAAAAGCTATTAAGGGACTCAGGGAAAAGGGAATACTTGAACTTATTGATGATGAAGAATCTGAATTTGATCAGGTTTTTATTAATAGAAGAAAAGTGATTAGATCAAATAACGATATTAATACAGAAATTATTGATTTTGAAAGTTATTTTGAAAAATTTCCAAGTGATGAAGTGATAGACAGGGCGATTGAAAATGATAATCCTATCTTTACTTCTGAAAAAAGTGAAGTTGTAGAAGAAAAAGCAGATATTCATATTCCAGGAATCAAAAGGTCTGCAATGAAGGCATATGGTAAGACCAATAAAAAAGCTAAAATAGTTGAAAAGAAAAAATCCATTCCTGAGGAAAGATATGTTGATCCATATAGGCTTAAAATTGATCTTGTTAAAAAAATTATAAATGAGCCACTTTCAGATGCCCAACTTATGATTATCTTTAATATAGCAGGTGGAGATATTGAACTTATAAAGGAAAAGTACAAGGTAGCTAGCTATTCACAGATAAATGATACTATAGGTGTGCTAATGTCTGAACTTCAAAAAGAGTCGGATAAAAAAAGTGATAAAAGATTAAATAATCAAATTAATTATGAAGCCATAGAGTATATTAAAAAACAAAATGGAGGAAATGATGATGGGGAATATTAAATTTTACAAAGAGCCTAAAGAAGCTGAAATAAGAAGAAAAACAACACTATTAAGACTTGCCCATGAAGCAGATGCAGGAGTAAAAGCACCATGCGCCGGCAGGGGAGTATGTGGAAAGTGTCTCATAAAAGTAAAATCAGGAGATTTACCAGAACCAAGCGAGCAAGAAATCAAAGTACTTGGCGAGGAAAAAATAAAAGAAGGCTATAGAATGTCATGCCTTGTTGAAGTAGATGAAGATTGTGAAGTTGAGGTTTATGTTTAGTTAGTGGGTAGTTGTTAGTAGATAGCAGATAGGTGTAAAACCTGCTTTTGCGAAATGCAAAAGCAGGTTTTTTTTCTATCCACTATCCACCAACTACTAACCACTAGATTAATACACCCTCGACAATGTATAGCCATTTTCAAGTATACTGTCCATTATTTTATCTATGTGCTTGTGGCCGTTTGTTTCTACTGTTACTTCTAATTGTACATTTAATAGTCTGTCTGTTGATTTGAATTGGTTGTGATCTAGTTTTATTATGTTTGCGTTGTTGTCTGCTAGTATTTGGGATATTCTTTGCAGTTGTCCTGGTGTGTCTGGTAGATTTACTGAGAAGCATAGGAGTCTTCCCCTTGAAACGAGACCTTTATTTATCATTGATGAGATTGTGACTAGGTCTATGTTTCCTCCACTGACCAGAGAAACTATCTTTTTATCCTTTACTCCAAGTTTTGATATTGCGGCAAGTGCAAGTGCTCCTGATGGTTCTGAAATGATTTTGTGTTTTTCAATTAAAAGAATCAGGGCATCCATTAGTTCGAAGTCATCTACTGTAACTATTTGGTCTACATTTTCTTTAATTATTGAATAAGTGAGTTTGCCGGGTTTTCTTACTGCAACTCCATCTGCTATTGTATCTACTTTTTGTAGATATGTAAGTCCAAGGTTTTCTAAGGATCTTTTCATAGCATCAGCTCCAGAAGGTTCTACTCCGATTATCTTTATGTTGGGGTTTAATTCCTTTAGAGCTATTGATATACCAGAAATAAGACCTCCCCCTCCTACTGGAACGATTACATAGTCAACATCTGATAGTTCTTCGTATATTTCAAGTCCTATAGTACCTTGTCCTGCGATTACGTCAGGGCTTTCAAATGGATGGACGAATGTCATGTTTTTTTCTTCCTGAATCCTTACTGCTTCGTCGTATGCTTCATCGTATACATTACCACTTAGTATTACTTTTGCCCCTAATTTTTTTGTACCTTCAACTTTTATAAAAGGGGTGAATCTAGGCATAACTATTGTTGCAGGCACCCCTAGTTCCTTAGCTGAATAAGCAACACCCTGGGCGTGGTTACCTGCTGAAGAACAGATAAGGCCGAATTCCTTTTCCTTTTCAGAAAGGTTTTTAATCATATTATAGGCCCCTCTTATTTTGAAAGCTCCTGTTTTTTGAAGATTTTCAGGTTTTATATATACCTGATTTCCATATTCTGAACTGAAAACTTCACTGAATATTAGATTGGTTGGATTGAGAATTTCTCTTAAGTTTTCCTCAGCTTTTAGTATATCTTTGTAATTTGGTGATGATGTCATAACTTCCTCCTGATTATTTTTTTGAATCAGAAATTCCAAATAAAAAAAACGTCCTTTGAAAAAATCAAAGGACGGAATAAATCCGCGGTACCACCTTTATTGCATAATTGCCACTTTTTCGGTTCCATCAAACCTATGTCGGTAACGGGACAAAACGTCGACCCTTACTAATTTCTGTTGGGGGCCAATGCTATGGAGTGATCTAGTTTCAGGTTTGACTACCGATTTCCACCAACCATCGGCTCTCTATAAGTCTTTACAAGGAACTGTTCTCCGTCAAGGCATAATTATATTGAATTTTCTGAATATAAAGAAAATAATAACAAAGAAAAAGCCTTTTGTCAACAGATTGTTGAAAAAAGGCATATGTTACTAATGGATTGTATTATTAGTATAGTCGTGATATTGAATATCCGTGTTCTAAAAGGCTGTCGATTAACTGTTCTATATGTTCATGTCCATTGGTTTCTACAGTAACTTCAAGTTGAACATTTGTTAATCTAGTGGATGACTTAAATTTGTCATGATCCAGCTTTATAATATTGGCATTATTATCAGCTAGTGTCTGGGCTATTTTAACCATTTCTCCAGGGATATCAGGTAGGTCTACTGTAAAGCAAAGGAGTCTTCCCCTAGATACAAGACCTTTGTTGATCATGGATGATATGGTTACAAGGTCTATGTTTCCACCACTTATAACTGAAACAATTTTTTTATCTTTTACATTTAATTTTTTAACAGCAGCTATGGAAAGTGCTCCGGAAGGCTCTGCTATAAGTTTGTGTTTTTCGATTAAGACTATCAGAGCATCCATAAGTTCGAAATCATCTACTGTGACTATTTCATCTACATAATCCTTAATAATAGAGTAAGTAAGTTTGCCTGGTTTTCTTACTGCAACTCCATCGGCTATGGTATCCACGCTTTTAAGATATGTTAAGCCTTTATTTTCAAGTGACATTTTCATTGCACAGGCTCCGGTAGGCTCTACACCAATTACTTTGATATTGGGATTCATTTCCTTAAGGGCAATTGCAATACCGGAAATAAGTCCTCCTCCACCTATTGGTACTATTACATAATCTACATCGGATAATTCCTCGTGGATTTCAAGGCCTATAGTGCCTTGTCCTGCAATAACATCAGGATTTTCAAAGGGGTGGACAAAAACATAGTCGTGTTCTTTTTGTAGTTCCTTGGCTTTTTCATATGCCTCATCATAAACCTTTCCACTAAGAACTACATTGGCTCCCAATTGTTTTGTGCCTTCTACTTTTATGAAGGGAGTAAACTTGGGCATTACTATAGTAGCTTTAACACCTAATTCCTTAGCTGCGTAAGCTACTCCTTGGGCATGATTTCCTGCAGAAGAACATATTAGTCCGTTTTTCCTATCTTCCTTGGAAAGATTCTTTATTGTGTTGTAGGCTCCACGGATTTTGAAAGCACCTGTTTTTTGTAAGTTTTCTGGTTTTAAGTAAATTTCATTTTCAAACTCATTGCTGAAAATATTACTGTATATCAGTTTTGTTGGATTTAGTACATCTTTTAGATTTTCCTGAGCTTTTTTTATATCACTAATATTAGGCTTCTTATCCATAAGGACCTCCTTTATAAAAGAAAAAAGGTATAGAATACTATATAACTATGCAATTTCTTTTCTTTAGAAAGAGTAGTTAGGATCTATACCGAAAGTTTGAATATGTGTTATATTGATATTTAATAAAATCAAGGAAATAATAACAAAAATTATTTTGTTTGTCAATTGATTTAAGTTCTTATTTTAGGTTAAAGCTTTTGGAATTAGTGGTATAATAACCATAATAATATTAATATGATTCGGAGTGTTTGGGATGGATAACAAATATATTTACGATTCTAAAACTATTGAAGAAAGTAAAGATATTTCACCTGAAAAAGTTGAAAGCATAGTAAAGGAATTAAATAGTGTTAAAAAAAGTATGAATCATGAAAAATACCTGAAACTTGTGCTGGATGAGGCCAAGAAACTTAGGGTAAAAGGCATGCTTAATTTCTTTTATGATATACTTTTGGATCTTGATTCTAGGGTTTTAAAGGGTGTTAATCCACATGATATTTATGCCCTTAAAAATACTATAGGAACTATGTTTTATTATCAAAGTTCTTATGATCTTGCCCTTAAGTATTATATGGAGGGTTTAGATTATATAAGTATTCATGATGGGATAAAAAGAGGCTCAATATATAATAATCTTGGTGAGATATATAGGGAAATTAAGGAATATGAACACGCCCTATTGTATTATTCTTGGGCTAAGGAATTATTTCAAGAGGAAGGAATGGAGTTTCATTATTCTGTAGTCAGTATGAACATGGCCCTTATCCTTATAAAGGAAGAAAAATATGATGGCGCTTTAGAATATGTAGAAAATACCCTAGAGATCCTTGATAAAGGCAATTATAATGTGAATTATGGAGATGCCCTATCTGTTAAGGGAAGAGTTTATTTTAAAATGGGAAGGGTTTTTGAAGCCAAAAAAATATATGAAAAGGCCCAGACTATTCTTGAGGAGTCAGAAAATACATATTATCTATTGAAACATTTATTAAACATGGGGGAAATGTATAGTTTTGAAGAGAAGTTTAGTGAGTGTTTAGATGTTTATGAAAGAGGACTAGATATCGCCAAGAAACTTAAAAATAATAGAATTGCTTCTGTGATAGAGAGAAGGGTTTCTGAAGTTTATGAGTATATGGGTGATTATAAAAGTGCATTGATGCATCATAAAGCATTTAATGATTATAAGTCCCGTTATCTTGAGCAGAACCTTAAGTCAAGAATAAAAGGGCTGAATAAAGAATATGAAAAGAATCATAGCAAAATAGAGTTTGATAGTAGAGATCTAGAAAATCAGTTACTTAAACAGAAATCCCTTGAACTCAAAAGTATGAATGTATCCCTTATTAATGAAATTGCCATCAGGGAAAGAAGTCATGTAAAGCTTAAGGAGACAAATGAGAGATTGATGAAGATATCAATGCTTGATGAACTTACTCAAATTCCAAATAGAAGATCATTTGTTGATAAGATGCTTGCCATAGGTAAGGATAGAAGTATCATCAATATAGGTCTTATAATGGTTGATATTGATCATTTTAAGAAGTTTAATGATTTTTATGGTCACAATGAAGGTGATCAGGCCCTTGTTGAGGTTGCAAGGGTACTGAATAAGGTGGCAAATAGATTTAATGGTTTTGTAGCTAGACATGGTGGGGAAGAATTTGTTCTTATTTTCTGTAATGTGAATATCAATAGTTTAAGCAGTATTTTACAGGGGGTTAAGGATGAAATAATAGATCTCAGCATTCCCCATGAAAATGGTTCTGTTAATGGTATATTAACCGTTAGTCAGGGGGCTTTTATAGCTAAAAATGGAATGATTTCTGTTGAAGAAATACTTGAGAAGGCAGATGAAGCTTTATATACTGCTAAGGGTAATGGAAGAAATAATTATGTAATTAATAATGAGCGGTAATTTCATTGTTTTGTATATATAAAATATGTTAGAATCATATGTGAATACAATTGGCATCGGAGTGATATTATTGAAGAGTTTAGAAGATATAGTTGACAGAAGTAGAAAGATTACTATTGAATATGGTTCTGCAGATAAGAAACTTTCATTGAAATCTGAAATTGCTGAAATGGGAGAGGATGAAATGTACATCTATATACCTATTCATAAGGGCAAATATTTTTTGATGAATAAGTTGAAAAAATTAAAAATGATATATGTGAATAGCAAGAAGAATGTATATTCCATAACGGGTAAGATAGACGGGATGTTTAAAGTAGATGGCATTCCATGCTATAAAATAATTGATATAGAAGAAAAAATGAAGGTGCAAAGAAGAAATTTCTTTAGATTTCCTTTGTTAATAGATGGAGAGGCTGTTGTTGAAGAAGCTCTAGAGTCTTTAGTTGTAAAGGATTTAAGTGCTGGTGGCCTTTGTGGAATAATAAAGAAAACTGTTGATGTAGGTTCTGAAATAAGTGTTATGCTGCCAATGGGGAGTAGAATGCTTAATCTTCAAAGTGAAGTTCTTAGTTGTAATTTAATGAAAGATTCTTTGTATAAGCATTTGATTAGATTGAAATTTATTGATATTACTGATTCTGAAAGGAAAATAATATTAAATAGGCTTTTCGAAGAACAAAGAAAGATGAAGAGAAAAGGCTTGGAAAGTAGGATGGGATGAAAAGGCTTATAGCAGTTCTAGTGATACTTTTGATTTTGGCTACAGCTCTTTTTGTAGCAATATTTATTGAATTAACTGATAAAAAGGTTGTAAGGCCTAAAACTGAAATTTCCATAGAAGAGGAAGTAGTAGAAATAACAAGGGATAAGAAAGATAAGATTGAGGAGTATGTTAGGTATAATTTAAAGATACTTGAGATAGAAGATGTTCATGAAATTGTTTATCCAGGATTAAAAAAAGCTATTTCTGAGGGAAATACGAAGGAAGAACAGTTTGAAATAATAAATGATCATGTAAGAAAAGGAATTGTTAAAGCATCCCTAGGAAAGATTGATGAAGAGTATAAAAGATACTCGGATCAAATTGAGTATGATTTTTTTGAAGAAATCCTTGATGAAGTTAATTTTGAAGAGATGATTGATTTTATGATTAGATATGAATATCAGATTTTAAAAGATGAAAATCTTCTTCAGTAATAGGGTCTCTTGTAAGTAAATAATAAATGTAATTTGAGATGTATTGGTGTTTTTTCTTTCAACAATGGGAGCTTAATATGTCTTGTGGCTATTATATGATTAAATATACTTGTTAATAGTTGATAAATAAGAGGATTTGAAGCTTAAACAAAAAGAAAAAAGATTAAGAATATTCCGACAATTAACCCTCTAGCTGTTGTCCTTGGAGGGTTCTATCTAAAGGTCAAATTATCAGAAAATTCAAACTATGGCTTTTTTTCTTGTTATACAAAAAAAATTGGTGTATTATAATCAAGTCAAAAAACATTGGGTTATGTTTTTGGTAAAACCAAAGATATAACCTTTAAATTTTGTTTGAAAATAAGATGGGTGGATCAACATGAGAAAGATATTAAGTGTTCTTCTTTTGCTTCTCCTTATAAACAGTTCGGTTTCTTTTGGACAGTTCAGAATTCCTTATGGTGGAAAATTATTATCAAGTTTTGATTCTAATATTGAACTTCAGGAACTAAGGGAGTATATAATAAAGAACATCTATAATCTGGATGTGGAGAAGGCATCTGGCACAGTATATAAATATATACTGCTTATGAGGCATGAAAAGCCAGAATTAGAAAAAGAAATTAACTCTTATCTAGAGAATAAAAATATAAGAATTGATATCAGTAAAATTAGCGGTGAAAATCTGGATATGATTACTGATAGGGATTTGAAATTAAAATTAAATGAAATTATTCAGGATGGATACTATATCTGTGAGAAGGAAAATAAACTTTTCTTACAAATCGATTATGGAAAATTGTCGGGCTACAGCTATTATTTGGACAATGAGCTAAACAATTATATTGAGATTTTTAGCAATGAATGTATAAGACCCTCTTGGGAATGTGGAAGTTTTTCTATCTCTGAATACGAATTCGCTTCTAGACTTATTGAAGAATATGAGTTTTATAGATCATCAATGAAATATTGTGATGGGGAACTTAAATCATTAATAAATTCTAGATTAAATATGTTGAATAAGGGATTATCAAATTATCCTTTAACAAATAAAGATGGCTACTTAAATGAATATTATTACAATGTATATATGGCTTTAGGCACTTCAAACCAAAGTGGAGAGTTAAGAAACTTTGGTTTGGATGTCCTCTATTTATTAAATATAAATAATAGAAAGTATGACGAAAAGATTGATGCCGTGTACAAGGAAATTTATTTGAAGTAGATCATCAGATATCAGAAAGGTGATAGAAGATGGACATAATGAATAAGAAGGTAATTATTCCTTCTATGCTAATATTGGCTCTAGTGGTCTGTATAGTAAGTTTTACTAGATTGGAAGCCAATGTTGTTGTAGGAGAAGAAGTACAGGTAGTAGAAAAGATTGAACTTGTTAGTGATGAAGAAGTTACTAGTGAAATTATGGCAAGACCTCTTGAGGCAGAACAGCAGGTAGAAATTGATAGTGATGAGATGAAGGCTCTTGAAATAGCTGAAACAACTCCGCTTGATGTTGAAACTGCAAGGATTATAGTTGATTATTCTAATCAATTTGAAATCAATACTTCATTGATACTGGCGATTATAGATCTTGAAAGTAACTTTAAGCAATACGAAGTTGGTGGAGCTAAGGATAGGGGATATATGCAAATCATCCCTGGGACTGAAAAATGGCTTGCTAATGAATATGGTCATAAGATTGGTATTGAGTATGATCCGGAAAGAATATTCGATGCTGAGTACAATATAGGCTTAGGAGTCATATATATTGATTTACTTCAAAATGCCTATGGTAATAACTACAGTAGAATCTTATCAGAGTATAATAGAGGACCTTATTCTCTAAAAAAATACTATGAAAAGAATAAGACATATTCAACTAAATATTCCAAGGTTGTTTTAAGCAGGGAGAAAAAATATCTTGCTCTAAATGACTAGATTAAATAAATAAAACCTCTCAGTATTTTATTACTGAGGGGTTTTATTTTTTTTGTATTGGCTTTTTAAAATAATATCCCACATATTAGATCCAATGCCATAATTATAAGAATAGTAAATATGGTGAATTCTATGGTGCTCTTTTAAATGAAGGAATATTTTGTTTTTTTCAATGAATTTACCAGAAGGTTTATGATAAAGGTAGTGTGAATATTCTACCCAGAATATATATAATGCACCAACAATTATTGCTAGTAAACTATATGAAAAACTTGAATTTATATATATGAGTAAGCTGTAGAGAATTGTAGGTATCGCTGTAACAATATTGTATGACATTGCTGAGAGTATATCCTTAGGGTTGCTTTGTGGATTGGAGAATGTTTCTTTTCCATTAAAAATAGTATGATGAAACCTTATATGATCATGGCCTGAATCTTTATGAAGATATATTTTGTGAAGAAGATATTCTGTCAAAGCAGATATCATTAGTGATGTAATTCCTATTATTAACAAGTAAAACACACCCTTCAATTATTTTTCTTTTATACTTCAAGTATATATTAAGAAGAGGCTTAATTCCATATAAATGATGCTATATGAAATTCTTTTATATTTCAGTTGTTTGCCTATGTATTTATGGGTATCTAGATATTGATATGATTATTCGAAAAAGGAAGAAATCGAGGATATTTTAAGAATAAGGAGAAGAATATGTATGATCTTGTTGTCATTGGTGGGGGAGGAGCAGGATTAACTGCTGCTTTAACAGCTAATGGTTTTGGAAAAAAGGTAGCAATAGTTGAAAAAAGGAAACTAGGTGGGGAATGTACCTGGTCTGGTTGTATACCTTCAAAAACTCTAATTAAGTCTGCCAAGATTATGTGGGACTGTAAAAGTTCAGAGAAGTATGGTTTGACAGTTGAAGAAAGATTGCTAGATGAAAAAGTATTTGAAAAAATAAGTAGTGTAAGGGAAAGTGTTTATGCCCACGAATCACCTGACAAGTTAAGAGCTATAGGTATTGATGTTATCTTAGGTGAAGGTTCCTTTATTAATGAGAATAGTATAAAGGTTGAAGATCAGGTAATAGAGTCGAAAAAGTTTATTCTTTCAATAGGTACTGCCCCAATGGTTCCTGCCATAGAGGGAATAGAGGATATTGATTACCTTACAAATGAAAGTATTTTTGAACTTGAAAATATACCAGATTCCCTAATAATTGTAGGTTCTGGTGCTATAGGTGTAGAACTTGCCCAAGCATTTAACCGTTTAGGAACAAAGGTTATGTTGGTTCATAGAAGAGAATATCTTTTAAAGACAGAAGACATTGACGTAAGAAAACTAATTACTGATAAGCTTTGTATGGAAGGGGTAGAGGTTTATAGTAATAAAGTCCCTTTTAAATTAATAAATGAAGGTAAAAAAATAATAATGAAGTTTACCGATGAAGATCAAATTGTAGGTGATAAAATTCTTTTTGCTACAGGTAGAAGGATTGCTTATGATGGATTAAAACTTGAAAATGCAGGGGTTAAATACTCGGGCAAGGGTATCGAAGTGGACAATAAACTTAGAAGCACTAATCACAACATTTATGCTTGTGGTGATTGTGTAGGACCCTATAAGTTTTCCCATATGGCTGAATATCAAGGAAGGATTGCTGCGATGAACAGTATTTTTCCGAGGATATTAAGCAAAAAGATTGATTATGATGTTGTTCCATGGGTTATATTTACTGATCCGGAAATAGCACATGTTGGGAAGACTGTTGAAGAAGTGGAGAAGTCAGGGATAAGCCATAAGATATTCATTGAAGAATTTTCTGAACTTGATAGGGGAGTTACAGATGGTGTTACTAGTGGATTTCTTAAGGTAATACTTGATAGAAATAACTATATCCTTGGGGCCCATATTATTGGACCGAGGGCAGGGGAAATAATACACATACTTGTAATGATGATGAATGAAGGAATTAAGTTTACTAAACTGAAAGATCAAATATTTGCCTACCCATCTTACAGTGACATATTAAGAAAGATGGCTAAAAGAGTTTATTTAAAAGAAATACTAAATAATCCTATAGTAAAAATTTTAAAAAAGGATTGATGTAAGATATAAAGGGATGTCGTAATGACATCCCTTTATTGTTTTTGATTTATTAAAAAATTAACAATTTTCTAAAAATTTGATATTTGAGATGTGATGTAGGGTAATAACTATATGATATGAAAGGAGGAGTATTATTGTTTGATATTACTCTAGGAATTATTACAAGAAATTTCTATACAATCGATCCAGTGGACAAGTTTTTAGATAATGCTGAGAAAAATGGCCACAAGGTTAATAACCTTGTTATAACATATTCCGAGGAATGTGATTTTGCACTTGTAAAAGAGCTTGATAAGAGGGTTAGAACTTTTGCTATAAAGACCAGTGATGATGATCTAAAACAGCAACTTATACACAGGGGAATGGATAAGGAAGATGTGGATACTCTTCTCAGATGTCCTATGTACAAGAATCAGAAAATTGTTCCATATGGAAAAAACAGAAATCATACTGTTATCCAAAGTATGCTTATTAATTCAGATGTTCTTTTTTTCGTAGATACTGATGTATATCCATGGGTTCTTGTTGAAAATGGAAAAAAGAACTTTAAGGAAATTGATTTCTTTGGAAGTCACATAAAGTATCTTTCGGACCCAGAAGTCAAAATATCTACCAGTGATTATTCAGGGTATTTTATTATTCCCCCAATGGATTTTGAAAAGATGGATAATTTCTTTTTTGGACTTCAAAAAGAGAATGTGTATGATTTTGTAAGGAATTATAGGGAGCATGACTGTCTGTTTTTTGATTCCTATGAAAACAGAAGGCCCTTTGAAACTAATAAAATTTTAGGTGGTAATTTAGGAATAAAGCTGGACGTGTTTAAGGAAATAGAGCCATTCTATTCTAATTGCTTTGATTTTGGGGACAATTGCTATCTTACAAGGGGTGAAGATACTGTATTGGGACTTAAAATACAATCCCATGAAAGATTTAAGGCTATGGATATAGATATGAGAATATTCCATAATACATTTGGAAATTATCCGGACATTCCAGATATAAGGGGAAATGAAGCTATTGTTAATAGATTTTATTTTGCATGTGTGGGATGGCTTGGCAGAAACCCTTTCCTTAACTGGATAAAGGGAGAAGATTTGAAGATGCTGGAGGAATACCAGTATGAAAATCTTTTGAAATCAAGTTTTGAGGCATCAAGATACTTCAACGATGATAGATTCCTTGACTTACCAGAGATACTTAGACATACATATGATAATGTTGGAGTTATGATTAGAGATTATTACAAATTTAAGGAGAGTTGGTTCAAATTAATGAATAAACTTTAGAGGAGGATATTATTATGAAAGTTTTGTTGGTAAATCATTTTCCACTTGAGGGTTCTGGTAGTGGTATTTATACTAAGAACTTGGCTTTAAGTCTTAATAAAGCTGGTCATGAAGTTAGTGTTATTTTTCCGGAGCATGAGAGATACACTATGGAAGGTATTAGAACTAAGGAAATAATATTTAATAGCGGTAGTAATGATGATTGGGTGGTGGATTTTAATTTCCCATGTTTTACTACTCATCCAAAGAGTAATTATACATTTTACGAGATGGATCAAGGAAAACTAGATGATTATATGGAAGTTTTTGAAAAGGCCATGAAGGAAGAGATAGAGGCATTCAAACCTGATATAATCCATGCTCAACATATTTGGCTTGTACCATATATTGCTTCAAAGTTAGGTGTTCCATATGTTATTACAGCCCATGGAACGGATCTTAAGGGTTATAAAAAGGATGCAAGATTTAAGAATTATACTCAGGAAGCAGTTGATAAATCCAATGGAATTATTACAATATCCAAGGATGTTGATAGTGAAGTAGAAAGAATATTTGGGGTGCCAAAAGAGAGGAGAGTACTTCTTCCAAATGGTTATGACAATAAGCTTTTTACTATAATGGAGGAGCTGGACAAAAAGGCTGTTCTTGATAAGTATGGTATAACAGAAGAGCATGAGTATATTGTAACCTTTGCAGGTAAACTTACTCATTTTAAAGGGGTAGATGTGCTCCTTAAGGCAGGTAAAATATATGAAAATCAGTTGGGTGAAAAGGTTGTTACTCTAATAGCTGGTAATGGTGAACTTTATGATGATTTACTAAGTCTCAAGAAACAACTTCAGCTTAAAAATGTTTTTATGCTGGGTCATGTTAATCAGAATGAATTAGCGGAGATTTATAATATATCAGATGTAAATATTGTTCCATCTAGAAATGAGCCATTCGGACTTGTTGCTTTAGAAGCAATGGGATGCGGAACCGTTGTTATTGGTACGGATCAAGGCGGTCTTCAAGATTTTATAACTGAGGAAGTAGGGGGCCTTGTTCCTGTGGATGATGATTTGGCATTAGGAAGGAAGATAATTAGGGAACTTACCAGGGAAGATAAGGATGAAAGGGCTATTAATGCATTTAATTATGTAAAAGATTATTTTTCTTGGGAAGAGTATATAGGCAGACTTGAAAAAATATATGGTGATGTTCTTTATTAAGGGGTGAATCTATGCGTACAAGTATTGTAATTCCAACTTATTGGCAAAGAAATATCGGTGAAAAATGGCAAGAAGGGGATGCGGTTTACGATCATCCAACCTTTCTAAATGGTGATGAAACACTTTCTAGGACATTGGAGAGTATGAAGGATCTTAACAATAAGGATTTCAATCTTATTCTTATTGTGTGTCCTACAGCGGATGAAATTGCTGAAGAGGCTGAAAAAAGGGTAAGAAAGATACTTGATGAAGCGGAGCTGGAAATGGATCAATATGTCTTTACAGTGGATACCCTTGAGAGGATCAAAGAGAGTTTGGTCAAGAACACCAGACTTATTGAAGAACTAGATCTATTAAATATAAAGGGATATTCAAATGTAAGAAACTTGTGCCTTTACTCAGCATTTTTAGTTGGAGCTGATGTGGCAATTCTTATTGATGATGATGAAATATTTGAAAATAATATGTTTGTAGATATGGCTAAGGAGCATATAGGAAAAAGAATATATGGTGATATTGTATATGGTGTTGCGGGATATTATCTGAATAAAAAAGATGAGTATTATGATGATGTAAATATGGTTCCTTGGATGACTTATTGGGATCGTTTTGGATCAAAGACCAAGGCATTTGATAAGATAATTTCTTGTGAGCCAAGGCTTAAAAGAACTCCTTTTGCTTTTGGTGGAGCAATGGTAATTCATAGAAATCTTTTTAGTGTAGTGCCTTTTGACCCTAATATTACTAGGGGGGAGGATATAGACTATGTAATTAACTCCAAAATGTTTGGTTTTGATTTCTTCCTAGATAACCGTTTGTCAATTAAACACCTTCCGCCTAAGAAGCATCATCCTATTTGGAAGAGATTGAGGGAAGATATATATAGATTTCTTTATGATCAGGCTAAAATTAGAACCCAGTATGAAGTAAATAATATGCGTACGATAACTTCTAAGGATTTTGATCCATATCCTGGAGATTTCCTTAATGATGATCTTGAAGATAAGATTTTTAAGACTAATATTCTTTTAGCTATGGAATACTTGGCTATGGGTGATGTAGAAGGCTGTAGGGAATCGATTAAGAATATTTATCTTTCGAAATTTGATGCAATTCCTAGAAAAGATGTATTTACTGAGTATAGGGAGATTCAAAGATATTGGTCCTATCTTATAAAGGAAAGTAGGGGAATAAGATCCAAGCTTTATAAAATAGTTGAAGAGTATAATCATTATAGGGAGCATGATGAGTTTGAAGCTAAGCTAATTATGGATAAGAAGCATGTTAAGAAAGCTCTTAGGGAATACCCAGAGTTTTCAGAACTTGAAAATTCAGAAATAGAAATGCTTTCAAATATTGCTTATGTGCAAACCTACAAAAAAGATGATTTTATATTTGAGAAGGGACAAGAAAGCAAAGGTCTTTTAATCCTAATTAAAGGGGAAATAAAAATAGTTCAATTTGATGAAAATCATGAGGAACTGTTGATAAATGTGGTTAAAACTAATAATATTATTGGTGAGGCTACACTTATTAACAGGTATCATTCAGTCAATGGTGCAGCCAAAGAACCTTGTGAAGTAATTATTGTTGAAAGGGAAGAACTGGAGAAGTTGATTGTAGAATGTCCATCCTTTGGAAATAAGCTTCTTAGAATGATGCTTTCTAAACTTTACAACAAACTATCTGATACGAATACTATTTATAAAATGAATTTACAGCTTTCAGATGGATTAGAAAAACAGCAGTAAAAGTCAAATGAACTAGACTTAAATGTAGGAGGGTAAGTACAATGAAAGTTAAAAAGGCGGTAATTCCGGCGGCGGGTTTTGGAACAAGACTTCTTCCATATACTAAGGCTCAGCCAAAGGAAATGGTATGTATATATAACAAGCCTTCTATTCAACATGTAGTTGAAGAGGCAGTAAATGCAGGTATCGAGGATATATTGATTATTATATCAAGAAATAAAAATTCTATCGAAGATCATTTTGACAGTGTTCCTGAGCTCGAAAAAGCATTAAAGGACAAGGGTAAGGATGATTATTTGAAAGAGGTTCAGGAGATTTCAAATCTTGGAAACATGCACTTTATAAGACAAAAAGAAGCAAAGGGACTTGGTCATGCAATCGGTATGGCAGAAGCATTTGTAGGTGATGAACCATTTGCAATACTTTTACCAGACGATATCATGTATTCAGAAGTTCCAGTAATAGGTCAACTTATGAAGGCATATGATGAGCATGGGAAATCTGTTTTAGGAGTACAGCCAGTAGAAAGGGAAGCTATCAGAAAATACGGTATTGCTGGGGGTAAGTCCCTTAGTGATAAGGATATTTCTGTAGAGGTAATGGTTGAAAAGCCAGAGCCGGAAGAAGCACCTTCTAATCTGGGCATATTAGGCAGATATGTTCTTACTCCAAGTGTTTTTAAGTATATTAAAGAAACGAAGCCAGGTAAGGGCGGGGAAATCCAACTTACTGATGCTATTGAGCAGCAAATCCACAATGAAGGGGTTATTGCCCATAGTTTTGATGGAATCAGATATGACATTGGAAACAGACTTGGATATATGATAGCAAACCTTGACTATGCTTTAAGGGATGAAGAGGTTAAGGGAGATTTGCTAGAGTATATTAGAACTTTGAACTTATAAAACAAAAAAACAAGATGTCTGACCGGCTGGTCAGACATCTTGTTTTTTATTTTATAAGTTCTAATAAAGCGTCATAATATATATCAGCAATCAAAGTAAGGTCATCAACAGAAATATACTCATCTTTCTGATGGGCAAGTTCTGGTGTTCCTGGTAGAAGTGGTCCAAATGCAACTGCTTTGTCAAATGCTCTTGCGTATGTTCCCCCACCTATGGTGAAAGGTTTTGAATCATCACCTGTGTGTTTTTTGTATACTGACATAAGTGTTTCAATTAGTGGATCGTCCTCTGGGATAAATTTCGGCTTAGCAGTACTTGTTGTTTCTACTTCAAGACCAAAGTGATTAAATTCATCTGATATTTTTGAAATTACATCATCCATTGATAATGTAAGGGGTGATCTTATGTTTATTTTTACATTTCCTTTTTCATTATCAAGGTCTATAGTACCAAGATTAAGAGTTAGTTGACCGTATTGGTCTTTTAGCTTTACTCCTAGGCTTTCACCGTCTGTTTCAGTACCTATAAAGTGGGATATATGCCTAATGAAGTTTGTTAAATCTCCTACCTGAAGGTCAATAAGGGATAGAAAACCTAGAAGATTTCCTATACTGTTTACACCTTCTTCCGGTGTAGAACCATGGGCAGATTTCCCGTATGAGTTAAGGGTTAATTTACCATCTTCATTTTCTATTAATTTGATGTCACTATTTTTTTCTGTATTATATGCTTGTAAAATATGATTGATTTCTATATTGCTAGAAATTATTGCTCTGCAAAAGTCAGGTACCATGTTGCTTCTTTCCCCGCCCTTAATACTGTGTACTTTGATTCCTTGGTCTGGTACAAAGTCAGTAAATGTATTTTTAATTGTAAGGTCAATAATTCCCTTTTCTCCATGAATTACAGGGAAGTCAGCATCTGGAACTATGGATACTGTAGGATGTTCTTCCAAACTTATATATTTATCTATTCCTGCCCATCCCGTTTCTTCATTTGTTCCAAATATTATTCTAATTCTTTTGTTTAAATTGGGCATATCATCATGGAGTTTTTTCATAGCAAATATAGATGAAATGGCAGGGCCTTTATTATCTATAGCACCTCGACCATAAAGCCTACCATCTTTAACTAATCCACCATAAGGATCAACTGACCAGTCTTTTCCTTCTGGAACAACGTCGAGGTGAACAAGGATTCCGATCATTTCTTCACCTTCACCTATTTCAGCGAATCCGTAATAGTTATCATGGTTTTTTGTCTTGAATCCAAGTTTGTCACATAAATCAAGACAGTAGTTAAGGGCCCTAGATACATCCTTTCCGAATGGATGACCTTCTTCGGCTAGACCCTCATAACTTGGTATTTTTATTAGTTCAGAAGAACAGTTTATTATTTCATTTTTGTACTCAATTGATGGTTTCATTTCCTATTGCTCCTTTCAAAGTATGTATTAAGTAGATTATAACATAAGTAAAAAAGTTCCGGGGATAATCCCGGAACAAAAGTTATTCAAACTTGTCGTAGAAGATAAGATCTTCAGATAATCCTTTACTTAGCAACTTTTCTACTACAGAGTTAATCATCTTAGGATTTCCACATAAATAGGCTTCTTTGTCCAATCCATTTTCGATATATTTTTCGATAGTATCTGTTACCCTACCTAAGTCTCCTTCCCAGCTTGATGGATCCTTGCATCTAGAAAGGGAGCAAATAAACTGGAAGTTAGGAAGTTTTTCTTTATACATTTCAATTTTATCAAGTAGGAAAAGTTCATCCCTTGTTCTAGCACTGAAGAAAAACTTAACAGGCCTATCTATTTTTTCATTTACCATATGATCTAGTATTGATAGTATCGGAGCCATTCCTGTTCCGATAGCGACCATTATCATTTCATTAGTTCCATCATGATAATAGAAATCTCCAAAGGGTCCTATGATTGTAAGTTTGTCATCAGTTTTTAAATAGTTGTGGATATAGGTAGTACAAACTCCATTTTCAACATAACCTATTAATAGTTCAATAGAGTTTTTAATATGGGGGGAAGAAGCTATAGAATAGGCCCTGTATACTTCTTCTTTGTTTCCCTTATATTTTGGAGTAAGTATTTGTACATATTGTCCAGGACTAAAACTTATTTCATCATCCTTTGCAAAGCCCAGTCTTAGATGTTTTATAGTGCTAGTTACATCAGCCATCATGTCTACAGAGACATTGAACTGTTTAACACTTAAGAGTTCCTTAGGTATTTCTATTTTTAGGTCTTCTTTTACTTTCAATTGGCAAGAAAGTCTTATTCCCTCTTTTTCTTCATCTGGACTAACATAACCTTTTTCAGTAGCTAAGATATTTCCACCGCCTTCAAGGACCTTGACTTTACAATAGCCACAGGAGCCTTTACCACCGCATGCCGATGGGATAAAGACTTCATTTTCTATAAGTGAGGACAGTAGAGTTTCTCCACCTGTAACGATAAGATCTTTTTCATCATTTATAGTTACGGTTTTTTCACCGTAATTTGCAATAGTTTTATTTGCTATTGAAAGAAGAAGTGCCAAAAATGAGGCAATTAATGAAATTGTAATTGTTGTTAGGAATACTGTATTCATAAATTCATCTCCTTTACTGAATTTGAACAATCCCTGAAAAACCTAGGAAGGCTAGGGCAATAAGGCCAGTTATTATCAAGGTGATTCCAGGTCCTTCAAGACCTTTAGGAAGTGGATTGTTTTTAATTCTTTTTCTTATTCCAGCCATTGTTACTATTGCTAGGGTCCATCCGATACCACTACCTACTCCAAAAGCAAGGGATTGATAGAGATTGTATTCCCTAATAACCATAAATAGGGATACCCCCAGTATTGCACAGTTTACTGTAATTAAAGGAAGGAATATTCCAAGTGCGTAGTATAGTGTTTGAAAGTATCTATCAATAATCATTTCAATAAGTTGAACAAATGCGGCGATTATTATAATGAATACAATATATCTAAGGTATTCTAAATTAAGGGGTTTTAAAATTTCATGATACACGAAATAATTAAGTAGTGTAGTAAAGGTAAGTACAAATGTAACTGCTTGACCTAGACTCCAAGATGTTTTTATTTCGTTTGAAATTGCTATAAATGAACACATTCCAAGAAAGTTGGAAAGAATCATGTTGTTTGTAAATATAGCTGCAAAGAATATTACAAAAGGACTTATTTCAATCATACTTTCTCACCTTCCTCTTCTTTTGAGTTGAAAACATTTCTGGAGATCCATATTACGATACCTAGCATGAAAAATGCACCAGGAGGCATAATCATAAGGGTCCAGTTCACCCAGTTTTCCCCCATTACTTGGATTCCGAATATAGAGCCAAAACCTAGTAATTCTCTGACAAAAGCTATTAGTAATAGGACCATTCCGTATCCCATTCCACTTGCTATTCCGTCGATGAATGCATAGTGGGGAGGATTGTTTTGAGCATAAGATTCACATCTTCCCATTATTATGCAGTTGGTTATAATAAGTCCAATATATGGTCCTAAGGCTTTTGACATTTCGGGATAGTATGCCTTTAAGAATATATCGATAATAATTACATAGAAGGATATTATAAGTGTTTGAACCATCATCCTTATGTGCTTTGGAGTGAAATTTCTTATTAGAGATACAGTTAATTCTGAAAAACCTGTAACAAACATAAGACCAAGCCCCATAACTAAGGAGTTCATCATTAAATTTGTAACGGCTAAGGCAGAACATATTCCTAGTATCTGTCTAAAAACTGGATTATCTTCAAATAGCCCTGATTTAAAAATATTCTTAACTCGACCTGTCAATTATTCCACCTCCAGTATTTGTCTGATGTTTATAATCTCTTGGTTAATTATTTTCTTCACAGATTCTGAAGTAAGGGTTGCTCCGGCTATGGAGTCTACATTTCCGTCAGAGGATGGTTTATATGAAATGTAATCCCCACTAGGATTTAGTTTTACTTTTCTAAACTGATCTTTATACCAAAGTTCATCGATACGACCACCTAGTCCCGGGGTTTCGCTATGACTTAAAACATTGAGGCCTACCACTTCATCTAAATTTTTATCAAGAACAAGAAAAATTGATATGGAGCCCCAAAGGCCAGGACCTACACTTGTAACACCGTAGGATTTTATTTCACCATTTTCTTTCATAAGAAATATGATGGAATCTCCAATGACTTTTTCTTCTATATTTTTGGAAAAGGTTTCTTGAGGATCTTCTGTATCATTTATTTTGATATCAAATGCGTAAAGCATTTTTTCTTTAATTTCAAGATCTTCTATTCTTTTTATTCGGTCATATGTCAGTTCATTTATTGTTGCAAGTGATAATGTTAAAAGGAATGTAATTGTGAACATGAAAACAACTGGATATATAATTCTTTTTTTTCTAGGCATTTACATCCCTTCTTTCTTTTTTGATATTTTCAAGACTTTTAATTCCCTCATCTATTATTGGCGCAAAGGTGTTTCCAATTAGGACTGCAAACATAACACCGCCAGCAAAAAGGGCAAATCCTCTTATTATTACTGTCACAGAACCTATTATGAAACCGTATATCCATTTTCCTTTGTTTGTTTTGGCACTTGATATAGGATCGGTTACCATAAAAACAGTTGCAAAAAGCATTCCCCCTGAAAAAATTCCCCAGAAAGGTGAAGGTATTTCTGTAAATCCCATAAAAATCATTAAATAACTTGTGAAGAAAAATCCCAGTATAGTTCCGGCCATAGATCTATATGAAGCAGTTTTTTTGATTAATAGATAAATTCCGGAAATAATTATTAGCAGTGCACAGGTTTCCCCCAGGGATCCAGAGATATTACCGAACATTAGATTTTTAGTAGATTCTAAAAATCCCGTAGATCTATAATTGAGCATTGGAGTAGCTGTAGATACAGAATCTATAGTTGGAGCTATGTACTTAGTCAAACCAGCAGGAAATGCTTTAAAAGGAAGAGACCATTTCGTAGTTAAAAAACTAGGGAATGATACATATACAAAAGCTCTTGCTACAAGGGCAGGATTAAATACATTTCGGCCAAATCCACCAAATACTTCTTTGCCAAAAACGATACCGAAAATAATTCCTATGGATGCTACCCAAAATGGAGTTGAGGGTGGTAATGTAAGTCCATATAGTAATGCTGAAACAAATATTGCCTCCGATACAGGCTTCTTGCTTTTAAATTTGAAAATATACTCTGTAATTACAGCCGTAAGGGAGATAATAGTTAAAAGAAGTAGGGATCTTAATCCAAAATAGTAGACTGATGCAAAAACTATTGGAATAAGAGAAATAATGACTTGTCTCATGTTTTTTTGTTTCATGAATTTAATATCTTTAATACTCATAGTAGCCACCTCCATATTTATAGCAAAATTCTATTATTAATGTATCCAATAATGGCTTTTGGTAAACACTGGATGTAAGGAAATTTAATAATAATAATGAATATTTCTTTTCTATAAGTGGTATTAATGTAATTGATGGAAAGGAGGAATGAAAAATGGATATATATGAATTTGCTATGGATATTGAGAAGAAGGGAAAAGAGCATTATCTTTTAATGATGGAAGAGGCACAGAACAAGGGCTTGAAAAAGATTTTTAAGTTTTTGGCTGATGAGGAGGAAAAACACTATAGATATATTGAAGCTATAAAAAACAAGGTTAAGATTGAACTTGAAAGTGATAATCTTGAGAATGCTGAAAGGGTTTTTGAACTTTTGATTTCAGAAGAAAATAAAAACTATAGTGGGGTTAAGGACCAAATTCAGGCATATCAAAAAGCCGGTGAGTTTGAAGATAAGAGTATAGAGTTTTATAAGGAGCAATTAAATAAACATAAGGATCCACTTGAGAAGAATATTTTCCTGAGACTTTATTTTGAGGAGAAGAAACATAAGCTTCTTATAGAAAATATTCTAGAATTTGTAACAGAATTTGAAATGGAAGCATCAAGCCCTGAACATTTAAGATAGAAATGATTGGAAAATAGCCGTGAAAAAGGGCTAGATATTTTTCATACTGTATTGTGTATACATGTTTATGGGGGTTTATATATAAAAACTATATAAAAAAGCGCTTTGTATTTATTTTAATACAACAAAGTTGAAAGCTTATTAAATCAACGTATTGATTAATTTGTGACAATATTTTAAAATTTAATACAAGGAATTTGTTTATGGTGGGTTTATAAAAGCGATGTAAAATTAAGTAAAAATAACTTTGTGTCATGATTGTATTATGTATACAAAATGCAAAGAAAAACACGTGTCCGAGAAACCGTACAGTTTTGTAGTACATAAAAGGTCAGAATTAGCAATTGACAATAATAAAACCCCTGAAACACACTGATAGGCTATTGTTAAGAAAGTTTACAACAAGTTTTCTAAAAAATCTAAAAATTCTATCGATTTTAACAGGATTTTTTTGCTTTGTATCGAATTAATAATAAGTATACAAAGTTAAAAATTCAAATTCCTTTATGAACTGTTTGTAAAAGAAGAGGGGTTTGACGGGTACTTTGTTGTATACTATACTTAAAAAGTAAGATTTTTTAATCAAAATTTGGTGTTAGGAGGCTATTTAATGAGCAAAAAAGTTATGAAAACAATGGACGGTAATACAGCCGCTGCTTATGTATCTTATGCATTTACAGATGTTGCTGCTATTTACCCAATCACACCATCATCACCTATGGCAGAATTGGTAGATGATTGGTCGGCTCATGGACAAAAGAACATTTTCGGAAACCCTGTAGTTGTATCTGAATTACAATCTGAGGGGGGTGCAGCTGGAGCTGTACATGGATCTTTACAATCGGGAGCATTAACTACTACATTTACTGCTTCACAGGGATTACTTCTTATGATTCCTAATATGTACAAGATCGCAGGGGAATTATTACCTGGAGTATTCCATGTAAGTGCCCGTGCTGTAGCAAGTCACGCATTATCAATTTTCGGTGATCATTCAGATGTTATGGCTGCAAGACAAACTGGTTTTGCACAAATCGCATCAGGTAGTGTTCAGGAAGTAATTGATCTTGGTGGTATTGCTCACCTTGCAGCTATCAAGAGTAGAGTACCTTTCGTACACTTCTTTGATGGTTTCAGAACTTCTCATGAGGTTCAAAAAGTTGAACTTATTGACTACAGTGAATTCGCAAGACTTGTTGATTATGATGCAGTTAACGAATTCAGAAACAGAGCATTAAATCCTGAGCACCCAGTTACAAGAGGTACAGCTCAGAATCCTGATATTTTCTTCCAGGCTAGAGAAGCTTGTAATCCATACTATGATTCATTAGCTGACATAGTAAATGATTATATGAAGGAAATCTCAGCAATTACAGGTAGAGATTATCAGCCATTCAACTACTATGGACATGCAGAAGCAGATAGAATTATTATCGCTATGGGTTCTGTTGTAGAAACTATTGAAGAGACTGTTGATTACCTTATTGCTAAGGGAGAAAAAGTTGGTTTATTAAAAGTTAGACTTTATAGACCATTTGCTAAAGAATATTTCCTAAAGGCTATTCCTTCTACTGTTAAGAAGATAGCTGTTTTAGATAGAACTAAGGAGCCAGGTGCAACTGGTGAGCCATTATACCAAGATGTTAGAACTGTATTCTATGATGAAGAAGTTAAGCCTCTTGTAGTAGGTGGTAGATACGGACTTGGATCTAAGGATACTACTCCTTCACAGATCAAATCTGTATACGATATGTTAGCTGAAGCTCCAAGAAACAACTTTACTATCGGTATCAATGATGATGTTACTCATCTTTCATTAGAAGTTAAAGATTTCATCGTTACTGAGAAGCCTGGTACAGTTAGATGTAAGTTCTGGGGACTTGGTTCAGATGGTACTGTTGGAGCAAACAAAAATGCTATCAAGATTATCGGTGATAAGACTGATATGTATGCTCAAGGTTACTTCTCTTACGATTCTAAGAAGTCTGGTGGTATCACTATTTCTCACCTTAGATTCGGTAAAGAGCCAATTAGATCGACTTACCTTATTGATGAGTCAGATTACGTTGCTTGTCACAACCAATCATACGTATATCAGTATGACTTATTAAAAGGACTTAAAAAGGGTGGTACTTTCGTACTTAACTGTAAGTGGGATGCTGCTGAGTTAGAAGAAAACTTACCAGCTGCTCTTAAGAAAGAAATCGCTGATAAAGAAATCAAGTTCTATACTATCAACGGTACTCAAATTGCTGAAGATATTGGACTTGGAAATAGAATTAACATGGTAATGCAATCTGCATTCTTCAAACTTGCTGATGTTATCGAAGTTGAAAAGGCTAACGAGTACTTAAAAGAAGCAATTGTTAAGTCTTACGGTAACAAGGGACAGAAGATTGTTGATATGAACAATGCTGCTGTTGATCAGGGAGCTGGCAAGCTTGTTAAGATTGATGTACCTGCTGCTTGGGGAACTGTTGAAGTTGTTGATACTACAGTTGAATCAGATGAGCCAGGATTCATCAAGGATATCTTAAGACCTATCAATAAGCAAGAGGGTGACAACTTACCAGTAAGTACTTTTGTTGGAGCTGAAGATGGTACATTTGAGCAAGGTTCTGCTGCTTACGAGAAGAGAGGTATTGCAGTTAATGTTCCTGAGTGGAAGATTGATAGCTGTATCCAGTGTAACCAATGTTCATTCGTATGTCCTCATGCTGCAATTAGACCTTACCTAGTTGAGAAGGGAACTGAAACTCCAGTTGATTTCGAAACTAAGAAGGCTATTGGTAAAGGTATGGAAGACTATGAGTATAGAATTCAGGTTTCTCCACTTGACTGTACTGGATGTGGAAACTGTGCTGACATTTGTCCATCTAAAGTTAAGTCATTAGAAATGAAGCCTCTTGATACTCAAACTAAAGAAGTTAAGAATTGGGAATTTGCTTCTACTTTAAAAATAAATGATCATTTAATGAATGAGTTCAGTGTTAAGGGATCTCAGTTTGTTCAACCATTATTCGAGTTCTCAGGAGCTTGTGCTGGTTGTGGAGAGACTCCATACATGAAGCTTGTTACACAGTTATTCGGTGATAGAATGATAATTGCCAATGCAACAGGTTGTTCTTCAATCTGGGGTGGTTCGGCTCCATCTACACCATACTGTAAGAACCAAGAAGGTAAAGGTCCAGCTTGGGCTAACTCATTATTCGAAGACAATGCTGAGTACGGTTATGGTATGGCTTTAGGGGTGAAGTCAATCAGATCTGCTGTTAAGTCTTCTATGGAAGAAGCTCTAGGACTTGATGCACCTGCAGATATGAAGGAAGCATTCACTGCTTGGATTGATAATATGGAAGATGCTGATGGATCTAAGAAAGCAACAGTTATGGTACTTGATGCAATTAAAGATTTCAAATCAGCTGATGAGAAATTAAACAAGATCGTAGAAAACATTGATAACCAAAAAGATTACCTTATCAAGAAGTCTGTTTGGATTGTTGGTGGAGACGGTTGGGCTTATGACATTGGTTACGGTGGACTTGATCACGTAATCGCGTCAAGAGAGAACGTAAATATCCTTGTATTTGATACTGAGGTTTACTCAAATACTGGTGGACAGTCTTCTAAGGCGACTCCAACTGCAGCAGTTGCTAAGTTTGCAGCTTCTGGTAAGAAAGTTAAGAAGAAAGACCTTGGTATGATTGCAACTACTTACGGATACGTATATGTTGCTCAAACTTCAATGGGATACAACAAGAATCAGTTAGTTCAGGTTCTTAAAGAGGCAGAAGCATATGATGGACCATCTCTAATCATCTGTTACGCTCCTTGTATCGCACACGGAATCAAGGAAGGTATGGGTAGAACTCAGAACCAAGCTAAGAAAGCTGTTGACGTAGGATACTGGCACTTATGGAGATACAACCCAATGCTAAACGGCGAGGGTGTAAATCCATTCAAGCTTGAGTCTCCAGAACCAAAAGAGTCATTCAGAGACTTCTTACTTGGAGAAGTAAGATACACTACTTTACAAAACTCTTTCCCAGAGTTAGCTGATGAACTGTTCGAAGAAGCAGAGAAGGATGCTAAGGAAAGATACCAGACATATTTAAGAATGTCTAAGATGGAGTACTAGAATATAGTTAAAATCATGGAGTCGAATTTTCGGCTCCATTTTTTTATGCCTAATATTGCCTAATGCATACCTTGATCGCGCCTAATTTCTGCTATGCAGTTAGCCTAAGTTTGTTTTTTACTACTTTTCATATAGAAAAGCTGGATAGTGCTCCCAAAGGTCGCGATTAGTGTTCGCTGTGCTCTCGGGTAGTGCCTGAGCTAGTATCTATCTCAGACGAGTAGAGATTGCTTTGCAATCAGAATGGAAATTTTACATTCGTAAAATAAATTTTAAGAACTTATTAAATGTTTATTTTATCTTAGGGTTTATAATAATGTTTTACGGTGGTAAAACTTCATTGATGATTGCAAAGCAATCTCTAAACGCAGTAGTATAAATTAATCTACTGCACTACCCATGAACAAAGTGAATACTATCCGTGAGTGAAAGGAACACTCCTCAGCTTTTCCAAAAAGAAAAGTAGTACAAAACAAGCTTAGGCAACTTGCGAAGCAAAAATTAGGCGTGATCAAAGTAGCTTTAGGCTAGCTTAGGCTTAGCCCTTAGAATGATTCTCCTTTTCATCAATTTATGATAAACTATAGAATAGAAATTAAAATTAAGAAAAAATTAGTTGGAGGTTTATATATTATGGGTAAAGTAACAGATATATGCATTAGTGAAAAAAGGGGTACTTTAAAGGATTCTGTTGACTCTTGTGAGATTGTTTTCGGATATGGTGTAAAGGGTGATGGTCATGGTGGTGACTGGGATATGCAGGTTAGTGTTTTTCCTGAAGAAGCTTTAGACAAAGTTCCTGAGGACATGTATGAAGAAGTTATGGCTGGTGGAAAGACTGAGAATATTACTATCAAGGGTATTGAACTTGAAAAGATGATGCCTGGAAATATTATTGTTATTGGTGATGTGGAGCTAGAAATCAAAAAAGTAGGTAAGGATAAGTATAAAACTCACGATAGACATTATATTGTAAGTAGAGAAGGTAGATTCTGTAGGGTACTTAAGTCTGGTAGTGTTAAAGTTGGGGATGAGGTATTAGTAAGATGAAAATAGATGGTATTTTTCTAATGGAGAGTGTAAGGTTAAAGAGCTACAGAAGCACAGCCATGTGGAATTTTACTAGGGAAGATAAGTTAAGGACATGGCTTGATAAGGAATGTGTTGTAAATGATAAAAATATAGCTTTTTCTATTAATGGCAAAGCTGTATCGATGGATATTGTAAAAAAGGATTATGATGATCAAATAGAATATGTTTTAAATGATGATGAAAGATCATACAGTCTTAAGGTATATATGATGAACTGTACATCCTTGACTGAATTCTGTACTCAAATTAATTTCATTCAAGAAGGTTTTGTTGATTCTGATGAGAGAGATTATTATAAAGCTTTCTGGAATGAAAAACTTGATAAGTTGAGGGAGAACTTTAATGGATCATGGATTATTGAAGATAAGGATCTTGTACTGTCAGTGTTAAGATAGAAGGTGAAAAAATGGAGAGTCAGTTTAATTGTAGAAATTGTAAATACAATTATAAAAGCTTTTGTAGAAATATCAATGGTGAAGTTGAGTATGGTGGGCAAATATTAGATTTCTCTATTATTCGAAACTGCTTTATTCCATCTGAAGAGTGTGCCAAGTCTTTGCTTGATTATCTTGAAGAGGACGATAGGTTAATATATAAGATGGACAAGAGTTTGGAAGAAGAGGATCTTATGATGAAGCTTAAAACAGGAAAATGGCCAGAGAGAAGACGTTCATCTAATATAATAGTAAAAGCAAATGGAGAAATAATTAAGTACTAGGAGGATAAAAATAATGAAAAAAATATTTGTTGCAATTATGATTTTAGTTCTTATCTTTACTGGGTGTCAAAAGGTTGACAATAATTCAACTGTAGATTCAGAGGAAGTAAAGGTTACTGAGGAAAAGGAATCCATAGTATATAAGGTAGGACTACCAGGAGGAGTAACATCCTTAAGTATGGTTAAACTTATGAAGGAACAACCACTTGTTGAAGAAGGTGTGGATATTGTTTATGAAAATCTAAATTCACCTGATTTACTTGCTTCCAAGTTAATTGGAAATGAACTTGATATTGCAGTTGTTCCTACGAACCTTGCTGCTAAACTTTATAATAAGGGCATTGATTATAAAATAGCAGGTTCTAGTGTATGGGGAGTTTTATATATTGCATCTACTGAGGAAATCAAGGATGTAAATGACCTTAAGGGTAGGGAAATTGCTGTGTTTGGAAAGGGTCTTAGCCCAGACATAATTCTTAACCATCTTTTAAGTGAAACAGGGATCTCTGAGGATGTTAAACTTAACTATGTAAATGGAGGTCAAGAGGTTGCTTCTGGTCTTATAGCTGAAAAATTCACTACAGGGCTTGTTCCTGAACCGGCACTATCTATTGTTATGAAAAAGAATAAAAATGTAAGTTATATACTGGATGTTCAAGGTTTGTGGAAAGAAATCAATGGAAATTATTCTTATCCACAGGCAAGTTTGATTGTTAAGGGTGAGTTGATTGAGAACAATCCTGAATTTGTTGAAAAATTTGTTAAAGAGTATTCACAAGCAGTAGCTTGGGTTAATGAGAATCCGGATAAGGCTACTGAGTATTCAAACGAACTTGAGTTAATCAAGGGTATTGGCAAAGATGGTATCGAGAGATCAAACTTAAACTTTGTTACTGCTAAGGAAGCGAAAAAAGATATTGAGGCTTATTTAAATGTATTAAAGGATTTTGCACCTGATGCGGTTGGAGGTCAGTTGCCAGATGAGAATTTCTACTATTAAAAAAAGTATAAACAAAATAGTGCCCCTAATAGTAATAATATTATTATGGGCACTTTTAAGTTATATGATTGATAAGGCAATTATAGTACCAGGACCCTTAAGTACTTTCAAAAAGTTAATAAGTTTACTTGGTGAAGAGGACTTTTTATTTGTTGTTCTTTCTACCTTAAGAAGAGTTTTTCTTGGATTTGCAATTAGTCTTTTTCTAGGGACTCTTTTAGGTATCTTAAGCGGTATATTTAAAAAGGTGAATTACTTGGTTAATCCCTTTTTTCAAATAGTAAGAACAGTACCTACCATAGCAGTAATAATGATTGCAATAATATGGCTGGATGATAAGGCCTCTCTTCTTGTAAGTTTCTTGGTTGTTTTTCCGGTTATTTATACGAGTGTTCTTGGTGGGGTTAAAAGTGTTGATCCTAATCTTCTTGCTATGGCTGATTTATATAATGTTGGTTTTTTTACTAAAGTCAAGGGATTATACTTTCCATCAGTTTTTCCTTATCTTTTTGTTGGAATAAGGACGGCAATCTCCTTAGGTATCAAGTCAACTATTGCCGCAGAAGTTATTTCACAACCTATGGGAGCTATAGGGTCAAATATGCAGCAATTCAAAATTAATTTTGATATTGAAGGTGTATTTGCTTGGGTAATTGTAATAATACTTATAAGTTATGCTATTGATTTGCTTCTTGGCAAAATTCAAAATAGATTTGAAGACTGGAAGGAAAAGTTATGATACGTTTAGAAAACATTAATATGAATTACGGAAAGGGAGATATTTTCTCAGATCTTACTTTTAAAATAGAAAAGAACAAGGTTACTACAATTATTGGTGAATCAGGTTGTGGTAAAACAACTATTTTAAATATAATTGCAGGTATAGTTAAGACTTTTAGAGGTGATATAATATCTGATGAAGATATTGAAATATCCTATATGTTTCAAGAATCAAGACTTTTGCCTTGGAAAACTGTATATGAAAATATCAGATTTGTTTTAAAGGATAATGTTCCGGAAAACCAAGTTGAGGATAGGATTGCTAAGGCCCTTGAAATAGTAAATATGCAGGAGCATAGAAATGAGTATCCAAATAATCTAAGTGGAGGAATGAAGCAAAGGGTAGCACTTGCAAGATCTATTGCTTTTCCATCCAATATAATACTTATGGATGAACCCTTTAGTGGACTAGATTATTATAGAAAGGTTCAACTTATTGATGATTTTAACAGGATGGTTAAAGACATAAATAAAACCATAATTCTTGTTACCCATGATATTACAGCAGCTCTTATGTTTAGTGATAAAATAATTTTACTTGGAAATAGACCAACTGAAATAATTGAAGAATATGAAGTTGGGGTAGAAAGACAAAAGAGAGATATTCTAAGCAAGGAAATTAAGGATATTGAAGATCAAATATATAGTTCCATGAGAAAACTTTCAAGGGGTTGATTTTATGAAGTTAAATATTCCATCTTATGGGGAGTATGAAATAAAGAATTTGATTTTTGACTATAATGGTACAATAGCAAAGAAAGGTCAAGTTATTGAGGGATTGAAGGAAGTAATTGTAGCTTTATGCCAGGACTTCAATGTATTTATAGTGACTGCTGATACTTACGGAAGTGTTAGGGAAAATTTTAAAGATACTCCTGTTAAAATAAAAATCATATCAGGAGATCATGAGGCAGATCTAAAACTAAAAGCACTTTTTGAGATTGGTCCTGAAAATTCCATTAGTTTTGGAAATGGCCGAAATGATGTTCACATGTTAAAACAATCGGCTATTGGTATTGGAATAATTGGTTCTGAAGGTATGGCTAGCAGTCTTGTTCAATCGGCGGATATTTTAGTAAAGAGTATATTTGATGCAGTAGACTTAGTAAATAATAAAAATAGTTTAATTGCGACATTAAGAAGGTAGGTAAATGATGAATTATAAAATAGTAGTTAGATATGATGGAAGTAGATATAAAGGATGGCAAAGGCTAAAAGATGAAGATATGACTATTCAAGGTAAACTGGAGGATGTCTTATCAAAAAGGTTTGAGAAGAAGATAGATTTAATTGGTTCTGGAAGAACTGATAAGGGGGTCCATAGTCAAGGACAAGTGGCAAACTTTCACGCTCCTGAATATGTCGAGGAATCTGAACTATTAGATTACTTGAACACATATCTTCCGGAAGATATTCTTGTAGCTAGTCTTAGTATTGAAGAAGAAAGATTCCATGCAAGATATAATGCCAAGGGAAAAGTTTATAACTATAATATTTTTAATGGTAAATTTGTAGATCCATTTGAAAGAAAATATGTGACTGTAGTTGCAGAAAATTTGAATATTAAAAGGATGCAAAAGGCCGGTGATTACTTCATTGGACAACATGATTTTTCTGGATTTACTACATCAAAATCAAAGAAAAAATCCCATGTTAGAACTATAAATTCTTTAAAAATAAACAAAAAGGGAGATACTATTTCAATATCAATTGATGGAAATGGATTTTTACACAATATGGTTAGAATTATTGTGGGTACCCTAATAAGGGTTGGAAAGAATGAGCTTGATCCAGAGATGATTCCAAAGATGATTGTTGCTATGGATAGATCTGTTACGGGACCGATTGCAGATGCAAAGGGTTTATTTTTAAGTAGGGTTTATTACTAGATATAAAACAAAGCACCTTTTACTCTTATGACATATGTTTGTAAAAGGTGCATATTTATTATTTTGTAGGAGATGATACTTTTGAGAAATGATAGAGAATTACTTAAAAATGTTGAAGAAATAAAAACAGGGAGAGTAAAAAGAGGGCTTGAAGGACTTGTAGGAGGCCTTAGGGCTCTTGTTATTTCAGTTGAAAAGGAAAATCTTCGTGATGCAGTGTATGAAATGTCTGATATGACATCTTACTTTGTATCAGAGCATTATAAAAATAATGAGGGTGAATATTACATATTAAAACTTAAGGATTCGGCTGATATTATAATTAAAGCCTCCTTTGAAAGTGAAAATAAGTATCTTCTATATAATGATAATCCCAAATCCTCAAAACTTATAAATACAAGGGTGGAACAGTTTATTTTTGATGTTTCGGATATAGAAAAATACTATGAAATACAAAGGTCATACGGACTTAATTTTGATGGTGCTATTGAAAATAAGGGAAACTACAAAATCCTATCTTCAAAGATAGATGAAAGTTTAGGAGTATCCTATGCTTTTGTGGAGTTTGAAGGTGCTCTAAGATACAGTAGTAAGGATGATATAGATATGGAGATTGATATCCCTATATCAAATAGGACTTACCTAAAAAATGTTATAAAACTAGACCATACAGCTAGTAGGGTAAAGGCTAAGGATAGGGATAAAGCTATACTGAAATTTATGGATTACACTGAATATAATTTTGAGTTTTCCATTTATGTTAGAAATCTTAATTCTATAACTAATGTTGCAAGACTAAAAAAAGGTGAATTTGCAATGGTATTTACATCTGGAATAGAAGAATATAAGGAGGGTGAATCAGGGCCTACAGAAAAATTCATCCATAATTATGGTACTAGGGTTCATCATATGGCTTTCCAGACTGAAAACATAGATACTTTCTTTGAGAGTTTGAAAAAAGATGGAGTAGAATTTCTTGTAGATTTAGTAGGAAGTGAAGAGGAAGGCCTTAAGCAAACATTCACCATTCAGTCGCCTTATACAATGATTGTCAATGAGTATATACACCGTTATGGAGATTTTTCAGGCTTTTTTACTAAATCAAATGTTGAGATGTTAACAAGGAGTACGGAAAAACAGTGATTGTTAACCGGTGATTTTTTGTGGTTGACAAAGCTTTTGAAATATCATATTATTTAACTCAGTAGAAGGTCTCATATATATTTAATCTTTATTTATGGCCTTAAATAGGAGGGTAATATGCTTAAGTTTATTAAAGAACTAGGTGACAAGATATTAAATGGATATGAAATAACTTTTGATGAAGCAATGGAGCTTGTCAAAATAAAAGAAGAAAATGAATTAGAATTATTATATAAGTATGCCGATGAAATTAGGGACAAATATTGTGGAGATAGCTTTGATGTCTGTACAATAATGAATGTAAAATCAGGAAAATGTTCAGAGGATTGCTCGTTTTGTGCTCAGTCAGCCCATTATGAGACGAAGTGTGACACTTATGATTTATTAAATGCTGATGAGATAGTTGAAAGAGCTGTTGAAATGGAAGAGTCAGGGGCGAAGAGATTTTCCCTGGTATCAAGTGGAAGAAATCTTTCTGATAATGATTTAAAAAGATTAGTTCCAATATACAAGAGAATTAAGGAAGAGACTGGATTAAAGGTTTGTGCATCCCATGGACTTTTAACAAAAGAACAGGCTAAAGAGTTGAAAGAGGCAGGTGTAGATAGATATCATCATAACCTAGAATCTTCGAAAGAACATTATGAGAAGGTATGTACTACCCATTCCTTTGAAGATAGGGTAGATACAATTAAAGCTGTTGTAGAAAGTGATCTTGATATATGTAGTGGAGGAATATTTGGAATTGGTGAAGGGGAAGTTGATAGGATAAAAATGGCATTTGAGCTTAGAAAATTAGGCATAAAATCAATCCCAGTAAACATTCTTAATCCAATTGAAGGTACACCACTATCAGCTTCTGAAAAAGTAGGACAAATTGATGCTCTAAAAATGATTAGTATATTTAGATGTATTCTTCCACAGTCATTCATAAGATATGGTGGAGGAAGAAGTAATTTTGATGACAATGGTAAAAAAGGACTTAAGGCAGGAGTAAATGCTGCTTTAGTTGGAAATTACCTTACTACTGTAGGTAATAGCATAGATGAAGATATGGAAATGATTAAGGAAGCAGGATATAAAATAAGCGACTGTTAATAATTTCAGTCGCGCCTAAAATGGCCTAATGTGGCCTAGAATAGCCTAAGATTGTTTTTAGTACAAGTCTCCCAAAGTATTTAGATACTTTGGGAGATTTTTTTGAACAATATTAGGCGAGTTGCGTAGCAAAAAAATAGGCGCGATCAAAGCTTTAGGCTACTTTAGGCCATGATTTTATCCATTTCTCTAAATTCATGTCTAATCAGAAATAAGCTAATAACTGTAGATATAACATCGGAAATAGGATATGAAACTGCAATTCCAAACACGCCATTGTCCATTAGAAGTGGAAGTATAAGTATCATTGGAATTAACATAATGAACTGCCTAAGTAGTGACAATATCATTGCTGGTTTTGATTTTCCAAGAGCCTGGAATATAGTTGTTCCTATTATCTGAATTCCAACAACTGGTATTGCAAATGTTATGGTTTTGATTATAAGTATACCTGTTGGAATGACTTGTATATCAGGTGTAAATATCCTTATAATATATGGTGAAAACAACTGTATAATTAACCAACCTATTGATGAGAGTACTATAATAGTTTTGATTGAAAGAAGAGTTGCTTCTTTAACCCTATCATATTTTTTAGCTCCATAATTGAAGCCTACTATAGGTTGTAAAGACTGAACTATTCCAAACATAGGCATGAAAATAAACATCAGAACTCTGTTGGCTATCCCAAATGCAGAAATGGCGATGTTTCCACCATAGAATTTTAGAGAGTTGTTAACTACGATAGCTAAAACACTTCCCCCTACTTGCCTTACGAATGAAGGTACACCTATTTTCATTATTTCCTTACTGTTCTTTACATTAAGTTTTAAATTTTCAAATTTGATATTAAGTGATGAATTACCCCTAACAATATAATTAAGAACAAATATCAAGGTGATGAATTGTGATAGTATTGTTGCAATGGCAGCTCCCTGAATACCCATTTTAAATCCAAAAATAAAAATAGGGTCTAGAATAACATTTAATCCTGTTCCTATCATAACAAGGGCCATTGATGTCTTTGCTTTTCCTTCTGATCTAATAATGTTGTTATATGAAACAACTAAACCGTAGTAGATATTTCCTAGGAAAATAATTTTCATATAATCTTGAGCGTAAGGAAGAATTTCTGTTGTTGAACCAAACAATGATAGGATGGGATCTAAGAAAATCAAACCTATTGTGCTAAAGAGTATGTTTATCATTAGTATTAATATAATCGAGTTTCCTGCAATTTCATCTGCATATGATTTGTTTTTTTCACCTAAAGATCTACTTATGATTGAAGCTGAGCCTATACCTACCATTTGAGCAAGGGAGCTTAATATCATTTGAATAGGGAAACAAATTGCTAAAGCCCCAATAGCCAGTGAGTTTACACCCCGACCGATGAATATAGTATCAACAACATTGTAAAGGGCATTTATTATCATTCCTATTGTAGCTGGAATAGAAAGCCTGATGATTAGTTTTGATATTTTATCTTCTCCAAGATAATTTGATGAATACGACATGTAAAAATTCTCCTATCTATTTTTTTCTGAAATCCCAATTCGTATCTTTTGAAGGATGTGGGAAAGATGTTCGATTTCCTCCTTAGAGATTCCCTCTAGGATTTTTTCTATCCAGGTATTACTTATTTCTTCTATTTCTTTTTTTAGTTCTTGACCTTTTTCAGTGGGATAGACAAAATGATTGCGGTTATCCTTTGGATCTTTCTCAATTCTCACCATATCCATATCCTTAAGTTTTTGTATAGCCCTAGTTGTAGTTCCTTTGTTGATATTAAGTAGTGCTGATATTTCCTTTTGAGTTATTCCTGGATTTTTGACTACTTTAAATAATACACCAAACTGACCTTTTTGAAGTCCTTGGCAGCTTTTAACTTCTTCCATAATGAACTTGCCCCTATCCCTAAAGATAACGCCAAAATCGCTAAAAATACTTTGATATTTAGAATCCAAATTTGTAACCTCCGTGTATAAATAGTTGTTATTGCAACTATGTTAACACAAATTAGTTGTTTAAGCAACTAATTTAATGAAATAAATGGGTCCATAAGGGACCCGTTTATTTTACTAAAAATTTATTTCATCATATAAATTTGGAACTTCTATATTTAGATTAGGATATATATCCTTAAGAAGAACTGAAAATTCTTGTCTAGATGAATCTTCACCGTGTATAACGATGATTCCTTTCCTAATTTCATCAAAACCTTTAATCCATTTAAGTAAATCTTTTTGATCACCATGACCGGAAAAACCATTGATCTTGTGTATTTGAGCTTTTACAGGGATATTTTCATCTCCAATAGTTACTGGAGATTCTCTATTTAATATCTTTCTGCCGAGACTTTCCTCGCTTTGATAGCCTACAAATACTATTGATGTATTTTCCTTTGGTAAATAGTACTGTAGATGGTGCTGTATACGGCCTGCATCACACATTCCACTTGCTGAAACAATTACCTTAGCTTCTTTTGAAAAGTTAAGGCGTATTGATTCTTGATGGTCTTCTATTAAATGTAGATTTGGATACTTCAAAAAGTTTTCTACATCTTTAGCAAAGTCCTTTTGTATTTCTTCCTTGAAGTAGCCCATGTGTTTTTTATAGATATTAAAGGCTGATATTGCTAAGGGACTGTCTACATAGAATGATATTTCCCTGAGCTTCTTTATTTTTTCGGGATCTTTTACATGATGGTTTAGTTCGTAAAGAATCTCTTGGGTTCTCCCTACTGAAAAGGATGGTATTAAAACTGTTCCACCTTTATCTATTGTTTCTATTATAATGTCACACAGTTTTTCTGCTCTAGTAGTTACATCCTTGTGTATTCTGTTACCGTAGGTTGATTCTATAAAGACATAATCAGACTCTTTTAAAAAAACGGGTGCTTGTAGCAATGGATCACTATTGGTTCCAAGATCTCCCGAAAAGGCGATTTTACTTTCTTTATTATCCTCCATAATTTTCAAATCAGCTGTAGCTGCACCTAATAGATGTCCGGCATTATTTAGTGTGAAACTTATATTCCCATCTTCCACGAATTTTTCATAATCCAAGGGATAGAAATACTGCATTGCAATTATTGCATCATCCTGCGTATAATAAGCTTCAATTTCATCAAGCCCTGCTTTTTTTCTTTTTTCATTTTCATTTCTTGCATTCGTTTCATGGATTATTCCGCTATCTTTTAGAAGGATTTCACAAAGATCCCTTGTTCCATAGGTGCAGTAAATTTTTCCATGGAAACCTTCCTTGACCAACTTGGGTATTCTACCGCAATGATCAATGTGACTATGGGTTAATATTATGAAATCAAGACTTTCTGGATTGAATTTGAAATCATCTAAATTATGCTTTTCCTCCTGAATACTACCTTGAAATTGACCACAATCTACAAGGAATTCTTTGCCTGAAGTTTTTACATGGTAACAAGATCCTGTTACTAAATTAGTGGCTCCTAAAAATTGTATTTTCATATTTAATCCCCCAATTTTCTGTAATAATATTTTAATGTGAAATTTTCTTGTTTTTCTAATATAATTATACCCAAGTAGTTATTAAATATTATAAGAAGGGGTAAATTATGAAAATTTGTAGATTTAGTTATGATACTCAAGAATATTTGGGTATTTATACTAATGGAGGAGTAGTCAATCTAGGTGAAGTGTTTGATTATTTAGATGATGTTTGCCCGAAGAATATTCTAGAACTTATAGAAAATTTCAACGAAGAGAAATTTGCCCTTATCGAAGGGTTAGTCGGAAGGGGAAAATTTAATCATATTGAAAAAGATAAGATTAAGTTTTTATCGCCGATTCCTTATCCAAAGAGAAATCTATTTTGTTTAGGGAAAAATTATATGGAGCATGCCAAGGAAATGGACGGTAAAGTCGGAAGTGATATTCCTGAGCATCCTATATATTTTAGTAAAATTGCCAATCCTTCAGTTGGAGACAATGATTTTATAGAAAGTCATGGGCAGCTTACCGAGATGTTAGATTACGAGGTAGAACTTGCGGTGATTATTGGTAAAGAAGGTATCAATATTAAAAAAGAAGATGCCTTAGATCATGTATTTGGTTATACTATAGCCAATGATATTTCTGCAAGGGATCTTCAAAATTACCATGTGCAGTGGTTAAAGGGAAAGAGTCTTAGTACTTTCTGTCCACTTGGACCAGTGGTTGTTTTGAAGGATGAGATAGAAAATCCTAATAATTTGGATATTAAATGCTGGGTTAATAGTGATATTAGACAGGAAAGCAATACAAAGAATATGATATTTGACATTCCTACAATTATTGAAGATCTTTCAAGAGAAATGGTCTTAAATGTTGGAGACATAATTCTCACTGGAACTCCAGCTGGTGTAGGAATGGCCTTTGATCCTCCGAAATACCTTAAAAAAGGCGACAAGATTAAATGCTATATTGAGAAGATTGGTTATCTTGGCAATGAGGTTAGATAACCCAAAATAGTAAAGCTTGTAAAATTTTGAGGAGGTTTTGTTATGATTATGTTGAAAGTGATGGAAAAAAGAAGATCTGTAAGGGAGTATAAAAATAAGGCTCTGGATAAGAAGCAGGTAATGGACATTGTGAACAGTTACGATTATAACAAGGCACTGGTGGAAGGTGTAAAATTTGATTTTATTTATTTTGAAGATGGTGATAATATATACCAGATTCTTAATGGGGTAGTGGGTTATTCAGGAGTCCTTATTAAAGCGCCACAATATGCAGTGCTTCTTTCAGATGAAAAACCAGGATATCTATATAATTCAGGATATGTAGGAGAATGGATTTCGTTGAAGTTTGCTAGGGAAGATATAGGAAGCTGTTGGATAGAAGTTGGTGACAAGGATAAGGAAGTTAAGGAGATTCTTGGTATTACAAGTAAGAAGAGAATTATTGGTCTAATGGCTTTAGGCTACCCAAAAATGGATGTTAGATTATCTAAAATCTATGATACAATAGTTGATGGACATATATCGCCATATGAAGAATTAGGTTATCCAAACATTGATACAGAGTTTTCAAAAGAGCCTGTTAGTTATAGACATTCGGTAGAAGATATAGTATATAAGAATGAATTTGGCAATAAAATGACATTTGAAGAAATTGAGAAGAGCGGTTATCTAGATGCACTTTATTATATGCGTTTGGCACCCTCTTGGGGCAACAGGCAGCCTTGGAAGTTTATAATCAGAAAAGATGGAATTATTCTATTAATTGAAAAAAGTACTGAGAGCGAGTCGGAAATGACAGCCCAAATTGAAGCTGGTATTGCAATGTTATACTTCAAAGTTGCGATGCATGATTTAGGACTTCCTGGTGATTGGAAAAATATTAATGGAGAAACTGATATCGATGTACCTAAAAATTACTTCTATGGAGGGATATATTCATTATAAATTTATTTTAGGGGAGAAAGATATGAACAAGAGAATTATTACTACATTATTGGTTGGGTGCATGATTGCAGGTAGTTTTTCATTTGCAGCAGAGAATACACCGATTCCAGTAGCAACAGGGGCAACTGTTGAAGTTCAAAATGATGAAGTGAATAAAATTGCCCTTGAAAGTGAAAATGAGGTTAAGACAGAAGATGAATCTGTAGTTACAGAAGATGTTGAAAATGAGAATCCTGTAGATCAGTCTGTGGACTCTGTTGTAGCAACTGAAGGAGAGGTAACTGTTACACCTGCTGAAACTGTTGCTGAAGAAGCAACAACTGTTTCTGGTGCTGTTACTGAAACTATACCAGAAGTTGTTGTAGAAGAGCCGCAAATAGTGTATAACGAAGATGGATATGAATTAATTGAAAAATTCGACAACGCTAGACCAGAAGGTCTTGTTGAGGATCTTCAGTATACAGGTTACCAAAATATGAAAGATTATATTGTGGTACTTAGAACTGCAGTTAATGTTAGAAAGTTACCTACAACTTCAGCGCCAGTAATTGCTCAAAGAAAGCTTTACCAAAGAGCTGATCTTCTTGAGATTGTAAGAGGTCAGTATTTTACAAAGTCTAATTCAGACTTATGGTATAAGGTTACTTGGCAAGAAAAAGGTAAGACTGTGGTTGGATATGTATATTCTAAAATTGTAGTTAAAAGAGAGTACAAGTTCCAAAAAATGTACGATCAGGTTAATTACCTAAAGGATATTGTAGATAATAATTCTACAGCATATATTAATAACTATAAGAACTGGTCTGGAAGACCTCCAAAGTGGTATGGAAAAGAAGAAGATGGCTATGGAGTTCTTAGGGATCAATCTGCTCCAGGATATTTTGACCTTAATGATAAGGCAAACTTCAGATATCTTATGGATGGATATTTAGTTTCTATCCTTGGAGAAGTAGATGGTATGTATAAAGTTGCATCTCCTAATATTGAAGGTGTAGTATTTGTACCAAAAAAATATGTTCAAATTAAAAATAGCATCAACAACCTTGAGAAGGTAATTGTGGTTGATAGAAAAGAGCAAAATGAAGGTGTATTCCAATTTATTGATGGTAAGTGGCATATGGTTTCATTCAACCTAAGTACGACTGGTGCTCCAAAATCTAAGCACAAGATGCCTACAGATCTTGGTTACTTCATGGCTATGGAGAAAAAGCCTAAGTTCCTTTACTTAGATGATGAAACTAAAAAAATAGATGGATACGCACCATATGCAATTAGATTTAATGGTGGTGCTTATACCCATGGAGTACCTGTAGTTTATATTAAAATTACAGAAGAAGAAATTGTTCAGCCTGAAATCCTTGATGAAGAAGGAAATGTTATTCAGGAAAAAATAGTTAACGAAAAGATAATTGGTTTTGAGGATCCTGGAAAGAGGGAATACCTTTCAACTATTGGTACTACTCCAAGATCACATAAATGTGTAAGAAACTATACATCCCATGCTAAATTTATGTATGAGTGGATTGAAATTGGAAAGAGTGCTATTATTGTAATCGAATAGTCAGATGAGGTGGAGTAAGTGCAATTTAAGAGAAGTATCCTGATAACATTATTTGTTATTATAAGTATATTTGCTCTGGCAGGATGCCAGAAAAACGTTGTAGATGAAGAAGAAAAAGTAATTGAAAAAACACCAGAAGAAATAAGACTTGAAGAGGAGAGTAATGCTAGACTTTCTGAAAGAATTGCTATGGAAGGTCGCAGAATTTTACTTGAAGTTGAAAGATTAAAAGAGAAGGCTATTAGGGAGAAGACTTATTATATAGGGAGCAAGAATGCTACTGTATATGACAGCTTTGGCCCTGAAAAAAGTTCTTTGAGAGAACTTGTAAAAGCTGATTCTGTATTGGTGGAAGAAAATAATCTTGTTGATGAAGCAGGAAAGGCATATGCTAAAATTGCTGATGCTTCAGTTGAATCAGGATATTCTTATGTACTGGCTAAGAATTTGATTAAGGATAAGACAGATCTTATTTATAAGAAGTATGATGGTGCAGTTTATACAGCTGTTGAGAAGGATATAGATTTTCCTAATAATCCTCGTATTGTGAATAGGGGAATTTACATTAGTTCTCATACTGCAAAAAGCTCTAAAAATATGACTAGACTAAAAGACTTCTGTAAAAGAAATGGTTTAAATACACTTGTTATCGATGTAAAGGATGACAATGGAAATATACTGTTTTACAGTGAAGCAGCAGATAAGTATTGCCCTGCTGGAAATGGTAAATCTCAAATCAAAGATATAGAGAAGTATGTTCAAGAGTTAAAAGATGAAGGTTTTTACCTAATTGCCAGAGTAGTAACATTTAAATCTCCAAAGTATTCAAAGAAACATCCTGAAAAGTCTATACTAAATAAGAATACTGGTGGTTTATATTCAGATGGTGATAGGATAACATGGGGAACACCATATGATAGGGAATTATGGCAATATAACCTTGATGTAGCTTTAGAAGCTGCTAAGGTTGGATTTAACGAGGTTCAGTTTGATTACGTTAGATTCCCAGATATCCCAAGGGGAGTAGCTGTTGACTTTAGAAATGAACAGGATGAAACTAAGGCTGCTGTTATTCAAAAGTTCCTTATTGAAGCTAGAAGAATATTGAATGAGCAGGAAGTATATGTTTCTGCGGATATATTTGGATGGTCTGCAACAGCCCTTTCTGATGTTGGAATTGGTCAGCACTGGGAAGCTTTAAGTAATGTTGTAGATGTAGTTTCACCTATGATTTATCCAAGTCATTACGGACGTGGAAACTTTGGATTCTCTGTACCGGATGCAAATCCATATGGTACTATCAATGGAGCCATAAAAGATTCCCTAAGAAGGGACAAGCATATTTATACTCCAGCAGATAATAGACCATGGATCCAGGACTTTACTGCCAAGTGGGTAAAGGGATACATTGTTTATGGAGAAGCAGAAATGATCGCCCAGGTTAAAGCTCTTAAGGACAATGGGATAGAGGAATTCCTTCTGTGGAACTCTGCTAATAGGTATACTGAAGTTAATTATAGTGAAATTAAATAGTTTAAGTGGAGCAGTCTTTTGTAGGCTGCTCTTTTTCACGCCTAAGTTAGCCTAATACTTTTAATAGTGCCTAATCATTGCTTTGCAAATGGCCTAAGGTTGTTTGTACTACTTTTCTTTAAGAAAAGTAGTATGAGTTTAACAATTTTAGGCCGACTGCTAAGTAGTTAATAGGCGCGAATGTAATGCGTTAGGCTATATTAGGCAAAAAAACTTTTTTTTTTACAAAAACCGTTGACAAAAGAGTCGAAAAGGTGTAACATAGTATTTGTCGTTAAGAAATGATCCATTAGCTCAGTCGGTAGAGCACCTGACTTTTAATCAGGGTGTCCCGCGTTCGAGTCGCGGATGGATCACCATATTGTTAAGGTGAAGTTGCAGCTGAATAGTTGTAACTTCATTTTACATAAACATAAAAATTTGGAGAAGTACTCAAGTGGCTGAAGAGGCTCCCCTGCTAAGGGAGTAGGTCTCTAACGGGGCGCGAGGGTTCAAATCCCTCCTTCTCCGCCAGAAAAACTCCTGTCCATGTGTCAGGAGATTTTTATTTTTTTGAATTGTATACTAGATAATTTTGATGATATAATTATAAAGTATTTTATATAGAGTGATCTGGAGGTAATTATGAGACTTAGAAGAATAAAGGGTACTGAAGAAAAATTATATGCCTATACGGACTATGTTATTGAAAATCCTAGTGAATTAAAGGGTAAGTGGAGTGAGTATTTTGCTAATGATAATCCTATATATATAGAACTTGGATGTGGTAAGGGGAATTTCATTACACAGAATGCCCTTAGAAATAAAAATGTTAATTATATAGCTATGGAAAAGGCGGCTGAGGTTATAATAAAGGCGGTACAAAAGGCTGATAACTTAAAACTGGATAATGTTAAGTTTTGCCACTTTAATGTTAATGATATATTAGATGTTTTTGAAGAAAATGAGTTATCAAGAATATTTATTAATTTCTGTGACCCTTGGCATAAAAAGAGACATTATAAGAGAAGATTGACATATAGGGGCTATCTTGAAATGTACAAGGATATTTTAAATGATGATGGCTGGCTACATTTTAAAACGGATAATAATCCTTTGTTTGAGTTTTCATTAAATGAATTTGTTGATACAAATCTTAAAATTAGAAATATTTCACTGGATCTTCACAAGGAAGAGAATGATTGGAATATAATGACTGAGTATGAGGCTAAGTTCCATTCAAAGGGAATGCCAATCTATAGATGCGAGATTAAATTCTAAAGAGGTGAATAGTAATGATGTATATGCTGATAATAATAATCGGAGTAGTTTTAGATCAGATATTTAAGTATCTTACAGTTACTAAATTGTCTGAAGTTGCAACATTTCCACTTATAGAAAATGTATTTCATCTGACTTATGTTAAAAATACAGGTGCTGCTTTTAGTATGTTAAGTGGTAAACAGGGATTTTTGATTGCTATGACCCTTATAGTTATCATCTTTATTTTTTATTATATTTGGAAAAATAAAAATGTAGAGGATAAAAAGTGGGTTGTTTTTTCAATTGCTATGATACAATCAGGTGCAATAGGAAATCTTATTGATAGGATAAGATTAAACTATGTAATTGATTATTTTGATTTTAGACTTATTAATTTTGCAGTCTTTAATTTTGCAGATGTTCTTATAGTTTGTGGAACAATACTGCTGGGAATACTTATGATAGTTTTTAATAAAGATATATAAAAAATGGTACAGTCTTAGACTGTACCATTTTTATTATAAGCATGATTTAATTATTGATGGTGACTTAATACATTTTTCCATTGAAACGGCACAAGGGGCGAATCTGATACCCTTATTCAGGGCGACAAGATATAAATCTTTTTCCCTTAGCTTTAGGGCCAGTTCGTCCGGATTGTCACAAGGAATTGAAATAAAGTATCCACCATTATACGGACATGTTTCAAGTCCTATTCTTTTTGCTTCTTCCACAAATGCATATGCTCTTTTTTCTAGTAGTTCTCTATATTCTTGTCTTTCTTTATCGACTTTATCAAGAAGTTCTTCCTTTGTCATTATATCTGTAAGTGTTTTCATCGCAAGTCTTGTACCGTTGGACCAGGTTCCACGGTTGGAGAATGTACAGACATTTACGAATTCTTCACTTACAGCCTTACTTGAAGTTATGGAAATTAATGCTCCGCATCTTGTACCATATAGGGTGAATGCCTTTGACATACTATATCCAACAAGGATTAGAACATTTTCAGGAAGGTTTTCGAAAAGCTTGAAGAAACGTCTAGCTTCTGACATTCCACCTGAGAAGTCTATATAGGCTATGTCGATGAAAATTGTTATTTGTTCGCTTTTAGTTTTTACATAATCAACTACCTTGCACCAGTCATCATAAGTGAGACTAAATCCTGTTGGATTATGGGCAGGTGTATTGATTATTGCAAGTAAACGGCCCTGCTCTTTAATTAGCTCATCAGATCTTTCTTTAAAACTGTTGAAGTTGAAACTATAGTCGGAATTGAAAAGGGTATAAGTAGTTATTTCCCTTAAGTGTTCCCTAGCTATTATGCTGTATGGTCCCCAATACCAATCAGAAGTTAAGACTTTTTCTCCAATCTCTGAATAGTTCCAAATAGCATGTCTTATTGCGCCACTGCCTCCAGGTGTTGCTATTGCCTTTATGTATCCATCAGGCATCATGTCTCTGAATGCAGCTTTTTTTACAGCTTCAAGATATTCTGGAAGTCCTGCAATTGGTGCATAGGCAGCAAGGTCAGAGTCTTTTAAATTTCTTATGTGCTCCATTACACTTTTTAAAAATAATAGATTGCCATTATCATCTGTAAGGGCTCCTATTGTTGAATTTATTACATTGTCAAAGCCCTTTTTTGCTATTGCATCTCCTGCAACCTTTGCAACTCCAAATATTCTGTCTGGCTCAATTTCCCTTATGGAGTGGGAAGCAGCCATTATACCTTTCTTTCTCATTGATAATACCCCCTTAAAAGAATTATCTTTTCGATTTAATAAAGTTATATACTCCAGCTATTATTATTGTGATTGCCCCTATTATTGAATAAACATCTGGTACTTCATTCCAGATTAGAATTCCGAAGATTATTGAAAATATTATGTTTGCATATCCATATATTGCAAGTTGTGATGCTGGCGCATATCTATATCCTGTTGTCATAAATAGCTGAGCTATACTTGCTGATATACCTATTGAAATAAGACCTATAAGCTGATGTGTATTAGGTACTTGGTATCCATTTACTAAAATGATAGGTACCATTGATAATGAAGAAATCAAACAAAAGTAAAAGACTATAGTTTGAGGTCTGTCGTACTCACTTAGTTTTCTGATTACTGTATAGGCAAGTCCTGCGAAAATTGCTGATATAAGACCTGAAAGTGCAGGTAGCATACTTACATCAAAACTAGGTTTAATTACGAATAGTGCACCTATTACGGCAATAAAAATGGAAATGACATTGTGCTTAGTTATTTTTTCATTTAAAAATATGAAACAAAATATTATTACGAAGAATGGTGAAAGTTTATTTAATATAACTGCATCAGCAAGATGAAGTTTTGATATTGCGTAGAAATTAAATAAAACACCAAGTACTCCGAAGAGTGAACGTAATAGTATGAGTTTCCAGTTCTTAACTTTCAGAATTTCCCTGTCTTTTGTAATTGTAGGCAATAATATTAATACCCCAACAAAGTTTCTGAAAAATATTTTTTCGGGAGTAGATATTCCCGCTGCGTATTTAACGGATGCTGACATCATTGCAAAGAAAAATGCCGCGGTTAAAATATAGAATATTCCTTTTTTGTAATTGTACATTGCTGTGTCTCCTTATTTATCAGTTTAAAAAATTATAACTCTTTTATATAACATTATCAATGCTATTGTTGATATAATTTGGGAATATGTAAATTTTGTATATGAAAATAATGAAAATAGGATTATAATATATATAGGTGTTTATAAAGGGTGAATGTTTTTGATAAAGTATATTTTAAATTATTTAATCAAGGGAGTACTTTACTCCTTGGTTACAGGTCTATTAGGAATATTTATTGGAATGTTTCTAAATTGGCCCTTACTTAAGGGGTCTTATGTTGCCATCCTTGTGGCAGGTAACATAGTTCTTATTGTTTCTGTAATTCTTTTACTTGGTACACCGGGGATGAGGAAGAAAATTCTTACCTCTGCTTATAACCGGGTTCAAAGAGAGGATGACAGTAAAATTTCTGAGAAGGATGTTAAATTGTCAGGTGGGGAAGGTATAGGTCCTGCATTTATGGGTATCGTCATGATTTTGATAGGTTTGTTTGTAGAAAATCTAATTCATTAGGGAGATGATGATATGTCTTATGAAACATTGTTAGTAGAAAAAAATGAAGGTCTTGCTGTAGTAACATTTAATCGTCCTAAGGCTTTAAATGCACTTAGTTCAGCTGTTCTAAAAGAACTTGACTGTGTTGCAAATGAACTTGAAGCAGATAAGGATGTACACGTAATTATTTTCAATGGTGGAGATTCTAAGGGATTCATTGCAGGAGCAGATATCTCTGAAATGTCTACATTATCTGGAGAAGAGGGAAGACAATTTGGTATTCTTGGTCAAAGAGTTTTTAGAAAAATTGAGGTAATGGATAAACCAACTATTGCGGCTATTAATGGTTTTGCATTAGGTGGCGGATGCGAATTCTCAATGTGTTGTGATCTTAGAATTGCAAGTGAAAAAGCTAAGTTTGGTCAGCCTGAAGTTGGTTTAGGAATTACTCCTGGATTCTCAGGAACTCAAAGACTTCCAAAAATCGTTGGAGTTACTAAAGCTAAAGAGCTTATTTATACTGCTAGCTTGATTGATGCTACTGAAGCAGAAAGAATAGGACTTGTTAACAAGGTTGTTGAGCACGATCAATTAATGGACGAAGCTAAAAAAATGGCTGGAAAGATTATGAAAAATGCTCAGCTTGCTGTTAGATATTCTAAAGCAGCTATCAACAAGGGCCTTGAGCTTGATGTTGATACTGGTAATGAAGTTGAAGCTTCATATTTTGGACTTTGTTTTGCAACAGAGGATCAAAAGGAAGGTATGGGTGCTTTCCTTAATAAAGAGAAGCCAAACTTTAAAACTAAATAATTGTTACTGTTGGTCGATTCCTTAGGAGTCGACCTTTTTTTATTGTATAGGAAATTATATTTTCTATACAAGAACAAAAGACCTTGCAATGTTTGGAAAAGCTGAATAAAATAAAGATGTCAAAAAAAGTAAGGTGATTAAATGGGAAGTAAAATACAAGAAATATTTAAAGAT
>JAOARG010000065.1 GCA_025210655.1 Bacillota bacterium
ATCTTTAAATATTTCTTGTATTTTACTTCCCATTTAATCACCTTACTTTTTTTGACATCTTTATTTTATTCAGCTTTTCCAAACATTGCAAGGTCTTTTGTTCTTGTATAGAAAATATAATTTCCTATACAATAAAAAAAGAGTTGGAAAACTTAATTTTCCAACTCTCATATACTTCAAAATATTGTTTTATCTAAAAAAATAATAATCCATAACAGACTCTTCCACAAAACCACATGATTTATATAAATTTAATGCAGTCGAGTTTTCAGCTTCTACCTGTAACATTATCCTTTCTACTCCTAACTTCTTCAACTCTTCTACTGCCATCATTAAAAGTTTTCTTCCGAAACCTTGTCCTCTATAATCCGGCAAAATACCTAAGCCATAAATACCACCAATTCCATTATCTGCTTGTATATTGACCTTTCCAACTACTTTATCATTGTACTCAGCAATAAATATAATTAGTCCCCTTTTTTCTTCTTCTTCAGGAAATAGTAGTTCATCTTCTTTTATATCCACACAAGTATTATCATCTATATCTTCAAAATATATTTTATTTTGTCTAGTTACTTCGTAAGCATCATCATTTGTAGCTTTTCTAAGGCTTAAAGTATCAAGATTTAAATCTAAACTATAATAAATATCTTGATCTAGATACATTTCAAATTCTGAATAATTGTATTTAGCCCCTAAGGAAGTTAGAAAGTTTTTACCTGACTCTGACTTCCTGTCACACAATAGATAAAAATCTCCTGCATTTCTTCGTCTACATTCTCCTAAAGCCATTTGATTAAGTCTTGTAAATATCCCTTGCTTTCTATATTCAGGATGAACCATACCCATTAATTCTAGAGGATACGAGTGATTACCAAAGCTACATATACCAATATATCCAACAAGAATTTCATCATCATAACACATAAACTCATTTATATTTGATAACCCATAAGTTTCTTCTGCATTTTGACTATCCTTAAGTTTATAGTCAAGTTCTAGCTTTAACACACTTTCATCACTTTTTTCACAGAGCTTCTTCAGTTTATTTATATGTTCATAATCACTATAATCTATATATTCCCTTAACTTAATCCAAAATTTCTTTGTAGACTTTTTCATTTATTCATTCCTTTCTTCTAATCAGAAAATTTAAATCCTGTAATAGCAACTGAATAATCTAGTACCTTCATAAATTCATCTTCACCATTTTGAACAACTGCTTTTGGATACTTTCTTTTACCTAAATTATAGAATGCTCCACCATTTGATTGACTATCTTCTAAATACATTGCAATTCTTTCACCAGATTCCTCAGGCTCAATCATTCCCATAAGTTTTGATATTATTCTAACTAGGACATTCTGATTTTTAACAGTATTAGTGTTAACTATTCCTGGCTCCATAAATTCATAAGGCACTTCAGTTAAGCCCTTTTTATTGGCAAACTGAACAAACAAATTATTAGCCATAAATCCCATATAGGTTGAAGCACTCCCCTTATAATCAGGATTACTAAGTTTATCTAATCTTATAGGCTTAACAAGTGTCACCCCACCAATATGAAGAACCCTACTGTTTTTTGTATTCTTCATTATTTTATCTAACCCAATACTAAACATATATCTTGATAAATAACCTATCATAAATCCCATATCAACACCATCTACATTTACCCTAGCTTCTTTAAACATAGCATTTGCATTTAAAACCAACAAATCTAAAGTGTCGTATTTTTCATTATACATATCAATAAATTCTTTATTGGATTTAATTGTTGATAAATCTACTAAAAATAATTCATGCTTTCCCTTTGGATTAACCTTTTGCAACTGAACTAATACATCTTTTCCTTTTTCCTCACCTATACCTAATATATGAATAGAGTATCCTCTTTTAGCCATAGATATGGCTAATGCGCGACCTATACCATCCGTTGAACCTGTTATTAATGCTGTTTTCATATTATCTCTCCTTAAACTTTTCACCTTAACTTTATTTGTTAAGCTAATAATATAGTTTATGGAGATAGATCTCAATGTACAGAAATCTATAAGTGTGCATCAATTAAAGATTTAACCTCATCCTTTACTTGACTTTTTGACAAAACACCTAGTTCATATTGCTTTAATATGGACACAAGAACATTAAGAATAATCCTTTCACTGCTATTGAGTGTATTGATATATTCATATAATTTACCCAGTCCATAATCAGAGCAAATAATACTTAAATAGTAGCTTTCAAAGACATCAAAAATCTCATCAGTAAATCCTTCAACTTTCAACTTAGGAAGCAAATCACTTTCTGAAAATAGCATCTTGCAATCGATATTAGAATAAATAAAAACATAATTATATAAATCCTCTAATGATGAAAAATAGGAATAGTAAGTTCTTCTTTTCACACCCATTAATTCAGCTAACTCAGACACTTTAGCATTTTCAAATGCGACTTTACCGAAATAGTTTATGGCACTTTGATAAATATGTAGTTTTTTCTCAAATGGAAGATTATTAAAAGTTTTTGAAGGCATAATATCTCCTTTCTTTATAAGGCAGTAATTCAATATATAATAATAAATTTTTTCTTTTTATTCCTAAGTTTATTATACACAATACTATTCACCTATTGCTAATTTTCTATATTTATCATTAAGTACATCATACTTATCACCCGGTCTAATACCAACATAGTCAGCCTTAACAAGCATATCCTCATTAACAATACCTAGACCAAAGACCTTTCCCTTTTCAAGAGCCTTTGCAGTATGATGATGTCTACCAATACCCATAGCAACCATACCAGGATTCGCATTCACAATACCAACAAAACCAAGTTGCATAAAATTCTTTCTACCCTCAACATCAATAGAAAAAATAGTTGCAGGATATGGATACAAACTTGATTGACTACCTAATTTTACTCTACTCATTTTTTTCATCCTTCCATTTTCAATCTAAAGTAAGCATACCCCTAATAAAGAATAAAAAATTGTAGATAATCTATGATATTTTGAACATTATTGTTAAGTTTAATTACATTAATTCCCTATCGGGGTCAGGCCAGTATTTACCGTACACTTTTAGGCCCTATATTTTTTAAAATTTCCAGTATAAAAAGCAAGATTTGAATTAGTAAAACTCATAATACTATTGAAAATACTTTGATTGAGTACTAGTATGCTATTTTGAATAAAGATTTATACTGGAAATAACATTTCCTATTTGGTGGAAAAGGGGGCTCGCAAATGCTGGCCTGACCCTAATAGGAATTTTATTCCATTGTTCTTTACTTGTTTATGATATCTTGTTATACTATACGGTATTATATGGTGTTTTTTTCACCTTAAGAATTAGGAGATGTATATGTTTAGACTTTGGGGTAAGATTTATAAAAATAATGATATAATCAGGGATAAGGTTTTTGTACTTGATAATTCTGGCTTGTCTCTTGAAGACAAGACTAATGAAGGTTTAGTTTCTCTATGCTATGATTTTGATATTCAAAAGCCTATGTGGTTAAATGATAATGATAAGGACTATGATATGGTGGGTAAAACTGCTTTTAATAGTCATCATTTTATTGAATCTATTGATTTTGACTATTTTGAGATTGAAATTATTGAAGATGATGAGTAAGAACAAAATCAAATACTTTAAGGAAAGGATTTGATGGTCCCATGCAATGGGATTGTTTAACCTGTCCGAAGTAAATTATAAATATAATTTACTAGTCAAGAACAAAATCTATGACTGATTTAATCCGTCATAGATTTTGTTTTATTAAATCACAATATGCTTCTCCTTATATTGCTTTACAGTAAATCCTGTCCACTGTTTAAATGCCCTCATAAATACATACACGTCACTATATCCTATTAAATAAGATATTTCCTCAGTGCTTATATTGTTATTCATCAAATAATTTTTTGCCATAAGTTCCCTAGTGTGATTAAGTTGCTTAATGAAAGTGGTCTTTTCTTCTGACAACTTTCTTTGAAGAGATCTTGTCGATAAAGCCATTTCTTTAGAAACTGTTTCAATATTGCCAGTTCCAGAAGGTATTAACTCCATTAATAGTGTTCTAACCTTGGCTGCAATACTTGTATCAGTTTCCATTTCAAGTATACGCTTATCAAATTCTGGTTGTAGATAATTCCACATTACGTTATTTTTCGTAAGGAAAGGTTCCTCCATGTCTGAAATACTGAAATACATTCTGTTTTCATCAGATTTTACAGCTTCTATTCCTAGATAGTCAGAAACTTTTTCTGGGTATGTGAAAGTAGCTTCTATTTTTTTAGGAATTACTTTTTTACCGGTACCTGTTCTTATGATATTTAGTATTATTAGGTTCTCAGTTATCTGAGTAAACTTTGGCAATGGTGTATTTTCTTCATCATCAAAGGTAAATGTCAGAATCATTTCCTCTTCATTTTGCTCTATTTTCAGTATAAAAGGCCCGATTAACTTTTTGTACTGTGATATTCTTCTTATCCCTTCCATACCATTTCTTGCACATAGTCCTGCAAATAAAGGTGGACTAAAAGACGCAACCTTGGAAACATCTGTATATAGTATTATTGAGTCTTCATCTGAGAATTTATCCATGGCATTCATTAGATTTATATACTGCTTCCGATTTATATACTGACCTTCTTTAACCGGATTTAGTGGTATACCTGCTAACTTATATATTTTTTCTGAATCCATACCCAAAGCTTCGATATAATTTTTATACTCTTCCCCAAGTAAAAATGCATTAGTCACTTTATCACCTCTCTATATGAAATATTCTAAAAGTCTTTCTTTCTAAAATTTCCGAATACAACTGTTCCAACCATTTTAAATAGATTCATCCATGTTGGATTCGATGCATTTTGTGCTGCTGCTTTAGAAAGTTTTAACCATACACCCTTATTATCACTTATCATATCACCACTTGATACAAATTTGTTATATGATATGGATTTTTCTACATTTTCATATCCTAAGACATTACCGAAATTACCTATTCCTGATACAAAATGCTCTTTCTCAGCTTCTTCATGTCCACCCCATGTTAAATAAGGATTCATAAAAATAAATGGTGGAGGTGTATTTACTCCAACTGATCCATAACGTAATTCCGTAACAGCATCTGCAACAGCTTTTCTATGATTTTCCAAAGTATCATCATCTACAACAATCATACTCCCGAGTGATCCATGAAGTTTGCTATTTGAAAATTTCACTGCTTCATTTATAAATTCTTCTGTAGTATTTACATTATCTATGGCAATCTCATCAAATATCTGACAAAATGCTTCATTAGTTACAGCATAACTGTCTACTCTTATATCTTCGATAAAAATAAACTCAGAATTTTTTACATTTCCTTTTTCAGGTTTAAGTATTTCTGCTTCTGGATGATTATTCTTAAAGTTTTCCATAACCTCTTCTGTACCTGGATAATAAGAAGTTGCCGCTGGTGTATCATTAACTATAGCTTCTTTTAAAGCATCTAAAAATGCTCTTCTTTGTGACCATTTTTTTGATGTAATAAATGTCTGCGGTCTACCACAAACTGCCCCACCATTTAATTTACCCACAGTTACAAGAACTTGTGCTTGATGCTTTAGTTCTTTTTCTGTCCATGGTCTATCTCCAGGTATAACTATGCAAGGATTATTTCCACCACATTCTGATACAAGTTTTGCTTTCGTATCAGACTTGATTTTTTCTGCTGTTTTAGTTCCGCCTGTAAAATAAATCTTATCTACCCTATCATCCTTAACTAGCTCTCTTCCTCCTTCAGAATCACAAAAGCTTAAAGCTTTATATTCAATTAAAGGCTTAAATATTTGTTCCCAAATCTTATCTGTATTACTGTTCATATGATGTGGTTTATGAACTACAGCACAGTTATCAATAAATAAGGCATTGACCATTTCTACAGCTGAACTATAATTACCCGCTCCTAGTACTGCTGTAATACCTCCAGCTCTATCAAGTGGGCTAATTTGCTTAGGGTTCCCCTTAACTCTCAGATAATCTTTTCTATCACTATACATCATCTTATCCTTACCCGTTTGTGGGAATACTAGTAAATCATAAGTATCATCATTGATCCTATTTACTTCAAGAGCATGCATTATTTCTCCACCAAGTATTGATTCATATATGTCCAACACTGCATTTAGCTGACCACCTACAGGTACGACCGTAGTCTGATAACCGAGTCCTGTTAGATAACCATTTCTAGTATCCAACTTTTTCATTTTTGTATCCTCAGCAGCCAAATCCTCAATATGCTCATTTAAGTTTTTTTGAACCTTTTTAATCATTTCGATTCTTTTCTCGATTGATGTTTGACTCCACTTTTTTGAATCTAACCAATCTACTGCTTCTTTCGCTTTCATAATATCCCTCCAATTTATATACTTATAAATTACTATACCCATTGTTTTCCGATGTTTATCTTAACTATATAATAATCCTCTTTCAGCAAACATCACATGGCGATAAACGTCAAAAACATTGCAATATATGACAAAAAATAATACTTTGTTCTTATACATATGTATGAAAAAAGGAACTTCTAATATACATAATTAGAAATCCCTTTAAATAATTCACTTTATTTATTCCATATAAATAACTTTCTTTCCTTTTATCCTAGCATATTCTATTTCATTTGAAGTACTTTCACCAATATAACCATCAACATTAATCACATAAATAGCATCTGACAAATCAATTTTTTGACGATGGACTTTATCAAGCATCTTTTCTATTTCCTCAGTAATATCTATACCTTGAAGATTTTCAATAGTAAATATTAGATGACCTTTAAGTGCAAGATTCTTTTGGACCTCATCAATTTCTTTTCTAAACCTGGCACTGCCACACAAAGTTATAACCATAATCAATCCCCTCTACGTTTCTCAATAATCCACTTTCAAAGTTTCCTTCTTAGGCATAATAATGGTCCCATCAAAGGTAATTATACCAGTAATTTTATCGCCGCCATCATAAGTGAATAAATCATCTCTAATAAAATAATCACTTCCGATTGGGCTATCTATCTCTTCTCCACTCTCAAATAATCTAATTTTACCTATTAATTCTTCTTTGTCATTATAATCACAGTAATCTATTCCTGAAGAATAAACACTAATCCAGTCATAGCTCCTATCAAATACGGCTTTTCCATCTTCATCTAGTAAGAAATACTTACTTTCATGTAAAGTACTATATACCGTTAGCCTATAATATCCCTTATTTTGGGCTTCAAAATATGAAACATTATACACATCATCTTCGTAATCAAAAACAGTTTTTCCCTTTTCATCTACGACTGACATATGATTATCCTTTATGACCCATACCTTTTTATTGTGATATTTCCCCATTTCATCATACTCTTCTGAAAGGATGACCCTATCCTTAAAATCAATTATCCCGTACTTTATTTTACCATCCTCTATCTTTCTTGTTCTTACTAAACCGTTTTCGGATATTAAATCAAATATTTCTCTCTTGCTTCTAAAAACAACTTCACCTTGTCTATTTATTATAGCTGCAGAAGAATAGTCCCCTTCCCTTTCTAAAACCCATGCATAGTCTCCTATAAAGAGTCCTGCTGAAGCAAACTCTTTATCAAATAGATTATTACCCTGACGATCTATAAATCCATAGGAAGTGTAATCACCTTTTACAAATCTATATATTGTCCCATCACCTGTATACAAATCACTGTATATTGGTTCAATTACCCACTGACCTTTTTCATTTATAAGTCCGTAAAGATCAGTTTTAAAATCCCTTATTGCTGCTAAACCATCATAGAATCCATCATCTACAGCTGCTAAACCAACGAATCTATCTGGCTGGATAATTACATTACCTTCCATATCCATAAAGCCTTCTCCAACTGGACCCATACCAAACATACCTTTTTCACCTTTCATTTCGACTAAAAAAGGTAATAATTCAGATATTTTATAATCTTCATTTTTATCTTCTAAACTATCATAATTTATTTCATAACTACTTTCTTCCTGAGCTGCTTCTTCGATATTTTTTTCTAACACTTCTACTTCGACTTCCTTTACACCACATGCTGATAATAAAGATATTGTAATCAATAGTACACTTATGTATTTCTTCAATGTTTTCCTCCTAATGCTTAAGTGACTTAAATAATATCATTTTTTACCCATTAATTAAATATCCTCCTTAGTCATTTTATTTTTACGCTTTTTTAAACAATGCATTATTATGTACTAGTAATACTATAAATTCTTTACACTAAAGAATTCTTCAAACATTACGTAAACATAAAAGATCCGGTATCAAAATCACAATTCACTGAAAATGATACCAGATCTTTTTTCTACTTATACTCTTCACCATCAATAAAAAGATATCCTTTAGAATATACTTCCCTTTTTAGCTTACTGGAAACTGTGTCTTGTGAATCAATTATTACTTCTGTATTTGGTCCATAAAGTTCTATTTTACCTCCACTTACAGAAGAAAAATCGCTATGTATTTTCATATTAGATCCTGAAAAAGCTTCTATTATAAGGTTATCTGATACTAATACACTACTGTTTATATTAATTTCAGAATTAAAACTTGATAACTTAATGCTTGTAGCTTTTATTCTACTTTCTATATCTGTGATTGCCTTATTGTAAGCTTCTATTTTCAATGTTTCTGAATCGAAAGCATCTGCTGACAAATACATATGAGAATCAAAATTCTCTATTTTACTGTTCGAGGATTCAATAATTCCTAATAGACTACATTTCGATTTATCATAGGTCTCTATCATTAAGTTATCAGATTTTATACGACTTTCCTCAGTCAATATTAATTCAGAATTATATGTATCAATATTAGCACTATTATTTACTTCAATTTCTCCAAGTAAATCAAGCTTTGATTTACTGTATAACTCTATATTAAAAGAATCCGCTTCAATGCTTTTTAGTTTTCCATAGGAAGAATTATACATGTCCATATTGAATCTCCCATCTAACTTTACGGCTCCATTAAAAACCATTTTTGATTCATCAAACATTTCAATATTCATGCTAGATGCATTGATATCTTTACAATTAAAAGTAGACTTATAAAGTGACACATTTACATCATTGATTTTTTGGCTAGGAATAGTTACTTGACCATCCTTTGTTCTCAAATAAATATTTTTTATATTTCTAGGAATAGCAATATCATAATTCATAGTGATTTTAGTTTTATTCCTATCGTAACAGTAATCATTCCATCTAAACTCATTCTCCATAACAAACCACATGTTTTTTTCTATATTTGCTCTATACACTTTCTTATTATCTATATAAGGTTCTATCATTAATTTACTTCCCGAACTCCCACAAGAACAATATTCAGTCATAAGAATATTAAAGTTTTCGAGCAATGATTTTGAATATTTACTTTTATTATTCGAAGATACATTAGCATCTACAACAATTTCGTCTCCTTCAACAAACCTAATATTTACATTACCTTCATTCATAGGTATATACAATGTTCTTGCTTCTTTTACATCTTGTCTAAACGTATACTCTTTGTTTAGACCAGTCTCTGTACGTTCTTCACCATATGAAAATGTTCCTAATAAAACAACTATCATAAATATGTATGTAATAATTTTCTTTATCATTTTTTCCTCCTATTTTTTGATGCATATAAATATTAACACTTCCTATCCAGAATACAATTCCAAATGATATAATTTATTAGTAATTTTATTAATTTTAATAAATCTTTAATTTTTATACTTGAAAATAGTAGTGAAAAAAATACATATTGTGACATGAGAATTTCAAATTGGACTTTTTTAGAAATCTGCTATTTTAATAGCCTTTTTATCAACTTTAATTTACCTTTTGAATACGGTGGAAAGGCAATGTCTAGGTTGATTTTGGTTGACTTATTTAATATGCTTTTCATATGTGAAAAAGTTTTAAAGCTCATTTCTCCATGATAAGATCCCATACCGGCATGACCTACTCCTCCAAAAGGAAGATGATGACTATTGAAGTGACTAATTGTATCATTTATACAACTACCACCCGAACTTGTCTGGTTAATGATCTTATTTTGAATGAAGTTATCTTCAGAAAATACATATAAGGCTAATGGTTTTTGCCTAATATTTATCTCCCTTATTACCATATCCAAATCACTATAAGTAATAATAGGCAGAATAGGACCAAATATTTCATCCTCCATTGATTTATCACTCCACGTAGCATTATTTATAATAGTTGGGGAAATATATCTACTTTCTAAATCATAATCTCCACCAAAACATATTTTTTCCTTGTCCATCTCAATAATGTCTATAAGACGTTTAGTATGTCTTTCATTTACTATTCTAGAAAAATCTTTAGAAGTTTTTATATTTTCACCATAAAACACTTTAATAGTATTAATAAACTCTCTTAAAAATTCATCCGCGATACTTTCATCTAAATATATATAATCTGGAGCAACACATATTTGACCTGCATTAAAAAACTTTCCCCATGCTATTCTTTGACTTGCAACCTTTATATTGGCATTTTTATCAACTATACAAGGACTTTTCCCACCTAATTCTAAAGTAACAGGTATCAAGTTTTTACTTGCTGCTTCCATAACAATTTTTCCAACTGGAACACTTCCTGTAAAGAAAATATAATCAAATGGCAAATTAATAAGTCTAGTGATGGTATCTCTTTCCCCTTCAATAACAGCTATATAATTTTCAGGGAAAATTTCTTCAATCATACTCCTTATTACCCTAGACACATTTGGTGTTTGTTCAGATGGTTTAATTACCGAACAATTTCCAGAAACTATTGCACCAATTAGGGGTTCTATTGCCAGATTGAACGGAAAATTAAATGGACCAACTATCAGTACCACTCCGTATGGTTCAGGCTTTATATAGCTTTTAGATCCAAATTGTGTAATAGGCGTCTTTACTTTTTTCTTCTTCATCCATTTTCTTAAATGTCTCATATTAAAGGATATACTACTTAGAACACTACCAATTTCTGCAGCATAACTTTCAAGTTCATGACGTCCCAAATCCACTTCAAGAGCATCGATTATTTCATCCTCATAATTTTTAATAGTATACTTCAGTTTCTTCAACTGTTCTTTTCTAAAAGAAATACTTCTAGTGCTCCCAGTAAAATAATACTTTTTCATTTCATTAAGAATCCTTAATTCCTTAGACATAAAACACCTCCTAGTTTTGAGTAATTACTAACCTTTAAACAAAATAAAAACTGAATAATCTGAATTATTCAGTTTTTAATACCATATCAATAAAAGTAAAAGTTACTATTATACTTCCTTATTATATATATTTTTATCAATCCAATTAATAAACTCCATTACAGCATGATTATCATGACCACTTACTATTATATCTACATTTTCTTTAATATCATCGGGAGCATTGTCTGGTGCAGCACTAATATCAGCAACCATAAGCAACTCAACATCATTATAATAGTCCCCAATAGCATATATCTTTTCAATATTATCCGTAAGGCTTTCTACTAAAGCCTTTAAGCCGGTTCCCTTAGAAACTTTCCTCCCCATAATTTCAAGATATGATTTACCAGAATAAAAATACCTGAAAGTCTCTTGGTCCAGTCTTTCCAAGATTATCATTTCTATCTTTTTCAAGTCTTTTTGAGAACCATTAAATATTAATTTAATCCATGGTTCATTAATTTCTTCAATATTCTTCTCTTCATACAGCTGATTTTCTTCTATAACTATTGGGTCAGGTCGTCCATTTGAATTTACAAAATATTGCATTTTACTAGTAGTTACCTGAACATTCATATGTGGTAGTTTATCCATTACTTCCTTTGCTATAGGTAGAAGTGTGCTGCTATCTATTGAATCTACATGAACAAACTCATTAGACCTGAAATCGTACACACCTGCACCATTAAAGAGTATCCAAGGAGCCACAACAGGTAATGCCTCTCTCATTTTATCAACACCAAGATGAGTTCTACCAGTTGCTCCACAAAATATTCCACCATTATCTATATAATAATTGATTGCATCAATGTTTTCTTTAGAAATATTACCTTCTTTATTAATAAGCGTCCCGTCAAAATCAGAAATAAGAACTGAGTTTTTAAATTTACCCATAAAATTGTACTTCCTTTCATATGGCTGTTATTTGATTTTACTGTACCATATATTTATTCTAGTGTATATACATTAAAAGACCTCTTTATCATCAAAAGAGGTCCCTACTACTTATTCATTCTCTGTTTTTTCTACTTCGAAACTTTCTCCGTTCCAAATCAGTTGAATGTTGTATTTAATTTTTATATTCTCAAACTCTGGCTGCATCCAGGTATATGGTTCAGCTTTTAATACTCCATCTTCAATGAAGTACATTACAATGAAATCTTCTGGATTTTCCAACTTGTCCTTTTCATCAAGAAAATCATTAACATATAAATATGGAATCACACCGTAAAATTCTTTGCCTCCACTTGTTACTCCAATTGTCTTAATGCTTTTATCTTCATGTATTTCAAAAACTTCAATGTTATTAACCTTTCCAAAAGATGTTTCTACAGCTAAAATCGGATTATATACATTTATTTGAGGTAGAGAAATATTCATCATAAAATCACTTCCAAGTAGTGATATGGACTTTTCTGAGATATCAGTGATTTTTATATCCCTTTCACCATCTCTATATTTAAATACTTTTTTAGATAGTAATTTCTCCTTCTCTTCACCTGAAAGATTACCTTCTTCATATGGACTATATGGTACCGGAATATTTATGAATATCTCCGAAATATTTATATCTGATTCTTCTTCATCCATTTTATAAATAATCTTCTGATTTCTAATTTCTTTCAAAATATTTTCTTCTGAATAATCACCATCCAGATTAAATTTGTTTATACTAAAATACAATTCTTCATATTTTGAATCATAGTTCTTAACTATTATACTGTCTATATTATCCCTACTATTGTATATTTTTTTAGCTACTTCACTATATATATCCTCTATCCTAGATCTTGAGTAATCTTCATCATGTTTTATAGAAAGTGTATACTGAAACTTCTCACCATTTTCAATTCTTTCTTTTAAGTTTTCGTCATCTTCAAAGGGTGAATCTAGATACATGGTTATTTGCTTTTCCTTAACATAATCACCTAAGACTTTGTAAACTTGAGCTTTTTCTTTATTTTCTAAATCCGTTCTTAGATAATCATCATATATATTACCGCTTCTAATAAAAACCCTTATATCAATTTTAGGCAAACCCGTCTCATATGTAACTTGATATATATCTCCATCAATCTTATAACTTGTGTCCAAATAGGTGAATTCCACACCTGGATAATTACTTGATAAATACTCAGAAGCAATTTTTTCATTATCCTTACTTTTCTGCCCACAAGCTCCAACGATTAAAATGAAACTTAATATTACTATCCCTAACAACACTTTTTTTCCCATTTAAGTCTCCTTTATAGTGTATTTAAAACATAGTAATATTATTTCATTATTTTGTGTACATTTAATTACAAGAACCTTAAATAATTCTTAAATAAGAAAATAACTGATTGATTTGAACTAACAATCAATCAGTTATATACTACTTAATTTCAGCAATTATAGATTTGATATCAATCTCTTTTTCTAGCATCCCATTTTCAAGAAGAAACTTTTGTGTCTTTTCAAGCTCTTCAATATCTTTATCAGTGATTGCAGGACTAAAATCATACCACTGATACATTGATTTTACTTCATCAACAGATATTCCTGTTTCTTCTGAAACCATTTCGTATGTCTTTTCGGGATTGTTTTTCATAAAATCAAGACTTTCATTGTGTACATTAAGATATGTTTTAACTATTTCTTCGTGATTATTAACCATATCTCCTGATGTTGCTATTACTATCGTTGCATCTAGAAGACCCTTACCATTAATTATTACTTTATTTCCTTCTTTCATTGCTTTTGTAACTGCTGGGCCAGCAACAAGTGCTGCATCTGCATTTCCTGATGACATTGCTGCAAGACCTTCACTTATACCCATATTGATAAACTCAACATCATCCATGCTTAGTCCTTCATTTACTAGAGCACTTAAAAGTAATTGATGTAAGATCGTCCCCTTAGGACCAACAATCTTTTTGCCTTTCAAATCAGAAGTACCTTTTATATTTGTATCTCCAGACATTATAGTAAAAGCTTCCGGTGCCCTACTATAGATACCTATTATTTTTATATCAAGTCCATTGGCACCAGCTAATATTGCAGACGTTCCACCTAGAGCATTTGAAAAATCTAAGGCTCCAGCTGCCATTGCCTGAGTCATCTTTGATCCTTGAGTAATCTCTGAGAATGACACTTCAATGTCCTTTTCTCCAAAGGCTTTTTCAAATAATTCTTCTTTCTTCTCAACAATTGATGGTACATTCAGTGGTAACTTTACATAGGATATGAATACCTGGTCTTTTTTAGCTACTCCTTTAGCAGTACACCCAGTAAAAACAAGAAGTGCTACCATCATAATAATTAATACTTTACTTTTTTTCATTAATTCAAACCTCTTTCTCGTTATTTTTTTAACATTGTTTCGGAAAAATTTACTCCCTGAAAAATCCTCTTCCAAGTATTGAATCTTCAACTTGAGATTTTATCAACTGCATATTTTTCCCCTTAAAATCTTCTTTTAATTCCTCAGAAAGATATAAGTCATTTACAATTTGCCCATTACTTATTACTAATACTTTTTCCCCAAGATACAATGCTTCATCAATGTCATGGGTTACAAATATAATGGTCTTTTTTAAACTCTTTTGTATTTCTTTTATCTCATCCTGTAACCTTCTTCTATTATATATATCAAGTGCACCAAGTGGTTCATCCATTAATACTATATCCGGTTCATAGCAAAGAGTTCTTCCTAGAGCTACTCTTTGAGCCATACCACCTGAAATTTGCGAAGGATATAAATCTTTGTATTTATGTAAATCTAATATTTCTAAATAACTATCAACTTTCCTATTAACTTCAATAGAATCATTTTCTTTTAGAAGACTAAATCTGATATTCTCTTTTACAGTCAACCAGGGCATCAGTCTTGGCTCCTGAAAAACTACTGAAATCTTCGGCTTAATACTTTCACCTGATTTAGAAAGAAATCTTATATCCCCTTCACTTGATTTTTCAAGGCCTGACAGAATTCTAAGTAAAGTCGTCTTGCCGCATCCACTCTTACCAACTATGGTAACAAAGCTACTGTCACTTATATCTAAATTAATATTCTTAAGGGCAGTTATCTCACTTCCATCAGTACTGAATACTTTCCACAAGTTCCTTATCTCTATCTTTGCCACTATCCTTCACCCCTAATCTAAAGTATTTGTCTGTAAGCTTAATGAATATCACATCTATAAATTGCCCAAGTATTCCTATCACTAATATTCCTACAAAAATAATATCAATTCTTGAAAGCTGCTCCGCCTCAATAATCATATATCCAATACCAGATGAAGCTGCAATAAGTTCAGCTCCCATAAGAGATCTCCAGCTATAGCCAAGACCCAACTGAATACCCGTAAGGACAGATGGCATGGCTTGTGGAAGGATTATTCTTCTAAAAATATCCCACTTATTATATCCAAATACCACTCCCACCTCTTCAAGGTCGATACTACTTTCTGATACACCAGTATATGTATTGAGATATATAGGAAAGAAGGTTGCAAGTATTATGACTGCCAACTTTGAACTTTCACCAATTCCAAACCATAATATAAGTAAAGGTATAGTTGCTATTGGAGGAATATGTCTAATAAACTCAAGGCTAGGTTCTATATATTCATGAATTTTTTTATTAAGTCCACTTACAACTGCAAGGGGAAAAGCAAGTATAAAGGCCAAGATAAATCCAAATAATACCCTTAGTAAACTTACTCCCAAATGCTTAAGTAATATTCCCTTTTTAAGTAATGCAAATCCCGTATGTAATATACTTTCAGGTGAAGGTAAAATAAAACTATTGACCATTCCCAACCTAGAAAAAACAGACCAAATAAATATAATAATTATTGGTAGTAATAAGCCCTTTAATTTTCTCAATTAAACCTCCTTTTCTCTCAAAAAAGAAAAAATCTTCCCTTAAAGGAAGACAGAAATACACTAAAGTTCTTGAGCATTTTTGCACAACAAAAACAAATAGTCCTATATCATACTTCCTTTTGGATCAGAAAATCTTCTCCCTCAGGTAAATAATCACTAACATCACAAATCAACTAAGAATTCTCTCGATTGATTTGATCCTTATTTCAATTTAATGGTAACAGTATGTTAAACTTTTGTCAAGAATTTTACCTTTATTATTATTTTTAATACATGGTATTTCCACTTTTAAGGATCTCAGGTATCTTCTGAATTGCATCCCAATGTTCCACAATTTTCCCGTGTTCGTCAAATCTAAAGAAGTCCATAGTCACATATTCTTGACCTCTAGGCCATACTTGATGTGTATGAAGAGCCACTAAATCTCCTTCAGCAACTATTCTAACAAACTCTATTGTTTTATGTTCATATTGATCGTGCATTCTTTCAAAATACTCAATAAAACCCTCTGCACCATTTTCGACATCAGGATTGTGTTGTATATACTCTTTTCCAACATATAATTCCACAGCTTTTCTAGGATTACCCTCATAAGCCATTTTGTAAAAAGCTACAGCACTATGTTTATTATTTTCGTGACTTAAAATCATGAAATCACTCCTCGAGTTTTCTTATATAAAATATACCCATAATAATGAAAAATCATACATTATCATGGGTACCTTAATTAATTCTATAATGTCTTGGCTATTCTTATTATATCCTCCGCAGACATTTTAACATCTTCGTATGTGGTCTTATAAGAAGACACACTGATTCTCATAACTGATTTACCCTTATGCTTTGCTCCTCCAAGCCAACATACACCAGATTTTTGAACTTCAGAAATAAGTTTTTCAGTTTTTTCATCAGATTCATATCTGACTAAAAGTTGATTAAATACTATATCATTAAGTATTTCAAGTCCAGCTTCCCTCAACAAATCTCCAAAGTATACTGCCTTTTGATGAAGTTCGTATACCAACTCATTAACTCCATCTCTACCTAATCCCTTTAAAGTTGCCCATACATCTATTGCCCTAGCTCTTCTAGACATATCTGAGGTATATAGCATGGAATCCCTTTGATCACTTAGTATTATATAAGAACCTGTCATATGCATACTATTTACCAGCATGTCCCTATGCCTAGAAAAAACTATACCACTGTCATATGGTACATTTAAAGTTTTGTGTCCGTCTGTAGACCATGAATCTGCATACTCCATTCCCTTAGTCAAATGTTTAAGTTTATCACATGCATTTGCCCAAAGTCCAAAGGCACCATCAATATGTATATATGCTCCAGCATCTTTTGCCTTCTTGCATATCTTATCAAAGGGATCAAATGATCCTGTATTAACATTTCCAGCTTGTAAAACCAGCAAAGTGCTTTTATCAAGTTCAGGCATTTTGTCTGCTAGCATTCTTCCTTGATCGTCAACAGGCACTTTTACTAAATTGTCATTACCTAATCCTAAAATAGAAAGGGCCTTATATACTGTAGAATGTGCATCTTCACCTACAATAATTTTAATCTTTGGAGCTCCCGATAAACCATCCCTTATAACATCATAACCTAGATTGTTATATACATAATTTCGTCCTGTGTTTAGACCTATAGTTATGGCTGTGGAGCTACCATTTACAAAACCAGCAACCGTCTCCTCTGGTAAATCTAATATATCTACAAGCCATTTTTCTGTAACCTCCTCTATTTTAGCCGCTACAGGGGACATTACATACATAGCTGAGTTTTGATCCCATACATCTGTAAGCCATTTGCTAGTAAGGGCAGAAGGCAGTATTCCTCCTACTACAAAACCAAAGTATCTTCCACTGGTCTGGGTAACAGTCGCTGGTGAACCATAATTATGTAATAAATCTAATACTTCTTTTCCGCTGCAAGGTTTATTGTCTAGTTCTTCATCAAATATAGAAAGATTTTTTATTGAACTCTCAGATGGAAAAACACTCCTTCCGTCTAGTTTATCAATATAATCAATAGCTGCTTCGTGGGCATATTGCAAATCATTGCTTAATGACGACTTTCTGATTTTTTCTAGAATTGGACTAATATAATACTTACTCATTTTTATAACTCCTTTCTAATTATTTTTAATCACTATGATTATACTAATATTTTATCAATATTTATATAATAATAATTTCTAAATATCATCAATATTTATCTGATATATCCAAAATTCCTGACTTAGATAAATACGGTTCTGTGCAATTACTATAATTAAAACCACCAATAGTTCTAAAATGCTTTAGAACCAATGGTGGTCTTAAAATACTACTTATATGAAGCCAACTGACTTAATTTCTCATTATCCAAGACTTCAACTATGTTTTTTTTACGCTTTATTATCCCTTCACTTTCAATTTCAGAAAGAACTCTTCTCAAATGTCTGGGACTAATTCCAAAATAATCAGCAGTCTGACTACCCCCAATACCTGAAATTTCATCACCTTGAAGCTCATATAAATCATATAAATATTTTGCAAGTCTATTTTTGAGAGGATAAAGCATTGTTCTAGAATACTTATGTGATGTACGCTTCATCTTCTTTGCAAGATTCATACTTGTATATTTATAGAACTCAACATTTTGACTAAGATACTTCTCCATTTCTTTGACTGGAATAGCTAATACCATAGATGGTGTAAGAGCCACTACTTGATAATAGTAATTATCCCCATTGAAGTACTCTATATCACCAATAATGTCTCCGGGTATTACTATGTCAAGAATGGAGAACTTGCCCATTTCAGAGTAAGGTGTAACTCCAATTTGACCTTCCAGAAGCACGTACAAATACTCAATCTTATCATCCTCAGAAAATAAAGCTTCATGGATATCAAAGCTATGAATATCTATGAAATCATAAAGACCTTCATCAATAACTTTATCTAAGTTTATTTGAGATAAATATTTTTTTAATAGTTTTTCATCTTTAATTCGTTTCATCCAATCACCAGCCTAATAGCTATATAGCCATATTTTAGTGTGTATAATCTAGAATTGTTATTTCCTCACCTAACTTATTTCTTACTGCCTGAATCATGGTCTTAGCATGGGGACATGAATAACCGATTGGTGTTCCCTTTACTATACAAGATGCAAATGCAATGGTATCTGCTCCTCGTCTAACCATCTCTACAGCTCTTGTAACTGCTTTCTTTCCTGGGCATCCTCCACAAGAATTGATACCCATTACTTCTACTTCACCTTCCACATTTTCAAAAGCTGCTTTTTTAGTATTTGCAACCCTAAAACAAGAAGTTGCTGGACACATATCCTCTGTTTGCATACATCTAATTATGCCGACTTTCATTTGATTTCCTCCTAATTATAATTCATGTGTTAATTCTTTGATTTTTTCTTTTGCCTTTTCAAGCACATCTTCACCTTTTTCAGTGATCTTATAGTATTTTCTAGATTTGCCATTTACAACTTTCTTCTCTGTCTCAAGTAATTCTGCTTTCTCAAGGTTGTGAAGAATTGGGTAAATTGTGCCAGGACTAACGTCATATCCATGGTGTGCAAGTTCTTCTATCATCCATGAACCATAAAAAGGTTCAATTTTTCCGTGGTGCAATATATGAATCTGGATAAAACCTAAAAATAGTTTTCTTAATACAGGTTCTTGCATATCAACATCCTCCATGATATAATCATTATATCGAAACTCGATAACGAATAACGATATAATTAATTATACTCTATTTTCAAAGTAGAGTCAAGGGAGGTAATCATTGTGATTTCAACTATTAGAACTAAAAACCTAGAGTTTATGGATATGATAAAGTATCCTGATATAGACATAAAAGAACAATCAATCACATTTATAGATGGGGAGAGTGGATGTGGTAAAAGTACACTTCTAAAACTTTTTAACGGGACCCAATCACCTTCTAATGGACTAATTGAATATAAGGGAAAAAACATAGATAACATGAGCCTCATAGAACTTAGGAAAGATGTTATTCTTGCATCCCAAGATATTTTTCTTTTTGATGGATCGATAAAGGATAATTTTAAGGAGTTCTATGATTTCAGAGAAGAAAAATGTATAGAAGATAAGGAAATGAAAAAATACTTGGAAATTTCTTGTGCAGATTTTCCACTAGAAGCAAAGTGTCAAACTTTATCAGGTGGTGAAAGACAAAGAGTATTTTTAGCAATTTATCTTTCTTTTAAATCTAAGGTCATTTTACTTGATGAACCCATTGCTTCACTGGATGAAAAAACTTCAATACGATTTTTCGAACAAACTATTAAATATTGTAAAGATAATAGTATAACCATGATCTCAGTGTGTCATAATCCAAAACTAGTTCAAATGTTTGGTGAAAATATAATAACACTTAGAAAGGAGGGCTAATTATGAGTGGAATTGTAAAGATGCAAATATGGCAATTTGCCTTGATTTATCTATTACTATTAATAGTCCTTTTCATAATGAAAAAGTGCAAAATCAATCAAAGTAAATTATTAATACTAGCGAGTTTTAGGATGTCAGTTCAATTGACACTTGCTGGTTTAGTACTAACCTATATATTTCAAAATCCCCACCCTCTTTTTACTATTGGATACCTAGGACTTATGACTGGCTTTGCCATAGTAAGGGTTCTTTCCAAAAATAAAGATATAAATAAAAATTTCAAATTCATTATTGGACTGTCCATAGCAATCCCCGGAATACTGGTAATCATGTTCTTTATAGGAATAGTAGTTGGAGAAAGTGTATTTAATCCCCAATATGTCATTCCAGTAGGAGGAATGATAATGGGAAATACAATGACTGGTGCTACACTTGGTGTAAAAACCTTTAGAGAAAGTTTATATGGTCAACGTTCAAAAATAAATGCTCTTTTAAATTTGGGAGCAAAACCTGATAAAATACTTTTACCCTTTGTAAGACAATCATTAGAAACGGCCCTACTTCCAACAATGAACTCAATGCTTGGAATGGGAATAGTTGCACTACCCGGTATGATGACTGGACAGATTTTATCCGGCACTCTTCCAACGACAGCAATCCTTTATCAGATTGCTATTATGATAGCCATATGTACTGTTGTATGTCTTTCATCTTTTGGATCTCTGTATTTTGGATATAAAACTCTTTATAATAAGAAATATCAGATTGAAATCTAAACATTTAAAAGCTCACCTTGGAATCCAAGATGAGCTTTTTTCATTTTATGACTCATAAAGACAAGATGGACAAGCTCCGCCACCTTGGTTTATTGCTCCACAGTATGGGCATGTTACTACTTCTTCTTTTGGACCTGAATCCCAACTTGGTGTGAATCCTCCGGCACTTAAGTCTGTGCTTGAACTTGAGCCGGAATATGATGGCCCTGATGGTGTATATGAAGAAGATGTATAATTTTTATTTGATCTATTACTAGTAACTGTATCACTATCGTAATAGAAGCCTACATAGGGCTTATTTTTTTCCCCTAACAAATATAGTATAGGTAGCACTATATAAGGAAATCTAACTGCAATCAAGCTAGTAATTATGCTGGCTTTGAAACTCCTAGAAAACTTATACATTGATAAAGCATAGGTAAAAGGGGCTAAAAATATCCAAGCTGCACTACATCTTCCGATACTAGCTACACATGAAAACTCAGTTAAATTTACATATGGAATAAAAGCTGTTTTCATTGGAGATTTTACTTTTTTCGTTCTTTCAAATAACTTACCTACAAAATATAAAGTCCATACTATAGGAATTAATAAGGCTAGTATCTGCCCAATAGCTCCAAATTGATAAGTAAAAAACCTTAACCAGCTATAAAAGAAATACTCCACCCCAAATACTGTGTCAATAAAACTACTAATGATTGATTCCATAATTCACTCCTCGTTTTTTAGATAATTATATTATATATCAACTCAACTATGCAATTGATAAAGGGAAAATTACATAAATTGCGTTTTGCGAATTTCGATATACTTTTTCTTATTATTTACAAAACTAACTTATTCTTAAGTTTTTTAGACTTAGCAAAACTTCTTTTCTAAGACTAATGATTGCTAGTTCATTCATGATGCTTCTATTATTAACAGTTCTTCAAAAAAAAACAACCCCAATAACCTTATATATCAAAAGGCTATTGGGGTTTTAATTTAAATTTATTTTCACCCTAGTGAAATATCCACGTACGAGTTGCAATGCAACGTCTGGGCTCAAAATCATGTCAATAGATTTTGGCTGGGCGAATGAATCTCGATGAATGACTGGGCGAGTACCAAAGGTACGCCTATGCTAAAAAGCATAAAATGCTTTTTAACGCTCCTTCCTATCAAACACATGGGCATTATCTTCAGTACCCATTCCAAATACTGTAGTATCTCTTAGTACGGCTTTGTTATTTCTTAATTTTTCTATTTCCGATTTCTTAACAAGGTATCCAGTAACCCTTATAAGATCAGTATTTTTCATATATGTTGTAATATATCTATATCCATTATCAAATGCACCATCAATTATATCTAGCACGGCTCCTGGTTGCTTTAACCATGTTTCATCAAAGGCAAATAAATCACCTGTTCCTGAAGGGAAATACTTATGAAACTGAGATGACTGCTTGATATGCTCAAGTAATCCAGGTTCTTGACCTACCTTAATTCTGTGAGCAGGTGTATTGTCCTTATCTTCTTCATGGATAGATGCACCAACCTGAGCATGTAGAAGATATCTGTTTCCAGTTCTTGAAACATATTTACCTTCATGAGCATCAACAATATTCTGTACTGTTTCCATAATAAGGTGACCTACTTCATCTCCTCTATCAGAAGTACCAAATGTTTCATCAAGACCTTCAAGTTTCAACATATAATTTACAGCATCTGCAAGACCAATAATAGCAAACATAGCAGTAAAGTTATCCTTATCAATAAAACCTTCTTCTTGAAGGAAGCTTGATTCAAAGAAATTAGACTTTTCTACAATGAAGCTAATTCTCTTATCCATTATAGAAAGCATATGCTTAGATACCTTTGGTAATAAGTCATTTAATAATTCATCTAAACTTGAAACTGACTTTACAATTGTTCCAAGACGAAGTCTCGAAAGTGTATACGCTCCCCCTGCAAAAGGAAGGGCATTGTAACAACTACAAAGTGCATGATCTCCAACATCTTCTGTATAGTACTTATCATTTGAGAATGATGGTTTTGATACCTGTAGGCAAGCTGCAGCCGCAAGTTCAGCAAACTCTCTTGTAGTCTTATCTTTATCATATCTAAAAGTCATATTTGGTGTTGGATTTCCAAGCTCAACTATTGCTTTTAAAATAAGTCTACCAGCCTTAGTGTCATATGGTCCTATATCTGCATGACAAAATGAATCAATAATAGTCTTATCTATATGATTTAAAAATCTCTTTATCCTTTTATAATCCTGTTTTTCATCAGTAATAAATGGCTCCATAAGTTTATCAAGGTGACCAATAAAAACTGGATAAGAAGTAATAGAAGGTACATGACTATAAAGAATCATAAGACCATCAAGTAACTCTTCTAAATCAGTTGGAGGCTCAAGTTCAAGAAACTTAGAACCTTTTTCTACAAATAATCCGTAGTTAGGTACTATATATCTAGGTCTATAAATACCATAACCTTCGTTCAAATCACAAATCATTTGATTATCAATATAAGACATTTCTTCCTCAGTATATCCTAATAAATCAACAGGAGAAAAAAGTCTCTCTGCTACATTACCAAGACCAATAAGTTTTTGTTGAGTTGTCATCGTCCCACTAGTAATTATATTTAAAACATCTTGCTTGTTCGAAATCATAGATACACCCCTTTAGTTTATTATCTACCTTAAGTATAATATTTTATTAGGTGAAATCGAGGACATATGTCCGGCAAGCATAATAAAAGACACTCCTTTTAGAAGTGTCCAATAAATACTCTATTTCTTTTTTATCTGAAGTTCATATATTTTTCCTACTTTAACCTCATGATAAAAACTTTCACCATCAAGCTCTTTTAGAATCATTTCGTTTTGATCAACAGAGATTCTATTTTTTACTACATGTTTAATAACTTCTCCAACAGCTTCTTTTATATCATCATTTGAAGAAGATAAAAACTTATAGCAAAGGTATTCTCCACCTTCTATAGTCATGCCTTTAACACCAATATTCAATGGTATAAGTTTTGTGAACAATTCAACAGCATAATCCCTATCAGCAGTTAAATTATCAGAATGAAGTTCAATAAATTTTAATCCTGAATTTCTAATCTCATCTACCACATCATCTACAGGCCTATACCTCATATTGTCAAAGAATCTATTAACAAGACAATAATTACACTTATTAACACATCCTCTAGAAACAACAACAGACCCTACATAATTCTACTGACTAATAGGTATCAAATCCAGAGGAAAAGGATTTAATTCACTCAAGTCTACTTCCTTTGTACTCTCATATATCCTTAATAAATCACCAGATAAATAGTCTTCAAGTAAATACTTCCATGTATTTTCGTACTCTCCTACAAGCAAAGTATCTGCATGTTTTAAAGCTTCCTTCTGATTAAATTTAACATGCAGTCCACCTAATACAACTGTTTTGCCTGATTTTCTAAATTTATCTGCAATCTCATATCCCCTTAAAGCATCCGGAGTAGAAAAAAATATAGCTATGATATCTGCATCACTTTTAAAATTAACCTTCATATTTACCGTTTCATCTACCATATCTATATCGACATCCGATGGAGTGCATGCAGCAAGAGAGAAAATAGACTGTGGCGGTGCTGCCATGTATTTTTTATACACTTTAAATGGCCCTTCAGCACATGCTTTTATTATATATACCTTCATAATACCGACCTCCTATATAGAAGTCTATACCTTAGACATACTCTAAGGTCAATTTTTTTTAAAAGTTTCTCTGAAAAAGTTTCTCCCCTAAAAAGTTTTTTGACCATTGAAAAAGGGACAGTTTAAATGTTTGCACTCCATTTAAACTATCCCTGTTACTTCTAAATAATTGACTTCATTAGTTATTAAAACTTAAGAGATCCATCACAAACAAGTTTCACTAAAGCCAAATTACTTGACAAGTAATTATAAGACCAGAAATATTCTATTATTATTTATAGAAGTAAGTTCACAGTATCTTTACAACTTGGCAAATGCACCATTTTCATCATGACCTAAAATTACCGAATCCCTCTTAAAAAAGAATATTGTAAGTAAGATAGTCCCCACTTCTGCAAGAGGAATAGCCATCCATATACCTGTTATACCAAATATGCCTGGTAAGATTAGTATTGCTGGTATCAATAAAACTACTGACCTAGAAAAAGATATCATGGCTGATATTTTGCCATTGTTTATTGCAGTAAAATAACCGGATCCTAAAATATTTAATCCTGCTATTAATAAGGCTACTGAGAAAATCTTTAAGCCATTACTTGCCATGGCAGCAGTTTGTAAATCGTTTTTTAGGAATAGACTTATTGGATAATTTCCAAATAACTGTATCAATACAAACAAGCAAACAGATAAAGTTACAATAATAGTAACTGATTTTTTAACTATATCTTGAATCATTTCATAATTTTTAGCTCCATAACTGTAACTTATGGCAGGTTGTATTCCCATAGTAAGTCCTATAGAAACTGCAATAAAAATAAATAAAATGTACATAAGCACAGAGTTTGCTGCTACTCCATTTGCACCCGCATATTTTATCAATGTCACATTAAACAATACAGCTGTAATTGCTCCCGACAATTCTGTTACCATTTCAGATGAACCGTTGATTGAAGCTTCTTTTAGAAACTTTAAGTCCATTGATGGTTTAATATATCTTATGTGTTTAGGATTTCTAAAAAAGTGGGCTGCTCCTACGAATGATGGTACAATTATTCCTATTACTGTCGCATAACCAGCTCCTGCTATACCTAAGCCTAATTTTGCAACAAAAAAGTAATCAAGAATCATATTGATAATACCACCAATAACTGTAACAATAAGGCTAAGATTTGCGCAATCATCCACCCTTAAAAAATACTCATAACTTACCTTAACACCTAAAAAAGGTATTGCAAAAAACAAAATTCTTGCATATATGGTTGCATCCCTATAAAGATCAGGGCTCACTCCCAAAATCTTTAATACAAAATCTAAATTCAGAAGACCAAGTATAGTCACAATAATTGTAGCTACAATAATCACAACTGTAATTAGAGAAAAATCATTATTTGCCCTTTCTTTATTTCCTTCACCTAATGCAATAGAAATAAGAGCACTTCCTCCAACCGAAAGCATAATAGCAACACCAAATCCAAGATTATATATAGGATGTGTAATATTAACTGCCGCAAGGGCATCAGTACCAACATAACGAGCTACAAATAGTCCATCAACTATAGTATATAAAGATATAAATAGCATACTAAGAACAGACGGTAATACATATTTCCAAAATTCTTTATAATTCCACTTACCCGAAAACATAGTTTTCCTCCTTCGCTAATGATATAATAAAGTATATAGCACGTATAAGGTCAAGGAGTTTTTTATGGAAAATAAAATTTTAATTGGAGAAGTATCCCGCTATTTCAACATATCAAAGCAAACACTAATACATTATGACCGTATAGGTTTACTTCATCCATCAGTAATTGAAAATAATGGTTACAGGTATTATACATTTGAGGATATTGATAAGTTAGATGTCATTCTTAGTCTAAAAGACGCTGGACTTAAACTTAGTGAGATAGGTAAATATTTAGAAAATCCCTCCCTAGAAGAAAGTCTCAAACTTCTAAAAGTTCAAAATAATATTCTTGAAAAGAAAATAGAAAAACTTCAGAAAACACAAAAAAAACTTCACCACAAAATTGAGGAGATAAAATACATAAACCAAAACGATTTTTTTAATGATATTCGTCTCATCGAAAAAAAAGAAAGATATGTATTATATGAAGACATAGACTTTACATGTCCAGATATTAATAGCTTCCCTGATGCAATGGGCTTATTAAGGGAACGGATGGATAAGAAAGAATGCTACTTTAAATATCTCCATTCCTTAGTAGGAGTATTTGTTGATAACAAAAACTTTGAGAAGGGCATATTTTCAGAACTGTTTAGATTATTCGTATTCATTGATGAGTACAAAAATCAATCAAATGAACTCGTACTAAAAAAAGGGCTTTATGTATGCATCCAACACCATGGATTATTTGAAAACACACATATATCCTATAAAAAAGCCTTGGAGTTTATAGATAAACACAAGCTAGAAATAACAGGAAACTCAATTGAAATTCCCCTATTGTCTTCTTGGTCGGTAAAGTCAGAGGATGAATATAGAACAGAGCTACAAATTCCAGTTAAGAAAAAGGAGCAGTCTGTTTAAGGACTGCCCCTTTTTAATTAAATCCTAAGAACTCTCATAGAATTCAGTATTGCTATTAGTGCAACTCCCACATCGGCAAATATAGCTTCATACATAGTTGCTATACCTATTGCTCCTAATGTCAGGAAGAATATTTTTACACCAAGGGCAAACACTATATTTTGTATAACTATTCTTCTAGTTTTTTTCGCTACATATTTTGCCTCTAAAATTTTTGTTGGCTCATCTGTCATAAGTACTATGTCAGCAGCTTCAATTGCAGCATCAGAACCAATGCCACCCATAGCAACTCCAATATCGGCCCTTGCTAGTACAGGAGCATCATTTATTCCATCACCTACAAACAAAACTTTCCTACCCTCATCAATTAGTTTCTCTACATGGATGAGCTTATCTTGAGGTAAAAGTTCACTAAAAACTGTATCAATCTTTAGTTCCTTTGCAACCTTATCAGCAATCTCAGACTGATCGCCAGTTAACATTACTATATCCTTTGCCCCATGACTTCTCAACTTATCAGATAGACCATAGGCATCACTTTTTATCTCATCAGCAATATAAATTGCACCTATATAGGAACCATCATATGCAACATGTACTATTGTTCCAGTTGTATCGTTTGTATATCCTTTTATACCACTGTTATCCATAAGTCTACTATTTCCTACAAGGAGAATCTTACCATCATAATTTCCCTGCAAACCCTGTCCAGCAACTTCCTTCACATCACTCACAGAATCAGCTAGTAAATCTTTACCATAATACTTCACCACAGACTGCGCTATAGGGTGATTTGAATGTTGTTCGAGTTGAGCAGCAAGCTCTAGAGTCCTATCTCCTTCTACCTTAGCTACAACAAAATTCCCCCTTGTCAAAGTACCAGTCTTATCAAAAACAAATGTATCAATAGAGTTTAGAGCTTCCAAATAATTTCCACCCTTAACAAGTACACCCTTTCTACTGGCAGATCCAAGACCTCCAAAGAATCCAAGGGGTACACTAAGAACAAGTGCACAAGGACAAGAAATTACAAGGAAGATAAGTGCTCTGGAAATCCAATCAGAAAATTCCCCAAAGCCTAATAGCGGAGGCAAAATTCCCAATAAAACAGCAGATATAACAACTATAGGTGTATATACCTTGGCAAACTTAGTAATAAACTGCTCTGTCTTGGCTTTTTTACCAGTTGCATTTTCAACCATATCAAGGATTCTTGCAACAGTTGAATTACTAAATGTCTTTGTAACTTCAACTGTAAGCACTTTATCAATATTTATTGCACCACTTAAAATACTATCTCCTGTCTCAACACTCCTAGGCACACTTTCTCCAGTAAGTGCAGAAGTATCTAAAGTAGATATTCCCTTAATAATTTTACCATCAACAGGTACTCTTTCTCCTGCCTTTACCGTCACTATATCTCCAACTGATAGTACCTCAGGCTCAACCCTTTTTATCTGATCTCCAACCATTAAGTTTGCATATTCTGCCTTTATATTTAAAAGTGAAGTAATGCTTCTTCTACTTTTATCAACTGCATAGTCCTGAAATCCTTCTCCAACTTTGAAAAATAACATAACCATAACAGCCTCGTTATATTCCCCTAGTAAAAAAGCACCAATAGTTGCAATAGTCATTAAAAAATTTTCATCAAATAGTTGACCTCTAGCAATATTCTTAAATGCTCTTTTAGCTACATCTCCACCTATCAAGATATAAGCAAGTAGATAAAGTGGTATTCTCATATTTTCAGGAACACTTAAAAGTATTAGGGTAAAAACTATCGCCGCCCCTACAATAGTTCTTAAGTTGTCTTTAATAATTTTAACAAGCTTATTTTCTTTTTGAGTTGACAATGCACCATCATTTAAACTTGTACGGCTAGTTTCAAGAAGTTTTTCTTCTGATACTTCAACACCATCTTCAACACTATCAACTATCAATTGTATTACTTTTCTCATAATACTCTTTTCTTCTTTACTCTCAACAATAAGCTTTTTTGTAGCAAAACTAAAATTCAAATCTGATATTTTATCATTTTTGAGTAATATTCCTTCAATCTTAGATGCACAAGAAGAACAATTAAGACCATTTAAGTAAAAAGTATGCTCCTTAGTCTTAGATATCTGATACACCTTTACATCAGGTTCAAGTTCACTGACTATTTTTTTGGTTTCATCTATTATTTCATATCTCTTTGATTTGTCACCCAGACCAATTTCCATCTTCTCAAGTGCCAAGTTAACACTTGAGCTCGATACACCTTCTAACTTTCCAACAAGGCTCTCAATTTTAGATGCACATCCAGCACAACACAAGCCTTCCAATCTTAATTCAACCATTGATATCCTCCCATTCTCCAAGAAAATCACTCATCTTCTTGAAATCTATAATATATTTCAGAAATAATATCTTTCACAACACATGAACAACTATTCATATGTTCACTTACATATTACATCCGATTATATAATTTGTCAACACAATGGCATAAAAAAGGCGGTCTAATCGACCGCTTCTTCTTAACTTCAACTTTTTACTTTAATTCATAAGTTATGCCATGTACCGATTTATAGTATATTGGCTCCATTTGACCCGGGCACTGTGTACAATTAAATCTTGGCGGAACA
>JAOARG010000066.1 GCA_025210655.1 Bacillota bacterium
CACAAGTTATGTGCTAGGGGAAGCAGTTTGCTTTTGCAAACTTGGGGGAAAGGGAAGGGATTTGTGACATGAGGGGTAAGTGACTTCTTCTGGGTTAAACTACTTTGTAGGTGGGTCATCTCTTTGTGGAGAAAAGCAGTTGGTATGGGGTCAGTTGATAGTGCTTATGTGGGGGAAGAGGGGAATCGCACAAGTTATGTGCTAGGGGAAGCAGTTTGCTTTTGCAAACTTGGGGGAAAGGGAAGGGATTTGTGACTTGAGGGGCAAGTGAATCCTTCCGGTAAGATGTGCTTAGGATGGATTTACTTTAACAGTATATAAAATGTTTTAAGGAACTTGTCGATCTACGACCTACGAAATACGGCACTTATGGGCGAAGTCACTCCATATGGATGTCAGGGCTATGCTGATAGGGGCGACTTAAAAGTAGGGTCTTGTTTTGAGAAAAAAGCAGTTGTTATGGGTCTTGTATTAGGTCTTTTTCCAAATAGGGTTTTACGTTGGTAAAACTTCCGAGGTCGGGATATGCAAGTATCCTACTAGACGCAAAATAAAATGAAAAGATATTTTGCACTAGACCTTTTGCTGAAGCAAAAAATTAGACGCGAGGGAACTATAAGGATGATTTTTGATGAAGCAAAACCACAAATATAAATGAAAAGGAGCGCTTCAATTTATATTTGTTATCTCGACTAGACAAAGAGGGCAGTCTTACGGACTGCCCTCTCCTATATTATTGGGATTTTATGAGAATATTACTTAAAGCAATTAGCTATTGTTTCTTCAGTTAAGTTATCAGAGATAGTAGTTTCTACTTGACCGTTCTTAGTGATTACTACTGAAGGGTAAGTTGAAATGTTTAATCTCTTTGCAAGTCCATCTGACTTGTATACGTCGATTCTACTTACTGCAACGGAACCGTCAAAATCTCCTTCGATTTTTTCGATTGTTGATAGGAACTTTCTTGAGCTCTCATCAATTGCATTGTAAACGTAGATTAGACCTGGCTTTTCTGATTGCATGATTTGCTCTTCAAAAGCTTCTGTTTCTGCGATGAATTTTTCTGCTGCGAATCCAGCGATTGCTCCATCACCTACTGCAGTAGCAACCTGCTTAAGCCATTTTTCTCTTACGTCACCACAAGCGAATACTCCTGGCACATTTGTATTCATCTTTTCGTCAGTAAGAACGTATCCTCTATTTGTAAGGTCTAATTGACCTTTGAAAATCTCAGTGTTTGGAATGTATCCAATGAACTCGAAACAGTTGTCACAGTCAATTGGTACTAGCTCGCCAGTTTTAACGTTCTTAAGAACAACTGTCTTAAGGTGATCTTCACCTTCGAAGCTTTCAACTACTGTGTTCCAAACGAATTCCATCTTTGGATTTGCAAGGGCTTGCTCTTTGGCAATTTCGTTACAATCCATGATACCTTCGTCATGCATAACAGATACTGTTACCTTGCTAGCAAACTTAGTAAGGAACATACCTTCTTCGATTGCAGCATCTCCACTACCGATTACAACTACGTGCTTGTCTGTGTTTGCAGCAGCATCACAAGTTGCACAGAAAGAGATACCCTTATCAAATAGGAAGTCTTCCTCATTTTTAGCTCCAGTAATTCTTGGTCTACCACCTGTAGATACGATTACTGTCTTAGCAATGTATTTGTTTCTGAATGTCTCAACGATTTTTTCTTCACCAGAGAAATCAACAGTCTTTACATCAGTAAGCTTGAATTTAACGCCCATGTGCTCAGCTTGTTTTTTCATTAAATTGGTGATGTCTTCACCCTTTGGCTCGTTAGGGAAACCAGGGTAGTTAGCTATTTCATTTGTATATGTTGCAAGACCACCGATAAGTGCCTTCTCTATAAGAAGAGTCTTAAGTCTTGCTCTTCCAGCGTATATTGCTGCAGTAAGACCTGATGGGCCTCCACCGATTACAACTACGTCATAATGTTCAACTTTTTTCTCTCTAGCCAAAATAATGACCTCCTTGACTACATAAAGTACTTAACTAATAATTTACTACCAACAACTGCTCCACAGAACATTGCTGCTGCAAATACCCATCCGGATAATGAAAGGGACGAAATACCACTATAAAGGGCACCGATATTACAACCGTATGCGATTCTAGCTCCGTATCCCATTAACAATCCACCAAGAGTAGCAGCTATGATCTGCTTCTTAGACTTAATTTTCTTGATTTTAAATTGTGATGCCATCAATGTAGCCATTAATGCACCTGCAATGATTCCAAGATTTCTCATAGTACCAGGATGGTTAAAGAAACCAGCTTCCATAGTGTTTTGAGCACCTTGACTACCAAAGTAGTACCACTTATCAATACTTCCGCCTACAGCTTGGTATATCCAAGCTCCCCAATTTGCAAATACTCCAGATACACCCCAAGGGTTACCTGTTACTGCAAGGGTAATTATCTGAAAAACAGATAATAAAACAGCGGCAGTTACATAAGTGATAGGATTTTTGAACCAAGTTTTATAAAATTGATTTTCTCTAATTGTATTCCATATTTTTGCTTTAGGTTCCAAAAAGACACCTCCATATCACATAGTGACAGTTTTATTATTTAGATTTCTCGATGATAACTTCCCACTCGCCGTCATCAACTTCTTCAACTTCAACATTGTAACCGTCTTTTCTAGCCCACTCAGGAACGTTTTTCATAGCACAAGAGTGATCAATCTGAACAACTAAAACGTCTCCAACTTCTAATTCTTTAATTTTATTTTGAGCCTTTACCAAAGGTACAGGACACGCTTCTCCTAGACAATCTAACATAACTTCTTTAGACATAATAAATTCCTCCTGATTTTAATTTTTATTTGTATAAGCTTGTTTTAATAATTATTACTTAGATTTTTCGATGATAACTTCCCACTCGCCGTCATCAACTTCTTCAACTTCAACATTGTAACCATCTTTTCTAGCCCACTCAGGAACATTTTTCATAGCGCAAGAGTGATCGATTTGAACAACTAAAACGTCTCCAACTTCTAATTCCTTGATTTTATTTTGAGCTTTTACCAAAGGTACAGGACACGCTTCTCCTAGACAATCTAACATAACTTCTTTAGACATAATAAATTCCTCCTGATTAATATTTTTTATAATAACCTTTTCCTACTCGCCAACTCTTTTTTGCTCGTATAATGTTGCTGCAACATAAAGTAGTGCGATAATTAATAGCTGAACTGCAACTGCTCCGAACCATCCAAATAGATCTGGTAGGAATACAGCTTTTCCTTTAGAGATGAAGTGCATTTTCCACCATCCAAAGTCATGTGCTCCCCAAAGGGAACCTATAATAAAGAATACAAGTGAAACTATTTGCATCATGAAACCTTCTCCAACTCTCATTAGTGTTCCTGATGCACAACCACCTGCGATAACCATTCCAATACCGAACATAAAAGCTCCGATTAATGTTGCACCACTGATTGGAACAACGTAGCCCATTCCTGGAATTGGAAGGCCGTTTCTGAAATATCCATACTTAATTGCGGCAAATCCTATAGTTGTAATTGCAAAAGCGATTAGTACCGCTCTTGTTAAGGATGTACCACCTGTAAGATATGGATCTCTCATTGATGCGGTAAAACAGAATCTTCCTTTTTGTAGTATGAATCCAAAAGAGATTCCTGTAATCCACATGAATCCTAGCATTGCTGATTTAATTCCTAACAAAATGCCTATTATTATGATTACTGATATGGACAACATTCCAAGAGGAATCTGATTTTTCTTAGGCTTCCTTCTTGATGCTCTTGCTGATCTTCTTATTGAAGACGTAGCTTCAGTTTTTTCAGTCATCTGCTCACTCTCCTTACAAATGATTACTGGATTTGTGATGTATTTAACAATTTTTCCTCACCTCAATAGTAACACAGCTTATATTATTTGGAATATCGTTTTCTTTAATGCTATATTAATAATAGTTATGGCAGTTCAGTTGTGTTATAAGTTTTTCTAATATATAATCAAAATGAATTATATGGAAAAAAATTAATGGGCGAAGTTGCTAAATCCATCAGCTATGTAGTATTAGCAATGGTTTTTGGGTATATACCCAAATGTAAATAAGAACTATCAATTGGCATATTAAATTTTGGAGGTGTAAAATGCATATAGAGTCACTTAGATATTTTAGAGATATCGTCGAGGCAAAGAGTATTTCCAAGGTGGCAGGCCAATCCCATATATCTCAGTCAGCACTTAGTCAGCTTCTTCAGAAAATGGAAGATGGGTTTGGTTATAAACTTTTGAAAAGAAGTAATAAGGGTGTAGAACCAACTGAAATGGGCCAGGTGGTTTATAAATATTCAGAAAATATATTAAAAAACTATGAAAAAATGTTGCAGGACTTAAGGGATTTGGAACGTAGAAATGACATGGTAAGAATTAATGGCAGCTGGTCTTTGGTAACTTATTCACTGCCATGTATTTTGTACAAAGTTAAACAAAAATTTAACAATCATAGCTATGAATTAATCTCAAGTTCTACAGAAAATACAGTTAGGGATGTAAGGAATGATATTTGTGATTTTGGAATAATATACGGGAAACCAAAGGATGCAAAGGAAATTTTTTACGACAAGCTTGGTAGGGAGGAAATTGTTCTTGTGGCATCAAGTGACTATAAGATTCCTGACAAGATTAAACTTGAAGAGATACTTAATTATGATCTAATCATGCTTACTAACGGAAGCAATCTGTATGCTAATCTATTTGATGCATTAAAGAATATTGGGAAAACTGAGGACGATCTAAATGTTATTTTCAATATTGATTCTATTGGTGCAATAAAATCATCGGTTCACAACTGTTTTGGAATATCACTACTTCCATACATGTCGGTGAAAAAAGAGCTTTATGAAAAGACTTATAAGAAGATAGAAATAGAAGGTCTTGATCTTGATAAGGACATTTATATCATAAGCAAAAAAATGGAAAAACTTAATGATTCGGTGAAGGAATCAATAGAGTTCTTCCTGGACATGGGAGAGAAAGGATTCTGCTAAATTCCTCTCTTATGCTATTTTAGTTATTTGAATTTCCCAGACCCCGGTCATCACTTCTTCGATTTCGATGCTTGTATGGGTCTTATGGAAATAATCGCTTATTGATTGCAGTACACAGCTGTGGTCGGTCACAAGTAGAAAGGATTCATTAATTTCTATTTGTTCATATTTTTTCTTGGCTTTTAGTAATGGGATTGGACACATTTCGCCAAAACATTCGATTTTGTTCATAGAAAATACCTCCTATTACTATTTATACACAAAAAAAAATAATAGTAAAATAAATAATGCTAATACTGTATTAAAAAGGTGAATATAGTGATTAAATTTCATGAAATATATAAGAGTGCTAAAGAAAAAGAATATATTCTAGATGCCTTGGAATCAGGGAGTGTATCTGGAGATGGCAAGTATACATATCTTGTGGAAAGGGAACTTTCACATATTTTTGCAACAGATAAAATACTTATGACAACTTCCTGTACCCATAGTATTGAACTTGCCCTTGATCTTGTAAAAAGGGATGAAAGAGATGAAGTGATTGTAGCTTCATTTGGATTTCCATCTCTTGCAACTGCTGTATTAAAGGCTGGATTTAAGCCTGTTTTTGCTAAGGTTGATTATGATGATATGAATATTGATCCTGAGCATGTAAAGAGCATAATCAATGGAAATACAAGGGGAATAATTGCCATACACTATGGTGGTTTTTCCTTTGACATTGATAAAATAATGAAATTGAAAAATGATCATGATTTATTTCTTATTGAAGACTGTGCCCAGGCTTTTTTAAGTAAGGATGGTCATAGGATTTTAGGTACAATAGGTGATTTTTCATGCTTTAGTTTTCACGGAACTAAGAATATTACCTGCGGAGAAGGTGGCTGTCTGGTCATTAATTCCAATGATGAATCTATTTTTGAAAGGGCACACAATATCAGACAAAAGGGTACTAATAGAAGAGCCTTTCAAAGGGGCGACGCCAGTAATTATTATTGGGTTGATAAGGGATCTAGCTATTGCCCATCGGATATTCTGATGGCTTATTTATATGGTCAATTAGAAGAAAGGGAATATATCCAGAATAGGAGAAAATATATATTCCAATCGTATTTTGATTTTTTTAAGGACGGAAAAAATGATCTTGTTGAATCTTTTTCTGGAATGAAAAATAGTGATGGTGGAAATGGCCATCTTTTTTATATCCTTTTTAAGGATAGTCATAATGCTCAGTCTTTTATAGATCATATGAGAGTTAGGGAAATAGCAGTACATAAACATTTTTATCCCCTGGCACAATCACCTATGGGGCAAAACTTCATTGAAGGAAGTTCTTTTGAGGGAGAAAATGATTTGTTTGATAGACTAGTGAGACTCCCCCTTCACGTAATGATGGAAGATGGGGATATAGAAACTGTGCTTAAGGCACTTAAAGATTATTTCTAAGGAGATGACATATGGAACTTTCAATCGTAATTCCTGTATATAACTCTGAAAATTCAATAGTTGAACTTGTTGATGAACTTCAGGTGGTCATTGAAAATATTGATTTTGAAGTTATTCTTGTTGATGACAGGAGTAGGGATGAAAGTTTTTCAAGATGTGAAGGATTGTCTAGAAGGTATAGTAATGTAACTGCTGTAAGATTAAGTAGAAATTATGGTCAGCAAAACGCAATACTTGCCGGTGTAAGACTAGCTAGGGCTGATTATATTGTTACCATGGATGATGATAAGCAGCATAGTCCTATAGATGTGATTAGACTTTACCATGAGATTCTAAATGGTGGAGATATTGTTTACGCCATTGATTTTGATGAGGATGTAAGTAGTCATAGGATGCTTGGATCTAAAATGGTAGCATGGACTTTCAATAAACTTTTTATAAAGAAGAAGGATATGAGGGTATCCTCATTTAGGATTTTTAATAAGAAGATGAAGGATGTTTTGTCTTCTTATAGGGGAAGTTTTGTATATATATCAGCAATAATGCTTTTTACAAAACCGGATATTAAGAATATTAATATAGAAAAGAAAAAACGTAAATATGGAAAGAGCAATTATAGTCTAAGAAAGCTTATGAGACTATATTTTAATATATATGTGTATTATTCAGGGATTAAGTTCCTTGTATTATTTCAAAATGACAAGGAACAATATGACGTAGAGGTGATATGTCGTGAAGAAAATGATGATATTAGGAGCTTCAAAGGCTCAAGTCAATGCTATAAAAAGAATGAAGGAGATGGGCTATCAAGTTATTGCCAGTGATTATTATGAGGACTCCATAGGGAAGAAGATAGCTGATCATAGTATTTTAGCCAGTACCTTTTCTTATGAAGAGACTTATGAAAAATCAAGGGAATTTCATATTGATGGTGTAATGACCACCGGTACTGATCAGCCTGTCCTTGTAGTTTCAAAACTTGCTGAGAAGATGGGACTCCCCTGTATGATTAGTTCTGAGACTGCACTTAATGTGACTAATAAGAAGTATATGAAAAAACTTCTTGATGATAATAATATTCCTTTAACTGATTATAGATTGATCAGGGAAGATTTTTCTGATGATGAGCTGGAGGGACTTAAGTTTCCTCTTGTGGTTAAACCTGTTGATTCCCAAGGTCAAAGGGGGATTTTTCTTTTAGACTCATTAGAAGATATAAGGAAAAACTTCAAGGATGTAATTGTCCATTCAAGGGAAAAGGAAATCCTTGTTGAGGAGTATTATAAAAATGATGAAATAACGGTCTCAGGCTGGGTTAGGGATGGTCAGGTAAATGTACTTACCATAACTGATAGGGTGATTTTTGATGATAGATCAAAGCTTGGGGTTTGTATATCCCATGAGTTTCCATCAGTTCACTTTAATGAATACGGTGAAGAAATAATTGATGTAACTAAAAGAATATGCGATATTTTCAAGATTGATAATGGGCCAATATACTTCCAGATGTTTATAGGTAGTGAAGGTCTTAAGGTAAATGAGCTGGCATGCAGAATTGGTGGAGCCTATGAGGATGAGGTGATTCCTTACCTTACAGGTGTGGATATACTTAAGATGCTTATTGATTATTCTTTAGGGAATGATATTGATTATTCTAGCTTGGAATCCTATGACATATTTAATAATAGCAAGTGTTCTAGTACCCAGTTGTTTTTTGCTGTTGAAGGTAAGATTGAAGAAATTGTAGATGAAGATATTATTAGAAATATGGACTATGTTCTTAATCTTGGTTTTAATTTTTCTGAGGGATTTACTATTCCAAAGATAGTGAATGCAACCCAAAGGGCAGGATATGTAATAATTACTGCTGAAAGTGAAGAAAAACTTATTGAAAATATTGATTTGGTATTTGATGATTTATATATGAAAAATGATAAGAATGAAAACATGATAATAAGGGGAAAGAGAGGTAATAGGAATTGAAGATGATGAAGAAATTAATTGTAGCTTTTCTTATGTTAACTATGCTTGTTGGGTGTGCCCCGAAAAAGGAATCAAAGGATATTAGGGTGGCTGAGCAGTTTGGTCTAGCTTATGCACCCCTTCAAATAATGAAGGCCAATGGATATCTTGAAGAGGAATATAAAGATGGCCAGGTTTCTTGGCTTAAGCTTGGAAATACTGCAGCCATAAGGGAAGCAGCCCTTTCCCAAGGTGTAGATGTAGGTTTTATGGGTATTCCACCTTTTCTTATCAGTGCGGACAAGGGTATGGAGTGGAGGATTTTTACTGGTCTTTCAGAGGCTCCCCTTGGACTTATTACTTATGATGAAAGTATTAAGTCACTTTCTGACATAGGTCCTGAGGATAAGATCGCCCTTCCTCAGCCTGGATCTATACAGCATATACTTTTATCCATGGCAGCTGAAAAGGATTTTGGAAATCCAAAGAAGTTTGATAATCAATTAGTAACCATGAAACACCCTGATGGTATGATGTCTTTACTTAATAAAGGTGATATTAAGGCCCATTATACATCTCCTCCATTTATTTTTAAAGAACTTGAGAATCCAGGTTTTGTAAAGGTTGTAGATGGAAATTATGGTGTTGGTGGCGATTTTACCTTTATAGTTGGTGTGGCAACAAAGGAGTTTTATGAAGGTAATAAGGAAGGATACGAAGCCTTTTCTAGAGCCCTTGATAAATCAATTGATTTTATGAATGAAAACAAGGATGAGACAATAAATATCCTTTCTGAAAGTTATGATATAGAGGCAGAAATCCTAAAATCTTATATGGCTGAAATGTATTACTCAGATGAGATTAAGGGATTGGATAGATTTATAAGCTTTATGCATGATACTGGATATATTGAAAATGATTTAAGTGAAGATGATGTGTTATGGAAGTAAAAAAGAAAAAAAGACTTGTAGCTGTCCTATGGATAATATTATTTCTGATTATATGGGAATCCCTTTATAGAATAGGTCTATATCCAAAACAGAGTTTTCCATCCCTGATTGATGTGATTAATGGTCTATCAAAGGATTTAGCAAGTGGAAAACTTCTTTATCAGCTCCTTTTTTCTATTGAGGTTATAGTAAAATCTTTACTTATAGGTGTGCTTCTTACCATGCTACTAACATTATTATGGCGAAGCGGTATTGTCTTTGAAAGTCTTGTTGAAATGTTAATATCAGTAGCCCATCCCTTACCGGGGATAGCTCTTTTACCAGTTGTAATACTGTGGTTTGGGGTAGGGGAAAAGTCTATTATTTTTATAATAGTCCATTCAGTACTTTGGCCTATGCTGGTGAACCTAATGAGTGGTATAAAGGCGGTTAATAAAACCCATTATGAAGTGGGTAAAAATTATGGACTAAGTAAAATGGAGATGTTTTTTCATATACTGCTTCCATCAAGTTTTCCCTATTTTATAAGTGGTATAAGAATAGGATTTTCAAGGGCTTGGAGGGCGCTTATCAGTGCTGAAATGATATTTGGTTCCATATCTGCATTTGGTGGAATCGGTTGGTATATATTTGAGAAGAGAATATTTATGGATACCTCAGGTATGTATGGTGGAATCCTTATAGTTATGATAATAGGTGCATTTATGGATGATGTGGTCCTTACAAATCTTGAAAGACATATGAAAGAGAGATGGGGGTATCTAGATGAAGGAAATTATTAAGATAGATAAAGTCTCCATGTCCTTTGATGGTAAGGAAGTCTTTGAAAACATAAATCTTCATATCTATGAAAATCAGCTTATATCAATAGTTGGAAAGTCCGGTATAGGGAAAAGCACCCTCCTAAGAATATTGGGCGGTTTTGAATCAACTTACACAGGAAAGCTGATTATGAAAGACAAGATAAGCCTTGATCCAGATAGGGATAGGCTTATGATATTTCAAGACTTTGATCAGCTATTTCCATGGAAAAAACTAATAGACAATGTCATGTTTCCAATGATTAAACTTCTTAAACTTGATAAAAATCAGGCTAAGTCACAGGCCCTTAGATATTTAGAAATGGTTGGATTAAAAGATCAAGCAGAGAAATATCCTAGGGAACTATCTGGCGGAATGAAACAAAGGGGAGCGATAGCAAGGGCACTAGCCCTTAAGCCAAAAGTCCTTCTTATGGATGAACCCTTTGGAAGCCTTGATATGATAACAAGGGAAAGTCTTCAGGAACTGATTCTGAAATTAAAGGAAGAGCTTGATATGACTATTATCTTTGTAACCCACGATCTAAGGGAAGCGGTTAGGATTTCCGATAGGATTGTTCTTCTTAAGGATGATGGGGTTATGGAGATAACGGGTATGGAGAGTGTGGAGGAGATTAAGGGACTTATGTAGCTAGTCTAGTGTGCGCTTTGCTTGCAAAGCTAACGACTAGTCCAGAACTTGGTTCTGGGTCTAGTGTGAAAGTCTTATATCCTTTCTCGACTAGTATACTTCATTTTGAAGTATGACCAAGGATATTTTACTTAGGTAAAATTAAATTAAAAAGTATTTCAGCCCATATAAAAATCTTTAGATTTTTATATGGGCTGTTGTTTTTTCAAAATGAAGTTTGTTTGCTATAGGCAAAAAACATCAGTGGTCATATTGCTAAGAAATATACTAGTCATGGAAGAAGCATTACTTCCATACTAGACTTTTTGATCTATCAAAATACTAGACGCAATGTTTGCAAAACGAGCACTAGACTACTCAAGCACCCGGTAAATATACAAGTTCCATTCGCCTTCAAAACTATAAGAAACAATTCTCATACCGTAATTTCTTCCGTCAAAGGAGCCTACTAAAGTGCAGTTCTTAGAAACGTAGTCAATAAGCTCGGGGTAATAATCCATGTCCCCATATAGAATCTGCCATCTTTCGTTTCTATATAGGTAGTCAAGTTCGTCTGTTAGGATGATGTAGTTGATTTTGTTGTTTTTTATATAGTCGGATACGCTAATTCCATCTTTTTTTAGTTCTGCTAGATTTCTGTAGTCTAGGAGTTTTCCGTTTTTGAAGTGGTATTCTGTGTTTAGGTTTCCTAGGGTTTCTCCGTCTTCTGGGATTAATGTAGCAAGGTCATTTATATAGTTGGTGTAGCTGTAGTCTGGATATTTTTCCATGTCTTTTACTATGGTAATTCCTGATAGTATGATTCCTGTTATTAATAATGCTGCTGCAATTTTATTAGGTATCTTGTGTATTAGTATTGCTAATAGGAGATATAGGGATGGTGCTATGAAGACTATTGATGTTGGGTTGTATCTTCCTATTATTAGTATTCCTGTTATGTATCCTATTATTGATGCCAGCATTGGCAGTGTGTGTGTTTCTTTTTTTGTAAGTATTGATATTGGAAGTGCTGATCCCAATAGTATGAAGAATAATCTCCTATCTGGTATATAGTATGTAGCACTTATTTGCTTAAACATTTTGTAGAAGAAAAGTGGTAGTGTTTCTAGTTTCCCTCCTGAACTTTCTGTTACCCCTAGGCTAGAGCCAAAGTTTTTATAGTGATTGATAAAATCACTGTCTAGGATGAAACTAACTCCCACAAATGTCATTGCTATTAGGAATGTTAATACTACCATTTTTACTAGGGAGCTAAAATCATAGTCTCCTTTTATTACGTATATAAGGTATGCTGATCCTATCATAAGAGCTATTATGAAGCTATTTGGATGTATTCCGACTGATAATCCCAGTATAATTCCTATTATTAGCCAAGGTGATTTTTTTTCTATATTTGAGATTATAATATATATGGAAAGGATAAGTGAGAAGACTAAGATTATCTCCTGTCTTGCTACATGGCTTGTATAGATGAAGTCTATACTTATGCTGAAAAGTATTGTCATAAGTAGATTTATCCAGCTGTTTTCTTGTATTTTATCCAGTGTTTTATAAAAGAAAATCAGGGATAGTGATCCGAATATAAGGGATATGCTCCTAAAGGTCATTACATTGTATCCAAAGATCTTCAAAAAAATTATTTGTATAATATGGAATAAAATCTTGATTCCATGGGGATATCTGGGGTATGTGTTAAAGAAGGTCTCTGTTACCTTAAAGGATCCAGAGTCCATAATGTTCCTTGACAATCCACTTAACCAGGGTTCGTCTGAATGGACGAATGGGTAGTGGTCCAGAGAGAAAAAGTTGATTATGAAGAAAAGTGCTATATATATGAAAAGTATTGTGTTTTTCTTTGATTTGATTTTTTCTATCATGGCAAAATCTCCTTTCTTTGATTATATAATACATAGATGAAGGTTTAAACTGACTATGTTAAACTTGTAGGGTTATTTGTTTTGAAGTTATTAATATAAGCAAAAATGATACCCATGAGATTATGATATAGGAAGCTTAATCATATTTAGTTATCTGATTATTAGATATTATATTAGAAAAGCTTATGACAAAAGAATATTGAAATGAAGTATAATCAAGGTGGAGATTGTAAAAAAATTAACAAACATTATGTATTTAACTTTTTCCTCAAAATTAGTTTAATAATGATTTGTTTTTTAAGGAACTCTAAGGAGGGATAAGATGATTAGAAATCTAAAAAAAGGTTTCTCATTAATTCTTGTTCTTGCGGCTATGATAGTTTTCGTTGCTTGCAGTATCGACACTAAGTACGATGAGTCTTCAATGAATATTATCGAACCTGCCCAAGTTGGACAGGAAATTAGCAGCCCGGATGTTGTCGTAATTGACGCAAGGGATAAAGACAAGTATGAGAAGGGTCATCTAAAGGGAGCAATCAACCTTACAGCAGGTGAGTTAAGTGAAAATACTCCTGTAAAGGGAATGATCGCACCGAAGAAGACTTTTGAAAGAATACTTAGCAAGAATGGCATTAACAGCGGTGACAAGGTATATATCTATGATGACAAGAATGGTATTTTCGCATCAAGAATTTGGTGGGTATTTAAATACTATGGTCATGATCAGGTTAAGGTAATAAACCAAGGTGCTAGGGGTCTTGAACTTCAAGGTTTAGAGATGTCTGCAGATGCTCCTATGGTTGAAAAGTCAAAATACAAAGTAGCTTCAAAGAATGAAGACTTACTTGTAAAGATTGATGAGGTAAAGGCGCAAGTTGATAATCCTCAAGAAAACGTTATTATTCTTGATACGAGAACAAAGGCTGAATTTGATGAGGGTGCTATTCCAGGAGCGATTAATTATTCTCATTCAAACAACTGCTACAAGGATGGTACATTTAAGTCGAAGCAAGATATTTATTTAAACTATACTGATTTAGGTATAGATGTTGAAGACGAGGTATATGTTTATTGCAAAACTTCAGTGAGAGCTGCTCAAACTGCTGCATTGATGCAGGAGGCAGGTTTCAAGAATGTAAAAGTTTATGATGGTGCCTGGTTAGAATGGCAATACAAAGGTATGCCTTCAACTGGACCTACAGATATGGTTGTACCTACTGTTCAGGATGCATCATAATAATATTAATCTTATAAGGGATTAGAGGAGGACGTTTTTGATGAAGAAGTTTAAGAGCTTGTATGCATTATTGTTAACGTTTGTATTGGTGTTTAGTTTAGCGGGTTGTGGAAATACTCCTGCACCACAAGAAGAAACATCAATGGAAGTAAAGTCTGAAGAAACTAAGACAGAGGCTCCAGCTAGTGAAAGCGGAGAGTACAGTCTTGAAGATGGTATAAATGAGTACTTCGCAGAAATGCCAGGTCATATTTATAAGATAAATCAAAAAGAGTTTGTTGAAAAAGTTAATGCTGGAGAAGAAATGTTTGTTTTAGATATCCGTCAGCCAGATGTATATGCTGAGGGACATATCAAGGGTGCTGTAAATGCTCCTTGGGGAACTGCAATCAGCGAAAACTTAGCAAATATTCCAAGTGATGTACCAGTATATGTTTACTGCTATACAGGTCAAACTGCAGGTCAGGCTGTTATGACACTTAATCTTGCTGGATTTGATGCAAGAAGTGTAAATCTTGGATACAACTTAGGAATCTCTAAGGTTGAAGGTTATGAGTCGGCAGTGACTACTGAGCCAAGTGAGTTTGGTGAAGCTGTAACTGAAATAGGTCCAGCTGTACAATCAGCACTTGATGATTACTATGCAGGTCTTGCAGATGTTAAAGATAGTAAATACAAAAACTATAAAGTTTCTGAAGACAATCTTAAGGCTATGTTAGATGAAATGGATGATAGTATATATGTTCTTTCTATAAGAGATAAGAAGGACTTTGATGGTGGTCATATAGCAACTGCTTCCAATATCCCTTGGGGAGCTGGAATGGAGAAGTCTTTCTCTACACTTCCAAAGGATAAGACAATTGTAGTTTACTGTTATACAGGACAAACTGCTGGTCAAACTGTTGCAGGACTTAGACTATTAGGATACGATGCAGTATCACTAAATGGTGGTCTTGGAATGGAGATCAACAAGCCTCACGGTTGGACTAATCATGGATACGAAGTTGTTACATCTTCAGCTGTAGCTGAGGGAGTAATGGAGTACTTTGCAGAAATGCCAGGTCATATCTACAAGATCAACCAAAAAGAGTTTGTTGAAAAGGTTAATGCTGGAGAAGAAATGTTTGTTTTAGATATCCGTCAGCCAGATGTATATGCTGAAGGACATATCAAGGGTGCTGTAAATGCTCCTTGGGGAACTGCAATCAGTGATAACTTAGCTAATATTCCAAGTGATGTACCAGTATATGTTTACTGCTATACAGGTCAAACTGCAGGTCAGGCTGTAATGACACTTAATCTTGCTGGATTTGATGCAAGAAGTGTAAACCTTGGATACAACTTAGGAATCTCTAAGGTTGAGGGATATGAGTCAGCAATGTCTACTGAAGCATCAGAGTTTGGTGAAGCAGTAACTGAAATAGGTCCAGCTGTACAATCAGCACTTGATGCTTATTATGCCGGTTTAGCAGATGTTAAAGATAGTAAGTACAAGAACTACAAAGTTTCTGAAGATAATCTTAAGGCTATGTTAGATGCTGAAGATGATAGTATATATGTTCTTTCTATCAGAAGTAAGGAAGACTTTGACGGTGGTCATATAGCAACAGCTACAAATATTCCTTGGGGAGCTGGAATGGAAGAATCATTCGGAACTTTACCAATGGATAAAACTATAGTAGTATATTGTTATACAGGACAGACTGCAGGTCAGACAGTTGCAGGACTTAGACTGTTAGGATACGATGCAGTATCGCTTAATGGTGGTCTTGGAATGGAGATCAACAAGCCTCATGGTTGGACTAACCATGGTTATGAGGTTGTTAAGTAAATTAATTAGAAAATTATAAGTGGGAACTGTCTGATTGACAGTTCCCATTTTTATTACTTGAAAAGGAGATAGGATGAAGACTATACTGGTTACTGGTGGAGCAGGTTTTATTGGAAGTAATTTTATTATTCATATGCTGGAGAAATATGGTCAAGAGATAAGGATTATTAATCTTGATGCTTTAACTTATGCAGGGGATTTATCTAATCTTTCTGAAGTTATTGACTATAGCAATTATTCTTTTTTTCATGGGAGTATAAATGATGATAGTATTTTGGAGTCTGTTTTTAGGAATAAAATAGATTATGTTGTCAACTTTGCTTCTGAATCCCATGTGGACAATAGTATAGAAAATCCTGTAATTTTTTATGAAACAAATGTACTTGGTACGGTAAATCTATTGAAATTTGCCTATAAATATAAAGTGAAGAGATTTTATCAGATATCTACGGATGAGGTATATGGATCTTGTGATAATGGATGTCCCTTTAATGAGTCTAGTCCCTTAAATCCATCAAGCCCCTATTCGGCAAGTAAGGCTTCCGCTGATTTGGCTGTTATGGCCTTTGCTAAGACCTTTGGAATGGATGTAGTCATATCCCGTTCTTCCAATAATTTTGGTCCTAGACAGCATACTGAGAAGTTGATTCCTAAGGTTATTGAAATGATAAGTAGGGATAATAAGATACCTATTTATGGTGAAGGGAAAAATACTAGATCCTGGCTTCATGTAATGGACCATGTCAGGGCTATCGAGAGGGTTCTTTTCCATGGTAAAAGGGGAGAGATATATAATATAGGCAGTGAATTTGAAGTAGAGAATATCAGTCTTGTGAAGATGATATTAGATATAGCAGATAAGAGTCATGATTTAATAGAATTTGTTGAAGACAGACCGGGACATGATCTGGGATATTCCATGAGATTTGAAAAGATTAAGGAACTGGGATGGAGTCAGGAAATTGGCCTTGAAGAGGGATTGAGAGAGTTAATAAAGAAGCAGATGGCCTAAAGATCATCTGCTTCTTTATTAATGATTTTGATACTCACAAGTATTCCATCTTTATAATTACTTATACTTTTTTCCCAAGCATGTAGTTCTATTATTTTGGAGACTATGGATAGTCCAAGGCCGCTTCCGCCGAATTTTCTATTCCTGCTTTTATCTAATTTGAAGAAGTTGAGCCATAGTTTTTCCAAGGACTGCTCATCTATTTTTTCTCCTGTATTATATATTTCTAATATGATGTCGGATTCATTGTTTTTTAGTGAGATGGATATTTCCTTTTGATTGTTGTTATGGTCAATACTATTGCTAATAAGATTGTTTATGACTGTGGATGTTCTATTTTTATCACAGTCAATTATTATATCTGGACTTATATCAAGTGTTAGGGAGTAGTCTTTTAAGGTTTCCTCGAAGCTTTCTACAGTATTTGAAAGAAGTTCTGATATATTTACCTTAGAGTATTTAAGTTTGAAATTGTGGGATTCAAGATCACTGAGGGACAGGATTTCCTTAGTCAGATAATCAAGTCTTTCGCATTCGAAAATAATTGTGTTCATGTATTTTTCTAAGCTAGGGTCATCTAGCAGTGCTTTTTTCATTATCATTTCAGAATATCCTTGGATAAGTGCTACTGGTGTTTTTAGTTCATGGGAGAAATCTGAGAAAAGCTGTTTTCTCAATTTTTCATTGTTGTTAAGCAAATCTATGTCCTTTATCAGTTGTCCCTTTGCCTTTTCCAGCTCTGAAATAGTTTTGTTTAGCTCATTTCCCATGGAGTTAATACTCTTGTTGAGACTGCCGAATTCATCCTTTCTTGTCTCAGGTAGTTTGTCGCTAAAATCAAGTTGTGATATTTTTTTAGCTGTCTTTTCAACTTCTACAATAGGTTTGGATACTATTGTGGATATGAAGAATGAAAAGACCAGTCCGAGTACAAAAATGAAGGCAGCAACAAGGTTGAGAACATTTTGTATGGTTTCTATTTGGTGAACAATGAAGTTTAGTGGAAACTGGACAAGCATATTGTAATCGTCTACTTTTTTTGTGGCTATAAGAAAGTCAAAGGAGAATTTACTCATTTTTCTTATTTCATAGGATATGCTGTCCTTGAAATTCATATTGTGTAAAAATCCCTGTGAATTTCCCATTGAAGAAGCACTAGTATAAAGTACCTTTCCATTATCTATCACGGTTATGATAGCATTATATTTTTCTGAAAAAGCATCTAGATTTGTTTCTGATAAGGTATTTTCAGATGCTATGTTTTCTTTTGTAAGAAAGTTATCAATCGTATTGACATTGGAATATATTAAGTATTTCTCCAATGTCCTATCTGTTATAGACAGGTTTATTAGCATTAGGATAGCTGTAAAAACCATGAAATATATAAAGATCTTAGATTTAATTGATTTCATCTGGCACCTCGAAAATATATCCAGTTCCCCTAAGGGTTTTGATATAGTTCTTACAGTGGAGCATTTTGCTTCTTAACCTTTTTATATGGGTGTCTACCGTACGTGTGTCTCCGTAATAGTCAAATCCCCAGACCTTATCTAGTATTGAATCTCTGCTAACTGCTATCCCAAGGTTATCTGTCATATATATAAGAAGTTGGTACTCCTTGGCAGTAAGATTTAATACTTCACTTCCTATTTTTACTTCCAGTGAATCTTTCTTTATTTCTATATCCCCATATTTATCAAGCTTATTTTTCTTTGTATTTTTACTTGATCTGGAAAGTACTGCGTTTATTCTTGCCAGTAGAAGGCCTATTTTAAAGGGCTTGGTAATATAATCGTCAGCACCTAGCTCAAAACCTTGTATTTCGTCTTCTTCAAGGGATCTAGCAGTGAGTAGTATAGTAGGTGTATCACTATCTTTTCTTATTTCTTTTAAGAAGCTGTAGCCATCAAGTTCAGGCATCATAACATCTAATAGAACTAGATCAGGCTGAAAGCTCTTATGTTTTTCAAGGGCTATTAAGCCGTTCTCAGCTGTAGATGTTTGGTAGTCCTCATCTATAAGAATGTCTTGTAAAAGATTTAGCATGTTTATATCATCTTCAACAATAAGTATTTTTTGTTTCATAGGGCACCTCCTAAAATAATTATACCTAAAAAAAGCTTAAATTATCTTCTAATGTGGGAATTATATTTAAAAAACGGGTATAAGAAAATTGAAAACTATTAAAATTATTGAATTTGAAAGGTTGAAGCTTATGGACTTTTTAAAGGAAAGATTGCGGGAACTGATCAATGAAAAAAATTATAAAGAAGCTATAGAAGTTTTGGAGAAGGTTGAACGGACTGAAGAGGTTGACTTTATTTCTGGAGAAATATATGAAACCATTGGATATCAGAATAATGACTCTGAAATGTTTGAAAAGGCCCTAGATATATACGGTGGTCTTATTAAGGACGTTAAATATGGAAAGCCGTCTATAATTAGAATGAGTTATATATATGAGTATGGACTTGGAGATATGGAAAATTCCCTTGCTGTTCTTGATAAGCATCTTAATAAGGATGATATGGAGTATTTACTTAGACTTACTGAAATACAGTATAAAAACGGGGAATATAGCCAAATTGTATTTGAACTTAACCGTTATATTGCCAATGATCTCCATCCTAAGCTAATCTATAGGTTGGGTAAGGCCCATAGAAAACTGAGGGATAGTTCTAAGGCAATGAGTTATTTTAAATACTTGATTTCTAACTATAGAAATCATCCCTATTCTTTGACTGCTTGGGGATATCTATTTATGGATAAGGAAAAGTATGAGGATGCAGTTCTTTATTTTAAGGAGGCTATGGACAAGGATTTCTATAATGTTGTTATTCACTATAACTATATTAAGTGTTTGTATAGCTTAAATCGCTTGGAAGATATAAGATACCACTTAATAAGACTTATGGATAAGGGAATGTATTCTGTAATTCTAAATGAGTATATAGAACTTGTAGAGCTTGATGGATTAAGTGATAAAATTGATCCTGAGAAGTCAAAGGCACCTGTATACTATAGGGATTTGGAAGGGGAATATATTGATTATTAAATCTTATTAAAATATGTTTAAAATCAGCTATCTAGGAAATAAATGTAGTAGAATCTCAGATTAGTAAAGGAGGAATATGTATGAAAAAAATCATAATATATGCATCTAATACTTGTCCTTATTGTACATTAGCAAAGGAGTATTTTGAGGAGAAGAATCTGAAGTATGAAGAAAGAAATATTCATAATAGCCCTGAAGCAAGAAAAGAACTTTTACAGATGGGTTACAGGGGTGTTCCTGTCATTCTAATTGATGGAGAGGAAATCCTTGGTTTTGATAAGGAGAAGATTGAGGAAGTGTTAGCTGCGTAGCATATAGAAGCCCCTGTCATTTTGACAGGGGCTTTGTTTTTTTAAGAACTCATCAAATTCAGATTGGATACTCCACCTACTGATTTGATCTGGTCTAATAGTTGATCCATCATTACTGTAAGTTTTGATACATCAAAGGTAATTGCCACGTGGGCATTGTTGTTGATTGGTATATCCTGATGTATTGTTAATACATTTCCTTTTACATTTGCTATATGGGTCAAGATTTCTGACAATGCTCCCGGATTGTGGGATAACAGAAAATGAAGTGTTACTTTTTGATCTGGTGCTGAATCAGACAGTGTAAATATATAGTCTTTGTACTTGTAATAAGTAGATCTAGATATACCAACTGTTTTTACTGCTTCTGTAACACCTGAGACCTTGCTTAACCTTATTAATTCCTTTGCATTAAGTACTTTTTCGAAAACATCCGGTAGGATTGTCTTATCGATTACGAGGAATTTATTCTTCATTTATTCCATCCTTTCTATAGTAATACTCCCTTTATGAACCTCCAGTTGCTTTATGTCCCAGTCAGGGAATTTACTTTTGAAGGTTTCCCTTAATTCATTATAAACATGGGAGTCATTCTTTGCAACTACCATAAGTGTAGGACCTGCTCCGCTGATGAAAATAGGTAGATTATATAGTTTATCAATAAGTTTCATTATTTCTTTTCCGTTTTCAATAAGGCCAATTCTATACGGTTGGTGGATCTTATCTTCAACTCCAGCCTTAATCATATCTAGATTACCTGTGGCAAAGCCTTCTATAAGAAATGGTATTCTAGAGATATTGTGAACCGCATCCTTATATTCTAATTTTCCTGGTAGGGCATCCCTTGAATCTTTGGTTGAAAGAGTGAAGTTTGGTATAAGACTTATAAACTGAAGTTCTTCACATATTGGATGATCTATGGTAAGACATTTATCCTTAGACATTATTGAGCTTTTGAATCCACCGTATAGGCAAGGAACAATATTGTCTGGATGGCCTTCTATTTCTATTCCGATTTCAAGGAGTTCTTTTTCTGTAAGTGGACTATCATAAAGTTCATTTATTCCCCATAAAACTCCAACTATACAAGTTGCACTGGATCCAAGACCTCTTGAAATAGGCACATCATTGTTTACTGTTATATCTACATATTCGTATTTTTTTTTGATTCCCTTCTGGTCAAGATATGAAAGGAAGTTATCTATAGTCAAATCAATTAGTGGATCATGCTTGACTTTTGATGAAGATTTTTTCACATAAAAAGTGTTATAGAGTCCTAGGGCTAGTCCCATTGTATCAAAGCCAGTTCCTATGTTGGCTGTTGTGCTGGGTACAATAACTTTTATCATTATTCCACCCCCAGAATACTTTTGATTTTGTCATAAATATCACTAGTTTTATTTGTACCTTTATGGATTTCTTCTTTATTCAGAGCAATTAGCAGATTTTCTGGAATATTAGTATTGCTATTGTTCTCTATGGCCTTAAGCATTTTTTCAGCTGAATCTGGGCAGTCAATATTAAGGGAAGAACAAATTGACTCAGGGAATTTATAAGGACTTGCAGTAGCAGCTATTAGAGTATATGGAGATGATTTAGCCTGTTCTTTTTCCATAAGATATCCATAATAACCTATTGCAGTATGTGGATCCATAAGGTATCCTTCTTCCTTGTATAAATCTCCGATTAATTTTTCTGTACTTTTTTCATCAACCCAGTAGCCAGATAAAAGATTTTCTAATTTGTTAAAGTGATTTTTATTTACTTCAAAAAAGCCCTTATTACTTAAGTCTTTCATAAGACCTGAAACGTAGTTGTCATCATTGTCTGAAGTATGGAATAAAAATCTTTCAAGGTTGCTGGAAACTAAGATATCCATAGATGGAGAGTTTGTCTTATAAAAGTCACGTTCTCGGTTGTAAATACCTGTAGAAATAAAGTCACTTAAGACATTGTTTTTATTAGAAGCACACACTAGTTTTTTGATTGGAAGTCCCATTCTTTTTGAGTAATATGCTGCTAGAATATTTCCAAAGTTTCCTGTTGGAACCGATACATTAATTTCTTCTCCTAGCTTTATTATGTTCTTTCTAACAAGTTCTAAATAAGAATAAACATAGTAAACAATCTGAGGAACAAGTCTTCCTATATTTATTGAGTTTGCTGAAGAAAATTCTATTCCTCTATTTGATAGAACTTCTTTTAGCTTAGTGTCATTAAGAATTGCCTTAACCATTTTTTGTGCATCGTCAAAATTTCCGTCTATACCCAGAACATAAGTATTAGGAGAACTTGATGTAGTCATTTGCTTTTTTTGAATTTCACTTACACCTGATGTTGGATAAAGTACAATTATTTTAAGATTTTCAATAGATTCAAAACCTCTAATAGCAGCACTTCCTGTATCTCCTGAAGTTGCTGTAAGTATTACTGTTTCTTTATCAATAGAAAACTTTTCCTTAGATTTATCAACAAAGTTTGGAAGGGCTTGAAGGGCCATATCCTTAAATGCTGAAGTAGGTCCATGGAATAATTCTATGAATCCGTATCCTTTAAATGATTTGATATCTATCATATTTTCAACTTGGAACTTGTCCTTGTATGATAGTGAATAAATTTCCTTAAGTTCATCATATGTAAAAGATTCGAAAAATAAAGAAGTAATATATGAAGCCATATCTATATAATTTTTGTCTACTAAATTTTCTAATTTTAGTTCTGGAAAGTCAGCTGGTACAAATAGGCCGCCGTCATCTGCTAAGCCTTTTAAAATGCAGTTTATATCTTTATTTGCTTTGCTCTTATTTCTTGTGCTAAAAAAAATCATGAAAAATACCTCCTGTAAATGCCTTGCAATATTTATTAATTATGATATAATGTTTTTCTATAAAATACAAGTGTTTTTTCACGAAATACATATTTAAGGATGGGATGGATATGATAAAGATTGGACTTTTAGGTTTTGGAACTGTAGGAGAGGGTTTCTACAGAAATGTAATGTCAAAGAGAGAACTGATTAAAGATAAGACAAACAAGGATTTTATGTTTAAAAGAATACTTGTTAAGGATCTATCAGAGGTAGATTATCCAGAAGTAGCGGATAAACTTACTGAAGATTATGAAAGTATTATTAATGATCCTGAGATTGATCTTATTGTAGAGGTAATTGGTGGAACTGATCTAGCTTATGATTTGGTTATTAAGGCTCTTAAAAATAAAAAGAGTGTTATTACAGCAAATAAAGCCTTGGTATCTAAACACTTTAAGGAGTTTGTAGATGCTGCTAAGGAGAATGGGGTATCATTCCAGTACGAGGCAAGTGTTGCTGGTGGAGTTCCAATTATTGAAGGTATCAAGAATCTTGTTAACTATAACAGTATTAGTAAGGTTAAGGGTATTCTTAACGGAACAACAAACTTTATTTTAAGTAAGATGTTCAATGAGGATGCTCAGTACGACAAGGCTCTTTCAGAAGCTCAAGAACTTGGTTTTGCAGAAGCTGATCCTACTGATGATGTGGAAGGTTTTGATGTTCAAAGAAAGCTTGCAATTCTTTCGACTCTTTGTTTTGGTTCTGAAGTGAAAAATGAGCAGATTTATACTGAAGGTATATCAAGAATATCAAAGGATGATATTGACTATGCAAAGAAAAACAATAAGGTAATTAAATTGATTGCAGAGGCATCCCTTGATGATGGAAAACTTAGTCTTGCTGTTGAGCCAAAATTTGTTGATCTTAATTCTACTTTTGCAAATGTAGAAGGTTCTTTCAATATAGTTTCAGTAGATTGCGACTTAGTTGGAAATCTTCAGTATTATGGTAAGGGTGCAGGGGATCTTCCTACTGGAAATGCTGTTGCAGCTGATATGATCAGATATATGGAGAATGTAGATAATGACGAAAAGTTTAATAATAGTTTTGATGTAGAGTCTGATGATGCTAAATTTGATTATTATCTTAGAATCAGTGACAAGTATGACAATGAAAAACTTTTAAGTGAAGTTAAAAACAGATTTGGGGATTTAGAATTAATTTATGAAAACTCTTTATACCAATGTGTTGTTAAAAATGCTAGTAGAGACATGGTATATAGTCTTAAGGAGTTGGATGAGAAGAATCAATTGTGTTTTATTAATATGGAATAGTATTGAAGGTGTATAAGTATGGGTAATATTATAGTTCAAAAATATGGTGGTAGCTCTGTTGGTGACATTGATAGAATAAGAAATGTCGCTGATAGGGTGGTTAAGCAGTGTAAGGAGGGGAATAAGGTAGTTGTAGTGGTTTCTGCCATGGGTAAAACTACTGATGAACTTATTGAGAAGGCCAAGGCCCTTTCTTCAAAGCCCTCTGATAGAGAAATGGATATGCTCCTATCTACTGGTGAGCAAATTTCTGTATCTCTTCTTGCCATAGCAGTAAATGATTCATGCTGCAAGGCGATTTCCTTGACTGGTAGCCAATGTGGTATTATAACAGACTTTAACCACAAAAAAGCCAGAATAGATATGATTAAGACTGACAGGATAATGAAGGAACTTGAAAGTCACGATATTATTATTGTTGCTGGTTTTCAAGGTGTAAATAGGAACCATGATATTACTACTTTAGGTAGGGGTGGCTCTGATACTACAGCAGTAGCACTTGCTGCAGCTCTTAAGGCAGAAAAATGTGAGATATATACTGATGTTGATGGAGTATACTCTTCTGACCCCAGAAAAGTAAAGGGAGCTAAGAAGTTAAATAGGATCTCTTATGATGAAATGCTTGAAATGGCAGCACTTGGTGCCGGGGTATTACATCCTAGATCTGTTGAGCTTGCAAGAAAATATGATGTACCCCTTGAGGTAAAATCAAGTTTTGTGTATGAGGAGGGAACTAAAATTATTAATAGAAATTCTTTTGAAGAAACGGAAATTAGGGGAGTTACCCTTGATGAAGATATCTCAAAGATATCCCTTCTAGGTGTACCTGATGTTCCTGGAATAGCATTTAAGATATTCTCAGAGATTTCTGAGAACAACATTCCTGTTGATATGATTATTCAGAATGTTAATCACAATGGGGTAAATGATATTTCTTTTGCTGTAAAGGGTGAAGACTATGAGAAAACTATGACTTTATGTCAAAGGATAGTGAAGGATATTGGTGCCAATGGCATCATTGGAGATGAAAATGTTGTTAAGTTATCGGTGGTAGGTACAGGTATTTCGGGGAATACTAAAATCACATCACTTTACTTTAAAACACTTTATGAAATGGGAATAAATATCCAGATGATAAGTACTTCCCCAATAAAAATCTCCTGTATAATTAAGAATGACAAGGGCATAGACGCTTTAAATAAGGTTCACGATATATTTGAAGAGTATATGATATAGTTGGTATGGCAAAAAAAGATGTTTCGAAAGAAGCATCTTTTTTTAGTATCTAAGGTTCTACCGACCTGCGACCTACGACCCACGACCTACGAAAAATCCCGATTCAAGGGATTTTTTATTTTAATGATTTTTTAATAAATAAATAAAGAATAATGTAATATAATGATTACAATGATGTAAAGGAGGACATAAAATGAAAAGGAAATTGGTATTACTTATGACTATGATCTTAGTTGTTTTTTCGGCAGCTTCTTTTGCTGGAAATGCTAACTTTGAAAAATTAGTTTCAGACTATAAGTCGAATGAAATGTACAAAAGCATGGATGCGAGTCTTGAATTCGGAATAGAAAGATTAGAGGGGCTTAGTGTAACTGCTGAAGAAGAGGAAATTGTAAAGGATCTTCTTTTAAATACGGATCTTAAGTTTAATGTTAGGTATGATGTTGATACTATGAAGTATTATGGAAGTATTTTTCTAATGAGATCTGGAAGCCCTCTTTGGACTTTTGAGTTCTATTATGATGATAGTTCAAAAATTTTAGGTGTTAATTCTCCGCTTATGTATGATAAATGGATTGTTCTTGATAAGAATGGTTTAGATAAATATGTTGGTGAAGATTTAGGTGCAACTTTCAAGCTTGCAATGGAAGAAATGAAAAATGCTCAAACTATGGATATGGAAAATCTTTCTGATAAAACAGTTAAGGAGTTAACTGATATTTTAGTAGGTGCTATAAATAGTTGGGTTGGAGATGAGACTAAATCATCTTTTGAGAGCAACAATGGTAATAAGATTGCTATATCTAACTACAATATGAAGTTTGATATGATGAATGTTATTGAGGTAGTAAAAAAATATAATGAGTTTTTAAGAAGTAATAAAGAGGTTAGGGATATCCTTATTGATAAAATTGTTGAGGACAACAATATGCAAGTTGATCTTGGAATTTTAGATGAGACTTCTAGAATTACTGAGGAGACTGCTGATAGAATTAAGGCTATGGATGATCCTGCTTACTTTGATAAGCTATTTGCAGAGTACAATGTTTCTGAAACTATTGATGAGGCAACTTTACTAGAATTAAAAGATGTTATTAAGTTTGACTTAAATCTTGGATTTGATTCTAATGCTGTACTTAGAAAGTATGACGGACTTATCAAGTATCACTTCCCTAAGGATTTGATTGAAGAAGAGAAAGATTTTGATATGGACCTTTCTTTTGAAATGACTGTTGATAGAGTCAATGAAGCAATTGCAATGCCAGAAATTTTAAAGGATTATTATAATATTTCTTACCTTTCTCCTGAGGAACTTCAAGATTTCACAAGTGAGATTCAAAGTAACCTTATGCAGAACATTATGTTTGATGAGGAAGGAAGTAAAATCATCGAATCTATTAATTATTTATCAGAACAGATGAATTAATTTCAATAGTATATTATAATTAAGATAGGTGAAAAATTTCTATTTGTAATAGATGATGAAAAGGAGGTTTATGCTAATTATTAGCGATAAATATGTCTAGGAAATTAATTATTGATAGTGGATGTGATCTACCTCTAGATCATAATATAGAAATTGAAGAAAATCTTCCTATCTTGGTTTATGTAGATGATAAGGAATATAAAGATAAAGTTGAAATTTATCCAAAAGATATGTATAAAATGATGAGGGATGGTAGTTTAGTAAGAACTGCTCAGATACCATATGCTTATTTCAGAGAGAAGTTTGAGCAGTACGCTAAGACTGGGGATGAATACTTATACATTGTGTTTTCTTCAGGTCTGTCAGGTACTTATAACACCGCTAGACTTGTATATGAGGAGATTCTTGAAGATTACCCTGATTTTAAGATGGAAATAGTAGATTCCTTGAATGCTGTAGGAGGTTATGGTGTCCTTGTTAAGAAGGCATCAGAAATACTTAAGGATTATGATGATATTAAGGACCTTGGAAACAGAGTAAGGGAAATGTCAAAGTATATTGAAAGTATTTTTACTGTGGATGATCTTGAATATCTATTTAGGGGTGGCAGAGTTTCTAGAACCTCAGCTCTTCTTGGTGGAGTTTTAAACATAAAACCTATACTAGAAGTAAGGGATGGTAAACTTGATCCCCTTGAAAAAATTAGGGGGAAAAAGAAAGTTTATAAGAGGATAGTCGAAATGGTGAAGGAAAGACTTGATGGTAATTCTTTATCAGATGTGTATATATCCCATGCAGATGACATAGATAGTGCAGATAAGCTTAAGGAAAAGCTTCTTGAAGCATTTGATATTGAGGATATAGAGTATACTGAGGTTAGTTGTGCTATTGGTGCCCATTCTGGACCTGGTACATTGGCTGTATTTTTCTACAACGAAAAATAAAAGTATAAATTACGTAAAATAAAAACAGGTGTCTTTGATAATCAAAGCACCTGTTATTTTTATGCAAAAGTATCTAAAATCCAACCGACTCTTTCCTGTTTAGCCTTACGGACTGTTTCTATAACAGAGTCAGGAGGCATATCCTTTATTTTCTTACCGTCACTCATTGTAAATGACATCTTTTCTATTCCTGTTGTTTCGTCCCTAGAAATACCCACAGACACATCTTTTCCCCTAAGTAGGGTTTCCAATTCCTTGAATGCTTTTTCATAGGCTTCTTTTCCAATTCTTTTACGTGCAGAAGCCTTAGTCTGCTGCTCGATTTTTTGTAGTGATTCGGTTTTTGGAAGTTCCTCTATCCTTGAGGTAAGCTGTGCAGGTGGATATGATCTGCCGGACACTTGACTTAAGTTAGCCACGAAATCACACCCCTTTTGATTAATCCCTAATTCACACCTTGTTTCCTTCTACTTATATTATACACCTTTTTGCATGCAAAATAACAAAAATATTGAATTTTCTGATAAAGAATGGGTAAAGAAAGCTTTTGTTAACAAATTGTAATAATTATGCTTGTTTATCGATTTTCTTGAATAAATAGTTATAGTTATTTTACAAAAAAAAGTTTTTCGGTTGACAAATGGGCTTAGGGTTAATAAAATGGATAGCAAGTAAATAATGATTGTGCGTTGAAGAACAATAGTAAGTAATTATGTATGATAAGAGAGGAAGTCATTTGCTGAAAGATTTCTAATACCTATGTTTACTGAACCAGGTTCTGAGTATCTAAGGGGAAATAAAGTATCCTTGGACGGGTGATTCCGTTATGAATTATGAAAGTGGAACTATTTATAGTTAACAAAGGTGGTAACGCGGATATTACTTCGTCCTTTCTCAGGGACGGAGTTTTTTTATTTTTGTTATGTGATATATGTAGTTTAATTAAGGTGGTAACGCGGTTTTTCCCGTCCTTTTTATAAGGGCGGGATTTGTTTTTTTGTAAAAAAGAAAAGGGAGGACAAGATAATGATTAGTCAAAATATTGGTATTACAATAATTTTTATGATTTACTTGAGTTTTATGTTACTTATTGGATTGATGTACTATAAGAAAACTGAGAGTTTGAATGAGTATGTACTTGGGGGAAGAAACCTGAATGGATGGGTTACTGCACTAAGTTCACAGGCATCTGATATGAGTGGATGGCTACTAATGGGTTTACCGGGTTATGCTTATCTTTCTGGTCTTGAGTCGATTTGGATTGCAATTGGACTTGGACTTGGAACTTATTTAAACTGGCAGTTTATTGCTATGAGACTTAGAAACTACACAGAAATTGCTGATGATTCTATCACAATTTCTTCATTCCTTAAGAATAGATTTGAGGATCCGTCAAATATTCTTAAGATAATATCTGCAATACTAATATTAGTGTTCTTTACTATATATACTGCATCTGGACTTGTTGCGGGTGGAAAATTATTCTCCACTGTATTTGGAATTCCTTATATTTGGGCTCTTATTATTGGTGCCCTAGTAGTAGTAATATATACTTTCCTTGGTGGTTTTATGGCAGTATGCTGGACAGACTTTTTCCAAGGTACACTTATGATTATTGCATTGATTATTGTACCGGCAGCATGTATTAAGGGGCTTGGTGGTTCTGGTGAAACACTTAATATATTAAAAGACATCAATATGAATTTATTAAACCCTATGACAGATTCAAGTGGAGCTACTATAAGTGCTATTTCAATTATTTCACTTCTTGCATGGGGACTTGGATACTTTGGTCAGCCACATATTCTTGTAAGATTTATGGCAATTAGTGAATACAAGGAACTTAAAAAGGCTAAAAGAATTGCTGTTGTTTGGGTAGCTATATCACTTGCAGCAGCTGTAATTATAGGTTTAGTTGGAAGAGCATATCTTCTTGATGGATTAATGGATGGAAAGTCTGAGACAGTGTTTATGATAATGGTTACTAAGACATTCCCAACTATCATTGGTGGTTTCATGCTTGCGGCAATACTTGCAGCCATCATGTCAACAGCTGATTCCCAACTGCTAGTTACTTCATCGGCTCTTACAGAGGATATATATACACTTTTTAGAAAAGAAGCTAAGGATAAGGAACTTGTTACAGTGAGTAGAATAGCTGTGATGCTTGTAGCAGTAATCGCTGTAGTTCTTGCCCTTAATCCTGAAAGTTCAGTACTTGATCTAGTATCTTACGCATGGGCTGGATTTGGAGCTGGATTTGGACCATCGATTATAATGTCTTTATTCTGGAGAAGAATGACAAGAAACGGAGCACTTGCAGGACTTATTTCTGGTGGTGCAATGGTAATTATTTGGAAGCAATTATCTGGTGGAATATTTGATTTATATGAGATAGTACCTGGTATGATTATTTCATTTATATTCATTATTATCGTTTCATTAATGGATAAGGAACCAAGTGATTCAGTTGTTGCTAAATTCGATAAGGTTAATAGTTTAAAATAATTTTATTTACGATATAATATCTATATACGAGGAGTGATAATATGAATTGTAAGGTTCCTATAGTAGGTAATGTATATTGGATTGGAGCAAATGACAGAGAAACAGCTCTTTTTGAAAACTACTGGCCCTTAGATAAGGGAGTTAGCTATAACTCATACTTGATCAATGATGAAAAAGTAGCACTTGTAGACACTGTGAAGTTTAATAAGACTTCTCAATACATGGAGAAAATCAGGGATGTAATTGGTGATAAGAAGATTGATTATATAATAATTAATCATATGGAGCCAGATCATTCAGGATCTTTAAAGGAGTTAATTCATCAGTATCCAGATATTAAGATTGTTGGAAACAAGAAAACTTTTCAATTTGTTAAAGGTTTTTATGACATAGTTGATAATTACTATGAAATAAATGATGGAGATGTTCTTGATTTGGGACACCATAAAATCAAGTTTTATACCACTCCTATGGTTCACTGGCCAGAAACAATGATGTCATATGATATGACTGAGAAAGTACTTTTCTCTGGTGATGCCTTTGGTGGATTTGGAGCTTTAGATGGTGGAATATTTGATGATGAAGTAAATATTGATTTTTACGAAAGTGAAATCAGAAGATATTACACTAATATAGTAGGAAAGTATTCTCCTATGGTACAAAAGGCACTTAAAAAGTTAAGTGGTGTTGAAATAGGCTATGTTTGTGCAACCCATGGTCCTATTTGGAGAGAAAACCCTGAAAATATAATCAAAACATATGATGATCTTTCTTCATATAAGTCTGAAGAAGGTGTTGTAATCGTATATGGAACAATGTACGGTAACACAGCTAAAATGGCAGACTACCTTTCAAGAATTATTTCTGAGGCAGGTATAAAAGAAGTTAAGGTATATGACGCTTCTAAAACTCATGTTTCATATATAATAAGTGATATATGGAAGTACAAGGGCTTAGTTCTTGGTTCTTGTGCATATAACACAGGAGTATTCCCTTCAATGGATAGCGTACTTAAGAAACTCGAAGTAATCAATCTTAAGGACAGATATCTAGGAATCTTCGGTTGCTGCTCTTGGAGTGGTGGTGGAGTAAAAGGTATAAATGCCTTTGCTGAAAAAACTAACTGGGAACTGGTTGAGGAACCTGTTGAAGCAGTTTGTACTCCAAAGACGGAAGAGTTTGAGAAGTTAGATAAGATTGGTAGGGAGATTGCTAGAAAGGTTAAGGAAAGTTTTAAGTAGATTTTAATTTCCACCTGGTTTTCTGGGTGGTTTTTTTCTGCTTTTGGCAGAAAAGGTGGTTGGCTGTTGGGTTTAGGGGAAGAGGGGAATCGCACCTAGCTTTGCTTGTGCTGGGGGAATCAATCTTGTAAGCAAGATTTGGGGGAATGGAAAGAACTTAAGTTCTAAAAGTGTTATTAAAGATTTTTCTTTTCCCCTAAGTTTTGCATGCAAAACTGATTTCCCTAACACAGGCGAAGCTCTGTGTGATTCCCCTTTTCCCCTAGATTCCCAACCACCGCTTGCTCATGCAAGCAAACCACCACAAGCCCGACGGGCGAGTAAACCACCTTTTCCGCCAAAGAGCGGAAAAAAAACACCCAAAATCAAAATATACATAAAAAACACAAAATTATTAATAAATATACATAAAACCTATTGACAATAGTATAAATATACATTATGATGTATATATCTTAATAATAAACGATGATGAAAAGAGGATTTGAACTAAGAATCTTAAGCGAGTCGAAGTTGGTGGGAGTTCGGCAGATGATGGTTTAGATTTAGAGCTTTTCTAGTTTCCAATTGAATTCTTCGGATTATAAAATTGGACGGTGGCCAAACGTTAATTGGTTCAAAGAGAATCGTAATGATTAATCTGGGTGGTACCGCGGAAAACTTTCGTCCCAATTGTAGGGAATGAAGGTTTATTTTTTTTTATACAAGGTAATAATATAAGGTAGAAATTATAAGGGGGAAATTTTAATGAGTAAGTATTTAAAAATGTTTATGGTAATGACTTTAGGTTTAATGTTATCTTTTGCACTAGTTGGTTGTGGATCTTCTGAAACTGCAGATGCTCCGAAAGGGGATGCTCCAGCGGTTGAAGAAAATATGACTAAGCTTGAAGAAATCAAGGCTAAGGGTCAGCTTGTACTTGGTACTTCTGCTGATTACCCACCATACGAGTTCCATAAGTTAATTGATGGAGAAGATAAAATTGTAGGTTTTGATATTGATATTGCTAAGAAGGTTGCTGAAGGACTTGGTGTTGAGTTAGTTATTAAGGATATGAAATTTGATGGTCTTTTAGGAGCACTTAAGGCAAATAAGATAGATATGGTTGCAGCTGGTATGACTCCAACTGATGAGAGAAAAGAAAGTGTTGATTTCACACAGGTTTACTACGATGCACATTCAACTATTATTATCAGAGATGAAGATAAGGATAAGTACAAGGATGTAGCTGATTTTGATGGTGTTAAGGTTGGATACCAAAAAGGTAGTATTCAGGAAGAAATTTTTAATAGTCAATTTACTAATTCAGAAGCGATTGGTTTAAATAAGCTTACAGACCTTATTATGAGTCTTAAGTCGGGTAAAATTGAAGGTGTAATTATTGCTGAAACTGTTGCAAATTCATATGTTAAAGTAAATACTGATTTACAGTTTACTGGTGTTGATTTTGGTTCAGAAGGTGGAGTTGCAATTGCATTTGAAAAAGGAAATGAAGATTTAGTTAAGGCGGTAGATGAGATTCTTACTGTTCTTATTGAAGATGGAAGTATAGACAATTTTGTTGTAGAAGCTATGAAATTAGCTGAAGAAGAGTAAAAGGGGACATTAATTTGGATTTAAGTTATTTATTGAAGTATTATAAATTTTTTATAGAGGGTACAGCCAATACGTTAATGCTTTCATTAATAAGTATTCTTATTGGTCTTATAATAGGTATATTCCTATCCCTTATGAAATTATCCAGTAAGAAAGTGTTAAAGGGAATTGCCACTGCATATATTGAATTTATCAGGGGAACTCCACTTCTTGTACAATTATATATGGTTTATTTCGGAATTAAAGATATTCCAATGTTCCTTGCAGGTATCATAGCTATCTCGCTTAATAGTTCGGCATATATTGCTGAGATAATAAGAGCTGGTATTGAGTCAATTGATAAGGGACAAATGGAAGCTGCAAGATCACTGGGGCTGGATTACAATACTTCAATGAAGGAGATAATAATCCCCCAGGCATTTAAAAACATCTTGCCAGCCCTTGGTAATGAGTTTATTGTTCTTATCAAGGAATCGGCAATAGCATCTGTAATAGGTGTTCAGGACATAATGTTTAAGGTTGATACAATCAGAGGTATAACATATAGACCTTTTAGTCCGTTACTTGTAGCATGTCTGATATACTTTACTTTGACATTTACATTGTCGAAGCTTATGGGCAGACTTGAAAGGAGAATGAAGGTAAGTGATTAAGATAGAAAATTTATATAAGAACTTTGGTGATCTTAAAGTACTAAAGGATATTAGTGATGAGATCAACCAGGGTGAAGTTGTAGTAATAATCGGACCAAGTGGATCTGGTAAAAGTACACTTCTAAGATGTCTTAACCTTCTTGAGACTCCTACAGCAGGACATATTATATTTGAAGGGACAGACATTACAGATCCTAATGTAGATATTAATGTTCATAGACAGAAGATGGGGATGGTATTCCAGCACTTTAATCTTTTCCCACACAAGTCTGTACTTGAAAATATAACTTTGGCTCCTATGAAATTAAAGGGAATGTCAAAGGAAGAGGCTGATAAATCGGCAGATGATCTACTAAAAAAGGTTGGTCTGTTTGATAAGAAAGATGCTTATCCAAAGCAGCTTTCAGGTGGACAAAAGCAGAGGATTGCAATTGCAAGAGCACTGGCTATGACCCCTGATGTAATGCTATTTGATGAGCCTACATCTGCCCTAGATCCAGAAATGGTAGGGGATGTATTAAAAATTATGAGAGATCTTGCTTCAGAGGGTATGACAATGGTAATTGTTACCCATGAGATGAACTTCGCAAAGGAAGTAGCAGACAGGGTAATATTCATGGACGATGGAAAAATCGTAGAAGAGGGAGATCCAATATCAATATTTGATAATCCTCAAAATGAAAGAACAATAAGTTTCCTAAGCAAGGTTTTATAAATTAAGTTAATAAAGCAGTTTGTGCATAAGTAGATTAAAATTTCCTTTTGTACAGGCTGTTTTTTTAATTGTTGAAAAAAAAGAGAAGTCAAATTGACTTCTCCATTATTAATAGGATGCATTACTCATCAAATCAGATATTTCCATTGCTTTCTTTGTAATTATTTTTCCGATTTGATTTAACTTTTCTTGCTTAAGTCTACCAGTAGGTCCGATTACTGTAAGGGCAGCTATTGCTTCTCCATTATCGTCGAATATTGGTGATGCTACTCCGCTTATTTCGTATTCGTACTCATCAATTTCTAGGGCGTAGCCCCTTAATCTTGTTGTTTTAAGTTCATCAATGAGATGTTCCTTATCGTATATAGTGTTTTCTGTATCTCTTAATAGGTTAGTTTTGTATATATACTCGTTGATTTCATTTTCTGGTTGAAAAGCAAGGAGTGACTTTCCAGAAGCTGTCGAGTGAAGAGGAACACTTCGTCCAATCACAAGGAAAGCTTTTAGAATTTTATTTGGCTCTATACCGTATACACAAACAGAGCTGTTTCCACTTTTAATGAATATACTTGTTGTTTCTCCAGTAATATCAACCACTTCTTGGATAAGATCTTTAGCTATGATGAAATGCTTTTCATAGTTGTTGAACTTAAGGGAAGCATTGAAAAGTTCTCGGCCGATATTGTATTTCTTTGTTCTGGAGTTCTGGCTTATAAAGCCTTCGAATATCATAGTCTTAAGAAGATGGTGAATGGTTGAAGGACTGTATCCAAGGTTTTCTTGAAGCTCTTTAATACTGACCTCCTTATCCGCCTTTAAGATGTACTTAATTATCTTTAAACTTTTTTGTACTGATTTAATCATACCGTCAGAACTATTTGAAGCCATATCGTAACCTCCACCATTTTTTTAGTAAAATATACATACATTATAACATAGAGAAAAACAAAATTCATAATATTAAAAAAAACAATCCTGTTAACCAATGTTCTCGCGAGGTTGACAAACCATCTGTATAATTTATACTTATTATAGAAGTAAAAATTACTAAGTATAGTTTGGAGATGAATATAAATGATATTTTTAACAGGTACGGATACTGATGTAGGTAAAACTTTTATAACAAAAGGATTAGTGTTTGCATCTAGGGAGTACGGTATAGATGTGGTTTCATATAAGCCCATTGAAAGTGGTGGAGTAATAGTTGATGGACAAAGGGTATCTTCTGATATTGATAATGTAATGGGGCTTTCAAATTTACCAGGAAGTCATAAGGATTATAATACATTTTGTTTATCAAATCCTTTGTCTCCTCATTTAGCATTTGAAAAGGATGGCTTATCATTTAATAAGTCCATGGTATTTGAAGACTATATGAGATTAAGGGACAAGCATGATGAAGTGATAGTAGAGGGTGCAGGTGGAATAATTGTACCTATAGTAAGAAATCAGTATTATGTATATGACCTAATAAAAGATCTTGGTCTTGATGTCATACTGGTGACAAGAACAAAGCTTGGTACAATAAATCATACTTTATTATCTATAGAATTCTTGAAGTACAAGGGGATAGAAATTAAGGCTGTAATTTTTAATGGATATACAGGAAGTGAAATGGAAGATGATAATATAAAGACTATTGTTGAAGCTGGGGATATTAGAAGACATTATGTGATTGATAAAATTGAGTCGGAAGATGAGAAGCTTATTAAGGCTGAGTTTTTGAAGAAGTTTTCTAGGGATGATGTTGATTATTTGCTTGGCTAGTGTATTTTTGCTGTTGGCAAAAATGGTGGTGTACGCGCATTTGTAGGATGTTTTTAGCTGAAGCTAAATCGTAAAAATTACTGACTAGGAACAATGTCAATAATTTATACTAACCGGGTGGTGAGCTTGCTACGGCAAGCGGTGGTTGGCAAATAAGGTGAAAAGGGGAATCACACAAGAGAAGCTTTGTGTTAGGGGAATCAATATTGTAAACAATATTTTGGGGAAGAGGAAGAACTACAGATCTTTTATATAAAGCAATACAAGGTCTTAAGTTCTTTCTTTTCCCCTCGTTTTGCATACAAAACTAATTCCCCCAGCACACCTAAAGTTGTGTGCGATTCTTCTTTTCCCCCTAACTACTCCTGACCGCCTTTTTCATCTAGAAAAAAAACCACCACAAGCCCTAATGGGGGCGAGTAAACCACCATTTATGTCCAATAGGCATAAATAAACCACCCAAAGCACCACACGCTCAAAACAAGGCTCAAACTAAGACTTAAGTCTTTACTATAAGAAAATATTACAAAAAGTTAAATTTTTTTATAAAAAACACTTTACAACTTTACCGTGATAAAGTACAATGTATTTAGTCAAGTCGAAAGGGGAGGTTGGTATGGAAGTTTATCATCATAGTTATATAGTCGTGAGTTAACATTTCAGTATGGTGTTAAGGTCACGAGGGATTGTGTTTTTAATAGCATACTGAAATAAAAATTATTTGGAGGAATGAAAAAATGAAAAAGTTAGGAATTTTATTATTAGTTGTAGTAATGGCGGTTGTAGGTTTAACAGGTTGTGGAAGTGCTAAGGAAGATAAGGGAGATGTTTCTCTAGAAACGATAAAGGAAAAGGGTGAAGTTGTAATTGGTCTTGATGATTCTTTCCCACCGATGGGATATGTTGATGAGAATGGTGAACTTGTAGGATTTGATATTGATCTTGCTAAGGAAGCTTGTTCGAGATTAGGTGTTGAGGCAGTATTTAAACCAACTGAGTGGGATGGTATTGTATTAGCTCTTAACAATGGCGAGATTGATGTTGTTTGGAATGGTATGACAATTACTGAAGAAAGACTTGAAAAAATTGCTTTCTCTAAGCCATACATTGCAAATACTCAAAGTGTTATCGTAAAGAAGGGCTCTGATGTTAAGACTCTTAAGGATTTAGAAGGAAAGATTGTAGGAACTCAACTTGAGTCAAGTGGAGCACTTGCAGTTAGAAATAATGAAGAAGTATCAGCAAGTATTAAAGAGCTGAAGGAATACTCAAACAATGTTGAAGCTCTAATGGATCTTGAGATTGGTAGAGTTGATGCAGTTGTTGTTGATGAAATCTTAGGAAGATATTACATCCAGCAAAATGATAAAGATTTTGAAGTGTTAGCTGAAGATTTAGGAGCTGAGAACTACGGAGTTGGTATCAGAAAAGAAGATGTATCTTTTAGAGAAGCTCTTGATAAGGTATTAGACGAAATGAAGGAAGATGGTACTGCTAAGGAAATTTCTGAGAAGTGGTTCCAAGAAGACATAATGTTAAGGTAGGTTAATATGGAATATTTAATTAATATATTTAAGTTTATGATGAAAGGGAGTGGGGTCACTCTCTCCCTTTATTTTATTACACAGTTATTCTCTATACCTTTAGGACTAGCTGCTGCTGTTGGAAAGGTATCAGGAAATAAGTGGACTAGATTTTTAATCGATGTCTATACATGGCTATTCAGGGGTACTCCCCTAATGCTCCAACTATTCTTTTTCTACTATGGATTACCTGTAATGGGAATAAGGATAGGTGGATTTGGTTCTGCATGTTTAACATTTGTGCTTAATTACGGAGCCTATTATACTGAAATAATGAGAAGTGGTATTGAGGCTGTTGATGAGGGTCAGCATGAAGCCTGTCATTGTCTTGGTATGTCTTACTGGCAAGGAATGCTAAGGGTAATTATACCTCAGGGAATAAGAAAGGTAATTCCGCCCCTTACTAATGAGTCCATTACTTTAGTAAAGGATACTGCACTTGTTGCGGCTATCGGAATTGGAGATGTACTTAGGGGTGCAAAGCAAATAGTAACAAGAGATTTTACTATTGTACCTTTTGTACTGGCTGCAGTTTTCTATTTGGCATTTACAACAGTTGTAGTACTATTCTTTAGAAAGATAGAGAATAAGTACTCATATTTCAATTAAGCAGGTGAAAAAAATGAGTTTTATTACAATAAATAATTTATATAAGTCTTTTGGTTCCTTAGAAGTTCTAAAGGATATCAATCTTAAAGTTGATGAGGGTCAGGTAATAAGTATTATAGGACCTTCAGGAAGTGGGAAATCTACACTTTTAAGATCTATACATCAACTTGTTGAGGTTCAAAAAGGTGAGATTATTGTAGAGGGTTACGATATTCTTGCCAATAAAAAACATAAGAAAAATAAGGAGCAAAGGGAAGCTATTAAAAAAATGGGGATGGTATTTCAAGATTTTCATTTATTTCCCCACAAAACTATCCTTGAAAATATTACTGAGGCACCAATAGTAGTTAAAAAAGAAGATAAGAACATTGCTGAAAAAAAGGCTATGGATTTACTTGAAAAGGTTGGTCTTGCTGATAAGAAGGATAATTATCCAAAGGAACTTTCTGGTGGTCAAAGACAAAGGGTTGCCATTGCTAGGGCCCTTGCCATGGAGCCTAAAATTATGCTTTTTGATGAACCTACATCAGCCTTAGATCCCGAGCTTGTTGGAGAGGTTCTACAGGTAATTAAAAGTCTTGCCGATGATAAGATGACAATGATTGTTGTAACCCATGAGATGGCATTTGCTAGGGAAGTATCAGATGAAATTGTCTTCATGGCAGATGGATCGGTTATTGAAAAAGGTAAGCCTGAAGATATCTTTGAAAGACCGTCTCACGATAGACTTAAGCAGTTTATTGAAAAGATGATATAGACTATATTGCAATAAACATATACAATATCTATAGAAGGTGATGTATATGGACAAAAAAGTAGTTCAATTTAATGAAAAAAAGAAAGAAATTAATGATAAGAAAAGACGTTTGGAAAAGGAAAAGGAAAAAAATCAAAAACGTGCTTATAAGGCAAGAAGTAGTAAAGGATCTTCTTCTGTATTTATAAAGGGAATGATAGCTATACTTGCTGTTTCATTAATCCTTACTCTTGTTAGATTTTTATAATTCTATGCTGAAATATATTGCAGCATAGAATTTTTTTATCCAGTTGAAAACAGTATAAATAATTGTTATACTGTAAGTAGATATGCGGGCATTTTATGTGGGCAAAATGAATATATATAATTGGAGGGTCTTTTTTTTAGAGACTCGTTATCTAATTGATTACATAACGGAGGAGTCGCAGTTGAAAAAATTATTAGCAGTAGTATTAGTTATAGTATTTATACTTACTGGATGTGGTGATAAGTCTGATAAGACTGAGTTGACTGTATCAGCAGCAGCAAGTCTTACTGATTCTATGAATAAGATAGCCGCTGAATATGAGAAGGTAAGTGGAGTAAAAGTAAATTTAAATTTAGCGTCATCAGGAACTTTACAAAAGCAAATAGAGAATGGCGCACCAACAGATCTATTTCTTTCAGCATCAAAGTCAAAAATGGATAAACTTGTAGAGAATGGTCATATAGAAAAGGATAATAGTTTTAACCTTCTAGAAAATTCTATAGTACTTATTGTGAATAAGGAATATGTTGAACAATACGATAGTATTGAGAAACTTGTGAATTCTGATGAAAAACTTTCCATAGGAGCTCCTGAATCAGTACCGGCAGGGAAGTATAGTAAGGAAGCTTTAGAAAATATGAATCTTTACAGTAAACTTGAAGATAGACTTGTATTTGGTAAGAATGTTAAGCAAGTTGCAAAATATGTTGAAACTGGGGAGATTGTAGCAGGTATTGTATATGCTTCTGACCTAAGTGTTTTAGAAAATGTTGAAGTTGTTATGGAGATAGATAGTAAGTATCATTCTAGGATAGTATATCCTTTAGGAATAGTTGAAAGTAGTGATGAAACAAAGGAATTTGTAAGATTTTTAGAATCTGATAAAGCCCTTGAGATATTCAAGGAGTACGGATTTAGGAAGTATACACAGGAGTAGAATATGATATCAAAAGCAATAATACTGTCATTAAAAATAGCATCAATATCAACCGTAATTACTCTTATTATTGGAGTTTTTCTAGGTAGAGTTCTTACGAGATATGATTTTAAAGGTAAGGGTGTATTGGAGGTTCTTCTTGTACTCCCTATGGTTTTGCCACCTTCAGTAACAGGATATGGTCTTTTGATTTTATTAGGTAGGAATGGGATTGTTGGTAGATTTTTTTATGATTATTTTGGGATTTCATTTTTATTTGATTGGAAGTCTGCAATTTTAGCCGCAACTATAGTATCTCTTCCACTTATGTTTCAGAGTTGTAAGACAGCCTTTTTAAGTGTTAATCCTGTACTTGAGAATGCAGCAAGAACACTAGGGGCAAATGAAAGGGATGTATTTTGGAAGGTTGCTTTTCCAATAGCTTGGCCCAGTATAATAAGCGGAATTGTCCTTTCTTTTTCAAGAGCGATAGGAGAGTTTGGTGCTACTCTTATGGTAGCGGGAAATATTCCTGGGAAAACACAGACGATTCCAATAGCAATATATTTTGCATCTGATGCAGGGGATTATGCTACTGCAAATACATTGGTCCTTATAGTTGTATCATTTAGTTTTTGTGTAATATATGGACTTAATCACTTTATGAAGAAAAGGGAGTTTTAGTATGATTAATATAGACATAATGAAAAGACTTCCAAATTTTGATTTGGATGTGGAAATACAACTTGATAAGGAAGTCCTTGTTCTTCAAGGTGAAAGTGGTAGCGGGAAGACTACAATCCTTGATTGTATTGCTGGACTTAAGGATATTGATCAGGGAAAAATCCAATTTAAAGAAAAGACAATTTTTTGTAGTAATGAAAGTATTAATACTGATATTAAGGATAGACAAATCGGATATGTCTTTCAAAATTATGCAATATTTCCCCATATGAGTGTAGAACAAAATATTAAGTTTGGACTAAAATATGCTCCAAATTCTGATGAGGATTATGCTGAATATATAATGAAAACACTGAAGATAGATCATCTTAGGAAGAGATATCCAAGGGAAATTTCTGGTGGAGAAAAACAAAGAGTTGCCCTTGCCAGAGCTCTTGTAATAAAGCCTGAGATATTACTTCTTGATGAACCTTTTTCAGCTCTGGATAAAAATACTAGGGAAACAATATATCAGGAGTTTATTGAGTTTAAGGAAAAATTTGATGTAAGTGTAATACTTGTTACCCATAATGAAGATGAGGCGAAATTACTAGGAGATAGAATAATAAATATTGATCAAGGAAAAATAGTAAATTAAGAGAAGTAGTTTTAAAGTGAATATAATAAAATGAAAATAGCACTGAGGCATATATGATTAGACAGTCATAGCTTCAGTGCTATTATTATTAATGGAGAAGTAGGTTAATTTGACAGTATTATGGGTGAGTGATATTATAGTAACATACCACTTGGTATGTTACTATAATATCACTCACCCATAACTTAAATAAAATAAGAAGATTTTATCTATTATAAATTTGTTGTTAGTATTATGGAGTAATGGGTATAAATCTAAAGTCGTATATCTTTATCGCTTATGAAGATATGATTTAGAATTTTTAGAATTTCAATCGGAATAAAAAGTTGTATTATCGGTATAGATATATTCCATTGACTTTCATTGTTTTTGAGGTTATTATACTAATATAAATAAATATGTAAAATACTTGAAATTACTGATTTGAGGTGCATTTATGAATCGATATGATATAGGACTTGATGTGGGCTCGACAACAGTTAAGTTGATTGTCATTGATGACAAAAATGACATAGTTTATAAGGAGTACAAGAGACATTTCTCTAATGTAAGGGAATCTGTGTATGATTTGTTTGCCAAGGTGGCTAATCTTTTAAAAGATAAGACTATTTCAGTAACAATTACAGGATCCGGTGGGTTTAATATATCAAATATTCTGAATGTTGATTTTATTCAGGAAGTTATTGCTTGTACTAAGAGTATTAAGGAATATATACCGGAAACAGATGTAGCTATTGAACTTGGTGGTGAAGATGCTAAGATAACTTATTTTGGATCTGTTGTAGAGCAGAGGATGAATGGAACTTGTGCAGGAGGTACAGGTGCCTTTATAGATCAAATGGCCAGTCTTTTAGACACAACATCAGAAGGATTAAATGATATGGCAAAGGGAGTAAAGAAGATTTATCCAATTGCTTCAAGGTGTGGTGTATTTGCAAAAACAGATGTTCAACCACTTATTAATGAAGGAATATCTAAGGAAGATATTTCTGCATCTGTATTACAGGCAGTAGTTAATCAAACCATAGCAGGACTTTCACAGGGGAAAAAAATAATTGGTAAGGTTGCATTTTTAGGTGGCCCCCTTTCATTTTTGACTGAACTCAGAAAGTTGTTTATCGATACTTTAAAGTTGAAGAAGGATGATGTTATTTTTCCCGAGGATTCCAAGTACTATGTGGCAATTGGTGCTGCCCTGAATTCAAAGAATAATAATGGATATACATATGAGGAATTTTCAAGAAAGTTAAAGGGCATACTTAAGGATGACAAGGGAGAGATAAAGAAGCTTCCTGCATTATTTGAAAATAAAAATGAGTATGATGAGTTTGTAAAAAGACATGAAAAAGAATCTGTTGAAATTTGTGATATTGAAAACTATTCCGGTGGAGCTTTTCTGGGAATAGATGCAGGATCAACAACTACAAAGTTGGTTTTAATCGGGGAAGATAATCAGCTATTATTTTCTTACTATACAAGTAATAAAGGAAATCCCCTTGAAACCTGTAAGGAAGGTCTTAAACTATTAAAAGAAAAGATAAATGCTAATACTAATATTTTATATACTGGTGTTACTGGATATGGGGAAGACTTGTTTAAAGAAGCATATAGATTGGATTATGGTGAAATTGAAACTATGGCCCATTATAGGGGTGCCAAGGAATTTTGCTCTGATGTTGATTTTATACTTGATATAGGTGGACAAGATATGAAGAGCCTTAAGATAAGAGATGGTGTGATTGAATCAATTATCTTAAATGAGGCTTGCTCCTCGGGTTGTGGATCTTTTATTGAAACTTTTGGAAAGTCCTTAGGATATTCAAGTCAGGAATTTTCTGAAATAGGACTTCAATCGAAAGAGCCAGTTGACCTTGGTTCAAGATGTACTGTGTTTATGAATTCTAAAGTTAAACAGGCTCAAAAGGAGGGTTCTAGTGTAGGGGATATTTCAGCAGGTCTGGCTATATCCGTTATTAAAAATGCCCTTTATAAGGTAATTAGAATTAAGAAGGATGAAAAACTTGGCAATAATATTGTTGTACAAGGTGGTACTTTTCTTAATGAAAATGTACTTAGGGCTATGGAACTTATCACAGGTTCAAATGTAATAAGGCCAAATATTTCAGGTATAATGGGTGCATATGGTATTGCAATTCTTACTAAGGAAGAATACCTTTCTACTAAAAAATCTAGTACCTTTCTTGGAATAGAAGGTGTTGAAAAGATAGATATAGATAAAAAATATGTAAGGTGCGGCAAGTGTCCTAACAACTGCATGCTTACTGTTAATATATTTGATGGGAATCGAAAATTTATTACGGGTAATCGTTGTGAAAAGGGATTAGGTAAAACTGAGGCCGACTCAGAAGTATTTAATATGTTTAAATACAAATATGACACTTTGTTTTCCTATGAAACTCTTACTATTGAAGAAGCCCCTAGGGGGATTATTGGAATTCCTAGGGTTCTGAACATGTATGAGGATTATCCTTTTTGGAATGGATTTTTTAATAGTTTAGGTTATTCATTGGTCCTTTCTGATGATTCATCTAAGGAAATTTTCCACTTGGGTCTTTCATCAATCCCGTCGGAATCGGTTTGCTATCCTGCTAAGCTTGTTCATGGACATATTGAGAATCTTATTGAAAAGGGTGTAAAGAAAATATTCTATCCTGCAATTCCCTTCAATATTAAGGAGGATCAGGAGGCAAATAATAGATACAATTGTCCAGTAGTAACTTCATATTCTGAGACTATTAAAAACAATGTTGAGAGTCTTAAGGGCAATAATATTAAGTACTATAATCCTTTTATTGATCTATCCAACCATTCAAAACTTGCTAAAAGATTGTTTGAAGAACTAAAGGATGAAGGACTTTCAATGGGTGAGATAAAAAAGGCAATTACTGATGGTGCAAGTAGGCAGGAAGACTTTGTCTATAATATTAGGAAAAAGGGCAAGGAGATTGTAGATTACCTAAATGCAAGTAATCATAAAGCTATTGTACTTTCTGGTAGGCCTTATCATATTGATCCGGAAATAAATCATGGGATTGACCAACTGATTGCGAGTCAGGGTATGGTTGTACTTACGGAAGATGCTGTATCACAGTTTGGTCAGCTTGAGAGACCTATAAGGGTTGTGGATCAGTGGTCTTATCACACAAGGCTATATAATGCGGCAGAGTTTGTTTCTAGATCAAAAAATCTTGAACTAATACAGCTAAATTCTTTTGGATGCGGTCTTGATGCTGTTACAACAGATCAAGTTAAGGAAATACTAGAGAGTAAATCAAAGATATATACTGTAATTAAAATAGATGAAATAAGTAATCTTGGTGCGGTTAAAATTAGACTTAGATCGCTTATTGCGGCCCTAAATGGAAGGGATGATTCAGTATTTCCAGAGAGGGAATCTTATACATGTCATCCTGTTAAATTTGAAAAGACTATGAAGGATTATACTATTATAGCACCTGAGCTTAGTCCAATTCATTTTCAGTTTTTGGAAAGGGTTTTTAATAATAATGGATATAATCTTGTAATTCCAGAAATGGATTATGATAATGATGTGGATGAAGGTCTAAAGTATGTGAATCATGATGCTTGTTATCCTTCTTTAATAACAGTAGGGCAGATTATGAATGCTCTTAACTCAGGAAAGTATGATTTGAACAAAACAGCAGTCATAATCAGTCAGACTGGTGGAGGTTGTAGAGCAACAAATTATATTGGATTTTTGCGAAAGGCTCTCAAGGATTCCTCCCTAGATCATATTCCTGTAATATCATTAAATCCTTCAGGTATTGAAAAGAATCCAGGTTTTAAAATCTCTTATAAACTCCTAAAGCAAGGTCTTAGGTCCCTTGTATATGGTGATCTTCTTATGAGGGTAGTATTAAAGACTAGACCTTATGAAATGTATGAAGGTCAGATTGAAGAACTTTACAATAGAATGCGTAATCTATGTTTTGAAAGTCTTGATAAGGGATTTAAAGATTATAAAGAAGTAATTAACCATATAGTTTATGAGTTTGATAAGGTAGAGCTCTTAGATATAAAGAAACCTAAGGTTGGAGTTGTTGGAGAAATACTTGTTAAATTCCATCCCCTTGCAAATGGCAATGTTGTAGACAATATAGAAAAAGAAGGTGGGGAAGCAGTGGTTCCTGATTTCTATGATTTTCTTTTATATTGTTCATATACAGGTATAACAAGGGAAAAGTTGCTTTCTGGTAAGAAGATGAAGAGCACGATGTCTAAGATTAGTATTTCTTATCTTGAAAGTTTGAGGAAACCTATGGTTGAAGCTTTGGAAAAAAGCAATAGATTCCATGGTCCAAAACCGATTAATTATCTTGCGCAAAAGGCAGAAAAATTATTATCACTAGGTAATTTCACAGGTGAGGGTTGGTTCCTTACTGGTGAAATTGTAGAACTTGTTGAAGAAGGGGTTAACAATGTTTTATGTCTTCAACCCTTTGGTTGTCTGCCAAATCATATTACAGGAAAGGGTATGATAAGAAGTTTAAGGGAAAGATATCCTCTTAGCAATATACATCCGGTTGATTATGATCCAGGGGCAAGTGAAGTAAATCAGCTTAATAGAATCAAGCTGATGATGAGTGTGGCAATGGATAATTTATAAAAAGAAAAAACAGCTTATGGAATAAATCCTATAAGCTGTTTTTATATTGTGATAATGCAATACTTAATTGATCAGGACAAGAAGTATTTTTTGGACCACATGTGATTCCTTTTAACTTCTCGATAGCCTCGTCTATTGGCATATCTTTTACTAATGAAGAGATTCCAATAAGGTTTCCTGGACATCCACCTTTAAAATCAATATTTTTAAGTACATTGTTTTCAATTTCGAAATGAATTTCTCTCGCACATACACCAGTAGTTTTGAAAATTTCCATGTCTACACCTCTTTCTCATATATGTCATACTACTTTTTATTTTGCTGAAAAACAAAGTTTTTCAGTAATCTATTAAAACTATATTTTATGATATAATTTTATTGAGAAGATTTCAAGTAGAAATTGGAGGTAATTCTTTGAAGAAACTATATAGATTTAAGGATTTTGAATTGGAATTAATAAGTGAAAAGAATGTAGAATGGTATGAAACAAGGGTTTTGAATGGTTTGATATTTGAAAATCAAAATCATCAGTCAATAGATAAAAAAAGAATTACAAAGATATATTTAGAGAAACTTTCTCAGGGAAAGGTTTTTAAATACTATATATTGTCAGGGTCAAAAATACTTGGAATTGTATCCCTTTCTTATAAGGACAATGAAATTGAACTGGGATATTATCTGGAGAAAGAATACAGGGGCCTTGGGGTCATGTCTAATACATTGAGAGAGATTATTAACTTTTTAGATGATGGTAGGGATATAGTATCTTATACACAAAAGAGCAATCAAGCATCTAAAAAGCTTTTGGAAAAGTTAGATTTTTATCCAACTTACATAAATGATAATATTAAGTACTATTACAGTGCAAGAAGATCTTCGGAGGTATAAAATATGGATAAAGAGATTTGTTTTCTTGGAATAATTAAAGATGGTGAGATTCTTATGAAAGTATTGGAAGATAGTATTTTTATGGGTAAGTTAACTTATCCATCGCCAATTGATTTTGGACTAGATAAAGATGATTTTGATTATGAAGAAGTAGATTATAGATTTGCTATACAGAAAAATTCTATTATGCTTGATATGAATTATAAAATAAAAGTATGTAAAATAGCTAGTAAAGAGATAGATCTTGATGCTATAAGTATTAATAAAAATGTTGATGAGATAGGTTATATATGGCTTGATGTGTCGAAGATACATACATTTGATTTAAGCCCCATAGCTTTAAAGGTAATTGATAAAATCATTTAGATAAAATTAGCTAGTAATAATATTGACAAAATAGGGTAAATAATTTAATATCTTTTTTAGGTCAAAAATGATCGTGAATAAAGATTTTTAGGAGGACAATATGAAAAATATGACATTAAGGGAATCCATGTTGTCGGCTATGTTTGTAGCCATAATTTGTGTTCTAACGTATATTACAATTCCACTTCCATTTTCCCCAGTTCCTATTACTGGACAAACACTGGGAATAATGCTTGTAGGTATGGTACTTAGTACTAATGCTTCCTTTGTTACTTTACTTGTATATATACTTATAGGAGCAATAGGTTTACCTGTTTTTTCAGGAGCAAGTGGAGGATTAGGAGTATTATTCGGACCAACAGGGGGATATATTTTTGGATTCCTAATAGGGGCTGTAATAATTTCTTATATTGCAGGAAAGAGTAGTGATGTAAAAAAACTTATTATTGCAGGTTTTGTTGGAGGAATACTAGTAGTTGATCTAATAGGAATGACTTGGTTAGCTTTCTCAACTGGAATGGGATTAAAGAAAGCATTTATGTTTGGAGTACTTCCTTTCCTTATAGGAGATGGACTAAAATTAGTACTTTCAGCTCTTGTTGCAAGCAAGATAAAAAAACATTTGTCACATATGGGATAATATATGTAGTAAACCACTCAATTGGGTGGTTTTTTCATCCTTTTTGGGATGAAAGGTGGTTGGCTGTTAGGGGAAGAGGGGAATCGCACAAGATTTATTTGTGCTGGGGGAATCATTTTTCTTGGCAAAATTTGGAGAAGGGGAAGGGCTTCTATATTAAAGATATACAAATAAGAATCTCTATGAAAATCGTACTTAAGAACTTGTTATTATATTTTATTATAAAGTTCTCCTTAGAAAAATATCCTTGAAGGGACTTACATGGCAAGTGTCTTGTTGAGTGATGGTATAGTATATCACGGCTTGTCGAATGAATATTATGAATGTCTTGTCAAATCAAATAATGATATATATTATTATTTGATTATGTTACTTATTAATAAAATTAAAAAACACTATTTAAAAAATTCAGACAATTGTATATAATGAAAATGTAAGCGGTTACATTATCTATTACATACTTAGAGCTCAGTATGAACAGGTAAATCTTAATTAGGTTTTAAAGGAATGATATATTTTTTTATCTAAAAATGTAAACGGTTACATAAATTTTAGGGGGGTTTTATTTATGTCAAAAGATCAAACGGTTGAACATCACGACGATTATGCTCTTGAAGCGGTTCCTGAGGAATCCAGAAAAGGTCTACTTTCCATGTCAGTTGTAATGCTTGGTTTTACTTTCTTTGCAGCAAGTATGTGGACTGGTGGAACCTTAGGTCAAGGTTTTAATTTATGGCCAGATCTTATTATTGTAATTCTATTTGGTAACTTGATACTAGGTATATATGGTGCTTTTTTAGGATATGCAGCATCATCTACAAATCTGTCTACTCATATACTAGCAAGATATGCTTTTGGAATTAAAGGATCTAAGTTGCCTTCTCTTATGCTTGCCATTACACAGATTGGATGGTTTGGTGTAGGGGTTGCAATGTTTGCTTTTCCTATTAATAAGTTTACTGGAATACCAGTATGGCCACTTATTATTGTTGGTGGTATTGTAATGACAATAACAGTTGTAATTGGTATGAAGGCAATAGAAAAATTAAGTCTTATAGCTGTTCCAGCTATAATTCTTCTTGGATTTACTTCTGTTTTTAAGGCTATTAATGATGTTGGTGGTATCCAGCCTCTAATTGATGCTAAACCACAGAATACACTTACTGTTGCAGTTGGTGTTGCACTGGCTGTAGGTTCCTTTATCAGTGGTGGTACACTGACTCCTGACTTTGTTAGATTTGCAAAGACTAAAAAAGTTGGTGTGGCTGCTACAATTATCGGATTCTCATTTGGTAATTCTCTTATGTTTATATTTGGTGCTGTTGGTGCTATTGCAACTGGTGTGTCTGATATAGCAGAAGTACTTGCTATTCAGGGTCTATTAGGTGGTGGAATCGCACTTCTTGCACTTAATATTTGGACTACTAATGATAATGCCCTATATGCATCAGGACTTGGACTAGCAAATATTACAGGACTTAAGAGAAAACACCTTACAGCTTTTGCAGGTGCCGTAGGAACTGTATTTGCAATACTTTTATATAATAATTTTGTAGGATGGTTAACATTCCTAAGTGTTTCTTTACCTCCTATCGGTGGTATCATTATCGGGGACTTCTTTATCAGATGTAAGAAATATTATGCTCCTCCTAATGAGCACAAGTTTAGGGATATTAACTGGGGAGCAATATTGGCATGGATAGTAGCCATAGGGGCATCGGTAATGTCTCCGGATACTGGTATTTTAAGTATAGCTCCCCTAAATGGAATAATTGTAGCTTGCTTTGGTCAGGTTCTATTTACAAAGCTTATATATAAGGATGAACTAGTAGAAGTTAAAGATAAATAAAGGAGGATATGGGATGGATTTACTTATTAGAAATGTCAGACTTAGAAAAGATAAGGAAACTCTTGTAGATGTAGCTATTAAGGACGGAGTTATATCGAAAATAGATAAAAATATTGAAGGAAAGGCTAAGAGAGAAATAGATGGTCACGGTAAATTATTAACGGCTCCGTTTTGTGACCCCCATCTTCACCTAGATGCAGTTCTTAGTGTTGGAGATCCAAGATTTAATATGTCAGGAACACTTCTTGAAGGAATAAAGATTTGGGGAGAAAGAAAACCATTTTTAACTAAGGAAATTATAAAAAAGAATGCTATTGAGGCAATTAAGTGGGAAGTTGCAAGGGGTGTTTTAAACATTAGAACCCATGTAGATGTTTGTGATCCAAGGCTTCTTGGTGTTGAAGCTCTTCTTGAAGTAAAAGAAGAAGTAAAGGATTTTGCTCATCTACAACTGGTTGCATTTCCTCAAGACGGTATTTTTGCCTTTGAAAATGGAGATAAATTAATGGAAAAGGCAATGGAAATGGGATGCGATGTTGTTGGGGGGATACCTCACAATGAGCTTACTAGGGAAGATGGAGTTAGGGATATCGAATTCGTATTTGATCTTGCTGAAAAATATGATGCACTTATTGACGTTCACTGCGATGAAACTGGGGATGATCAATCAAGATTTGTTGAAGTTATGGCCAAAAATGCAATTGAAAGAAAGATGGGTAATAGGGTGACAGCATCCCATACAACTGCAATGCATAATTATAACAATGACTATGCTTTTAAACTTATAGGTATTTTAAATAGGGCAAATATGAATATGATAACCAATCCTTTTGATAACTCAGTTCTTCAAAATAGAACAGATGGTTATCCTAGAAGAAGGGGCCATACTAGAATTGATGAAATGCTTGCTAGGGGTGTAAATGTTTGTATAGGTCATGATTCAATTATGGATCCATGGTATCCAATGGGTAAGGGCTCTATGCTTGAAGCGGCTGGTCTTGTTCTTACTTATGCCCAAAGAAGTGGTTACAATGAAATTTATGAATTATATGATATGATTACTCACTATTCTGCTAAGGCTATGGATATTCAGTCGAGATATGGTATTGAGGAAGGAAAGCCGGCAGATATGATTATTGTAGATGCTGAGGATGAAATGGATGCAATTAGACTTCAATCAGAATGCCTTTATGTAATTAAGGCTGGAAAAGTTGTTGCCCATACAAAACCTGCTCAGTCTAAGGTAATTTATGATGAAAATGAAGAGATTATTGATTTCTTAATTTAGTTCTTTAAATATAATAATGCCTTCAATTATTTAGGGTTGATCTATTGATGTTAAAAACATTTATAGATCAGCCCTATGTTTTTAGATATGTATGGTCAAAAAATAATGATATAATATTTTTATAGATTATACGGGAGGTAGAAGATGGCCAATATCAAAGACGTGGCTAAAAAAGCCGGAGTATCTGTAGCTACAGTTTCAAGGGTTCTTAATCATCCTGAAACTGTTTCTGAAAAGACCTCAAAAAAAATACACGATATAATGGAAAAAATGAACTATAAGCCCAATGCAGCTGCTAGGAGTTTAGCCTTAAATAAATCATATACAGTTGCCCTTATGGTTCCTAATATACTGAATCCCTTATTTCCCCATGTTGCTAAAGGGGTAGAGGAGGTAGTTCTATCCAAGGGATATAATATGATACTTTTCAATACTGAAAATAGTGCTAAGAAAGAAGCTGAGTTTCTTGAAACACTTGTTGATAGAAGGGTTGATGGAGTAATATTAGCCAATACTAAATTGGATGAAAAGTATTTAAAAAAAGTAATTAAGAAAAAACTTCCCATAGTTCTTTTGGGTAGTGATTTTAATAGCCTTGATATGAATATTGTTTATACTGATTATAGTATGGGGGCTTATATGATTACTAAGCACCTACTGGAGGTTGGATATCAAAAAATTTTTTTTGTCAGCAGTCCCTTCAGTTGGAAGCAATCTGATATGAAAAGGGAAGGGTATTTGAGAGCCCTTAAAGAAAATGGAGTTATGGCTGAAGAAAATTGGATTTTTGAAGGCAATAATGATATTGAGAGTGGATATAAATGTGTTAAGAAAATTATCCAAGAGGGAAACAAGCTACCTGATGCAATCTTCTTTGCAAATGATCTTATGGCCTATGGAGCTATAGAGGCTTTGAAGGATTCTGATATAAAGATTCCTGAAGATATAGGAATTGCTGGGTTTGACGATATATTTACATCATCTATTATTGATCCTAAGCTTACTACGGTAAGTTTACCTGTTATGAAAATGGGATCTATTGGAGCAAGACTTCTTATAGAAATGCTTGAAGAAAAAGATGGTTTAGAAAATCAGAAAGTATTTTTAAAACCTAGAATTAAAATAAGAAGATCTTGTATAAATAGAAATAGAATTAATGAAATATTCTTTGACTAAGATTGAGGATTTGGATAAAGAATTAAATTTACCATGTAGGAGGTATGGAGATGGATATGTCGGTTAACTTCATGGGTATAAAATGCAAAAATCCAATATTTGTTTCTGCAAGTCCCATGACATCTTGTTATGAAATGATTCAGAAAGCTGTAGATGCAGGAGCAGGTGGAATTATTACTAAGAGTATTACAAGTGATGTAAGGGAGAATGTTAGACCGAGAATGGTCGTTGGTAAAACAGGTCTTCAGAATATTGAATTGTATAGTGATCTTTCCATTGAAGAATGGGAAGATGAGATAAGAAAAATCAAGGAAAATGATATTTCAATAATAGCTAATATATCTGGTAATACACCTTCGGAGGTAGCTTATATTGCTAAAACCCTGGAAGGCTTTGGGGTTGACGGAATTGAGCTTGGACTTTCTATTCCCCATGGGGAGGGTATGGAAGTTCTTACTTCCAATCCAGAAGAAGTATATAGATTTACAAAGAAAACAGTGGATACTGTATCAATACCAGTTATGGTGAAATTGTCATCAAATGTATCTAATATTAAGGATATTGCAAAGGCTATAGAAAGAGCTGGTGCTTCTGCAATAAGTGGTATTGATACTGTCAGGTCTATTATGGGTGTTGATATTAATAGAAGGAGTGTTCATCTTCCTACTTATGGTGGATATTCTGGAGATGGTATTAGACCTATTGGACTTGCTGCAATAGCTACTGTTTCTCAAGCTGTGTCTATTCCTGTATCCGGTATTGGGGGCATTATGAATCATGAAAATGTACTTGAATACATGATGCTAGGAGCCAGTACAGTACAGCTATGTACAACAATACTTATGAATGGTTATGGGATAATTGGTGAAATATTATCTAAGCTTGAAAAATGGATGAAAGAAAATAATGTTGAATCCTTTGATCAAATAAAAGGTTCAGCGCTAAAATCTTTAAAGTCCTTTGAAGAAATAAAAAATCTTCCCTATGTAGCAAAGGTGTCAGATATGGGGGATTGCAGTGGATGTAAGAAATGTATTCATAAGTGTATTTATTCAGCAATTAGTGCTTCAGGTGAAGGGATATATATTGATCCAAAGAAGTGTACAGGATGCGGTATATGTGCATCTGTCTGTAAAAACATATCACTGGGATGGTATTAATAGTTAAATAATAGCCAAGCAATTGACAAGCAGTGGATAAACAGTTGTAAAAACTAAAAGATTTTAACGATTGTTTGCCTATTGCTTATCTATTGCTTGGCTATTGCTATCCATGGAAGTCTATTAATTGACTTCTTTATTTCGTCATTCCATTTAAATTTAACATGAAGCTTCCTGACTTTATATCCTTATGTATGATGTCAAAAGTATTGGATGGATATGTATCAAGGATTTCTGATATTTCTTTTATAGGCTTGTTTATGTCGCTACCTTTGTATGTAAGGATAAGCTTATAGTTTAATATGTCGCTTTTCTCAAGGGTTAGAAAAGTACGAATTGCAGGTGGAATATTTGAAGCCCATATAGGAGTCATAATAAATATCCTATTATATTTTTTTAAATCTTTTTTATTGTATTCGATATCAGTAAGATTCTTTTTTATGGCATCTATTGAACAGCCTATTGCCTTAAGGAAACCTCTACGTGGCTTTTTATCGGTTATTTCAATTATGTCGCAATCTAAAAGTTCTTTAAGTTTCTCAGCAACGGTTCTTGTGCTGCCAGTTCTACTGTAAAAAATAATCAGATCTTCGGTCATAATTACCTCCTTTTAATTAATCTTACCACAAAAATCATCTCTTAAAAATTACATTTCAATATCAAAAAAATATGTGAATAATAATGTAAAGATTCTGAATAATTATCCGATAATATAAATAAGCAACTTGAAATATTCAGCTGGTATTTTTTAAATCTCCATAGCTATTATATTCGTTTATTATAATGAGACTAATGTTGGATAGTAACCTTTATAATCAAAGGAGTGATTTTATGGCTAATTTAGGCAAGGATGCTAACTTAAAAGCTAAAGGTTATCAAGATACTGGACTAATGAATGTGGATATTCCGTTGAAAATTGACTTGATTAACTTGGCTAAAGGATATTTGGATATAGTTACAAAAAGACCTTTAAATCTTGGGGTTGCATTTACTACGGGAATTAAATTCAGAGAAGAATTTAATTATATAAATGGGATAATTATCAGTTGTGAAAAATGGGGAGATTTTTATTATTCTATTATAAGAATTCAAAAAATGTCAAAGGGCATGATAGACGAAATGGGCGAATATATGAGACGACAAAATATAGTTTTTAAAAACTAATACTACCTTTTTATTTAGGTAGTTTCTTTTTGTTTTTTGGTGAAAGAAAAATTAAAAGAAATAAATTATAAAAAAACTATTAAGGTCCC
>JAOARG010000067.1 GCA_025210655.1 Bacillota bacterium
AAAAAGTACCTACAGTTGATTCTTATCTACAATATGTTGGATTCCATAGTTGAAAGAAAGATACATATTGTAGTATAAGAATTTCAAATAGGAGTTTTTCAGTGGCCTGTAATTTAGGAAGCCGATGAAAAAGTACCTACAGTTGATTCTTATCTACAATATGTTGGATTCCATAGTTGAAAGAAAGATACATATTGTAGTATAAGAATTTCAAATAGGAGTTTTTCAGTGGCCTGTAATTTAGGAGGATAATATGAGTCTTAATAGTAGTATTTATGTTTCTTATTCAGGTATGAGTGCAAATCAAACAGGACTAACGGTAGTTTCTGAGAATATGACAAATGTTGATACTGTAGGTTATAGCCGTAGACAAGTAAATACAAGTGGTATTTATTCTCAGTCGACATATAAAAGTAGAAATATAGGAAGTGGAGTTGAAATACAAGAAATAAAGAGAGTTTCTGACCAGTTCCTTAGAGAATCTTATAGGGAAACTAGTCCTGAAATGGGATATTGGGATACACAAAATAGATATTTATATGAAGTTGAATCATCTTATGGAAACATATATGGAGAAACTATACAGACCACTGGAGACGATTTTTTCAACTCATGGGAAGAGTTGTCAAAAGATCCTACAGATCAGGCTGCTAGAGGATTGGTTTATGAAGAAGGTGTAAGCTTTTGTGACTCAGTCAATGATATTGAAGGACAAATAAGCAGTATTGAAAAATCATGCATTAATGAGCTATATGACACTGTAGATACTATAAATAGTATTAGCTCTGAAATTGCGTCTATTAATGGTCAAATAAGTAAATATCCAGATGGGCAGGTTCCTTTGGAACTAATTGATTATAGAGAAAATTTGTTGGATGATTTGTCATTACTTGTAGACTGCGACAGGATTTATAAGAGTGATGGAACGGTTGATGTTATTTCTAATAATGGTATATTAGTTAGTCATGATAAAAGTAAGGACTTGCAAGTTCTAGCTAGACCACCAAAGGGGATGCCGGAAGTTGTGTGGGAGAATGGCAATCAATATGATAATGATGGCGGTTCACTTGGAGCATTAACGGATTTGTTAAATACAGAGACTAGTCCAAGTTTTGAAGAAACTAAAAATTTACTAAATGATGCTGTATTGAGTATAGTAAATGAGATAAATAATATTCATAGCTCTGGCCTTGCTTTAGACGGAAGTACCGGGATTGATTATTTTATTCCTATCAATCCAGATGAACCTATGGGTATTGGTAATTTGCAGGTTAATCCTATATTAGAAGATACAAATAAGATTGCAGCATCCTCTACTGATGATCTTGGTAACGGTGATCTAGCATACGATATGTCAGAGCTTCAAAACTCCAAAATCATCAAATATGATGATGAAATGGTAACTGTAGATGATTTTTTTGCATATTACAATGAGTTCTTAGGTTCCCAGACTAAACATGCTGAGTTTAAAGTTTCAAATCAAAAGGATATGAGGATTCAAATTGAGAATCAGATAAATTCGGTTTCATCAGTTTCTTTGGATGATGAGATGGCCAATATGGTTGTTTATCAACAGGCATACAATGCTAACTTAAATGTTATGAATATAGTAGATGAATTGATAGGAGATATAATTCAAAAGATGGGATAAGGAAATAGGGGGTGAAATTATGGCATCTACTTTTGGAGGAATTGGAATTTGTTCTGGGGGAATGTATTCAAGTCAAACAAAGATATATACATCAAATGTAAATATTAATAATGCAAGTACCCCGGGTTACAGTAGACAAGTTGTGAAAAAAAATCCAGATTATATTACAAGTGTTCAAGATGGTAGTCTTGTTGTTGGCGTGAATCCCAATGCCATGAGTGTAGAGAGGGAGAGGTCTACATATTTGGATTATAGGTATTGGCAGGAACAAGACACTCTAGGGGAGTATGAATATAAGTCAAATTACCATAATCAGATGGAATCGATTCTTTATGAGCTTGATGATAATGGTATTACGGCAAGATTGGATTCACTGGAGCAGTCTATGGAGGATCTTTCGACAAATCCTCAAGATTTATCTGGAAGAACAGCCGTATTACAGGAAACTGAGGCCCTATGTGATACTTTGAACAATACATCTCAGCAGTTATATGAATTGCAGGATAGTGTAGAAAATGACATAAATTATACAGTTAACAGGATAAATCAGTTGTCTGATGAAATAGCAAACCTAAATGAAGAAATTTTGGAATTAGAAATGTCAGGAGGGAATTCATCATATCTTACAGATCAGAGGAATTTACTCATTGATGAATTAAGTAAGTTGACCAGTGTTACAGTGATCGAGAATATTGTTGCTAGTTCACCGGATGGTGGGAAAATAGTAAGCTATACAGTCAAAAGTGGAAATTCTTTATTAGTTAGTGGCAATAAATCATATAGCTTAGAAACTAAGGAGAGCACTTCACCTGAAGGTTATAAAAATATTTCTGTTGTTTGGTCTGATAATGGAAGTGCATATGAAGCTGATTCTGGGGCTTTAAAAGGTGCACTCGATATAATGAATGGTGATGGTAAATCAGGAGATTTCAAAGGAATACCTTATTATATGGGAGAACTAGATGATTTTGCTAATAAAATAGTTGAAGAAATTAATAATATCCATATGACCGGTTATGGTCTTGATGATTCTACTAATATTCCACTTTTTGATCCAACTTGCACAGACGCTTCTTCGATCAAACTTTCAGATGAGATAAAAGGAAATCCTGAGAAATTGGCTGTTTCTTCAGAAGCTGGAAAAGCAGGGAATAGTAATAACTTAAAAGAAATTATAAATCAATTTAATAATCCCGGAACATTTCAAGAGGGTTCATATAATGATTGTATTAATAAACTAGTAACTGAACTGGGAACACAGTCTTCATATTCAAGTGGAAGTTTAGAAAGAGCTTCAGCTTTATCGATGGATATTGACCAAAATAGAATGTCGGTATCTGGAGTATCAGTTGATGAAGAGATGACGGATATAGTTTTTCAACAACAGATATATGAAGCAAATGCCAAAATGATTAAGGTATGGAATGATATTATAGAAAACACTATAAATCAGTTAGGGAGTTAATTAAAATCAGTTACAGTTAAATTATTGATATTAATTCTATGGCCTAATAGTATAAATGTTTTTAGGATAGAGTCGGTAAGGAGGATGCTTGTGAGAATAACGAACATGATGATGGTAAATAGCATGAATTACAATCTTAACAAAAATCTAAATAATATGAATACTATGTACACAAAAATGTCTACGGGAAAATCCTTTCAAAAATCTTCTGAAAATCCTGTAGCTTCATCAAAGTCAATAAGGTATACATCACAAATATCAGAGATTGAACAGTATCAATCCAATGCAGCAGATGCTGAAGCAAGATTGGATGTTACTGAATCGGCAATTGATAGTGTGGAGGATATACTTGAAAGAACAAGGGAACTTCTTGTACAAGCTTCAAATGATACATTATCAACTTCAGATAGGGATGCCATTAATGCTGAAATTGAAGAATTGAATGATCAGCTTTTGGAAGTAAGTAATACAACTTATGCTGGAGAATATATTTTTGGTGGCTACAATGTTACTAAAGAACCATTTGCTAAAAGTGATGATGATCTTTTAGCTTACAATGATGAGATAGTAAATCTGACAGGGCCCTATCCTTCGACTATGTCAAATGCTGATATATTATCTTTGTATTCTACATATGAAACAGAGCAATTAGAAAATGGGGATTCAAATGAAAATATTATTTACAGAATTGGGGAAAATTCTGAGGTTGATGTCAATATTGAAGGGCAAGAGATATTTGGTATTGGTGAAGATTCTATATTTTCAGTAATGAATAAGATTTCTATGGCAATAGATGGTCAGGATTCTTGTAAGATTGTAGATCCTCCCAGTGTAAAAGAAGAAGAGTTGGATTTGTCTGCTTTAATTGGTGATTTGGATAAGTGCCTTGAAAATGTAAGATCTGTTAAGGCAGATGTGGGTGCTAAGAGAAGTTATGTGCAAATGTCAAGTAACAGACTCAGCCAAGATCATTATACCTATACTTCTCTTTTAAGTACAAATGAAGATGCTGATATAGCAAAAGTATCTATGGAACTTGCTAATGCAGAATCAGTTTATAATGCATCATTAGCAGCTGGATCAAAGATTATTGTACCTACTTTGGTAGATTATTTATAGTTACCTAGTATGGAACATCACAAAAACATCACAAATAATTTTATTATCGAACACATTTTGGACAAACTTTGGTAAGAATTTGGTTAAGTATAAGTGATAAAGTATTTATTAAGAGATCTGAACGGACTTCGGGAATTCTCAATAAAAACAGCAGGAATATAAAAGGAAGGAACCAATGATTACCTGTTTTTGGAGGGAAGTAAATGAACTACACAGTATATTTAGTATCTAAGGATGAACAACTTAGGAGGATACTTGCACTGTATATGCAGAAGGAAGGCTGGAATTTTAAGTTGATACCTGAATTAAGTAGGGCGGAAAGATATATTAATGAATCTCCTAGTCTATGGATAATTGATGTGGAAAAAACATCCGTGATGAATTTTGAAATAATCCATAAGATAAAGATCTACAACAGCAATACTCCGATTGTTCTAATATCCCCAAAGGTTGATTCCGCTGATAGGCTTATGGTATTAGAACTTGGTATTGATGATTTGTTAGAAAAGGGCTTTTCACCAAAAGAAATAATAATTAGATCATTAAGATTAATGGATAGGGCTTATTCACCACTTTATAAGCCTCAAAGAATTTGTGTTCATCAGTTTCAAAATTATCAAATCAACGAAGGAAAAAGAATTGTAACGGAAGATCAGATTACTTATAGATTGACGTCAAAAGAGTTTGACCTCTTAACATTGTTTGCAAGAAATGGAGGTCAGGCATTATCTAGAGAGCAGATAATTATGAATATTTGGGGCATGACAGAATATTGTAATGATAGGGCTGTAGACGATCTTGTAAGGCGACTAAGAAAAAAAATGGGGAATCTTAGGATTGAGACCATATATGGATATGGTTATCGATCATGTATATGATATGGAGGGGAGAAAATGTACATTAGTGGAGGAAGTAGTGGAAATTATATGACAGGAATGGCTTCTGGTATGGATGTCGATACAATGGTGAAAGAACTAATGGATGCAGAAAGAGTATCCTATGATTCATACTATCAGGATATCCAGTATTATGAGTGGCAACTTGATGCATATCAAAGTTCTGCTGATACTATAAAATCATTTCAGGATGATAATTTTAATTACCTTAATCCAGATGCTAATCTACTTAGTTCTTCAACATACATGGAATATAATTGCAGTTCAAGTAGTTCTGGAGTTTCATGCAGTGTAGCCGATAATACTGTAGCTGACGATCGCTATGAAGTTGAAGTATTACAAGTAGCAAGTTCTGCATCCATTTCCAGTGATAACCAAGTTTCAAAAGCTATTACTGGAAGTGGGACTTCAGATTTAAATACAATAAGTGGGGAGAAAATTACTCTAGATCTTGATGGAAATGTAAGAGCTATTCTTATAGAAGATAATGATGGTAATGGGGACATAGATTATCAAGATTTACAAAATTCTATAGATAAAGCTTATGGTGCAGATAAAATATTAGTATCTGATAACAGTGGAATACTGACCATTAATACTATCGATGGTTCAGGATCACATTCATTGAAAATAGCTGGTGAAGAAGAAGTACTTGAAGGATTGGGTTTATCAAAAGAAGATAGTTTATCTAATAGGATAAATACAAGTGACACTTTAGGAGAACTTTCAAGTACTATGAATAATCCTTTTGTTTTTGATATGGATGGTATGGTGACTTTTGAAATCAATGGTGCCGAATTTGAGTTTGACGAAGATACTTCATTGCAGCATATGATGGATACTATAAATAATGATAGTGATGCTGGGGTTACTATGATATATGATCCCATAAAGGATAAGTTTGAAATTACCTCTGATGATACTGGATTGGGATCAACTCTTGACATAAGTGAAATCGGTAGCAGTTTTTTTTCTTCAATAGAACTTAATAATATTGTTAGTGGAGAGGATTCAGTATCTATGATTAACGGAGAAAAAGTTGTAAGAAGCACTAATGCATTTGAATATGATGGCGTAGTTTTTACAACTAATGGTGTAACTGATGGCATAGCAGTTATTGATATAAATTTAGATACAGAGCAAATATATGATACTGTTGTGAATTTTGTTAATGATTATAATGATATGGTTGAGTCTATACAAAACGAACTGGATGAAGAGAGAGATTATGATTATAAACCCTTAACCCAGGCTCAAAAGGATGAAATGACTGAAGAAGAAATCGAAATATGGGAGGATCATGCTAAGAGTGGTGTCGTTGGAAATGATGATCTACTAGAAAACATGCTGGAAGAAATGAGAGTGGCACTTTATACTTCAGTTGATGGATGTGAATATACCCTTAGTGATATAGGCATAACAACGGATTCTTATGAAAATGGAGGAAAGTTGATTATTGATGAAAATAAGTTGAATTCTGCTATTGAAGAGAATCCAGAAGAAGTGGTTAAATTATTTACTAAACAATCGGATACATATCCAGGCACTTCTTCAGCAAGAACTTTACAATCATCTGAAATGGATACAAGAATGGAAGAAGAAGGTTTGATGTATCGACTTTATGATGTTACAGAAATTTATGTATCAACTTATTCAGATAGTAATGGAAGTAAAGGTGTTTTAGTAGAAAAATGTGGATTTTCTGATGACTATACAGAGTTAAACAGCTCCATGTATAAACATTTGGAGGATATGGAAGATAAATTGACTGAAATGGAAGATGAGTTAAATCAAAAAGAGACAGATTATTATATGGAGTTTTCTAGAATGGAAACTTATATTTCGCAAATGAATTCTCAAATGCAAATGATACAGTCATGGTTTGCATAGGAGGTAGAAATGAAAAGTATTGAAAGGCTTGCACGTATAAGAAAATTAATAGATGAGTTAAGGATATATTATAAAGATGGTAACATGAAAAACATGGCTGGAAAATATACTCGAATAAATTTTCATTTGTTTAAACTTAATGAAGTGATTAAAGAAAAAGAGCATGAGATTTCTCCTATAGAAAAAAGACTAATAAAAGAAATCTATGATGATTATGGTCAACTGATTTATGCTATGAAATACAGGATGAAAGAATTAGAGTTTGAAAAAAACAATTATAAAAAGAAAATGTCAAACATAGCCAATGGATATTATAATAAGGGGATACATAGGAAAAGTAGACATTTGAATATTAATATATAAAAGAATTATATGGGGTGAGATGTCGTATGGGCATATTCAGCCCATTTTTTTTACACCTTAAGAAGTGATTTCAGATTACACAAAATCCCACAATTCACATAGTTTTATGCAATGTTTCATTTTTTAATACTTTAATTCGTTATTTCTACCGTTTTTGAATCATATTCTAATAATGAAGATAAATATAGAAAGCTTTTGACCATGGTGACTAGATTTATCTAAATAAACGGATTTTATTTATTATTCAAGGAGGAATATAAAATGAGAATCAATAATAACTTAATGGCATTAAATACTTATAATCAGATGACAACTAATAATTCAAATGCATCCAAGTCCATTGAAAAACTTTCAAGTGGTCTAAGGATTAATTCAGCAGCAGATGATGCAGCAGGTCTAGCTATATCTGAAAAAATGCGTTCTCAGATACGTGGGCTTGATCAGGCCTCTAGAAATGCTCAAGACGGTATTTCAATGATTCAAACAGCTGAAGGTGCACTTGATGAGACTGAAGCTATACTTCAAAGAATGCGTGAATTATCAGTTCAAGCATCAAATGACACATACACTGCAGAAGATAGGGAAGCAATTCAAGATGAGGTCAATCAGTTAAATAAGGAAATTGATCGTATAGCTACAGATACTGAGTTTAATAATAAGAAGTTGCTAGATGGAAATCTTGAAAATGTAGTTCAAGTCAACACTAATGCATCAAAAGCGACAAATATTGATGTTGTGGATGATAATCTAGAATCAGGAGATTATACACTAACAGTTGACAATGTAACAACTGAATATAAGATAGATGGTACAAATGGAACTGGTATGAAGGGTGTAGCAGCAGATACTGGAGGCACTAAGGATATAGAGCCAGGGGAATATGAGTTAGAACTTATAGATAATGATGGTGTTGGTGGAGATAGTTATGATGTTATACTTAGAGACTCAGAAGGTAATGAAATAGAGAGACAAACAAGGGATATTGATAATAGTTCTGGAGCAGTTAATTTTGATATTGGAGGATTAAATATCCAATTTGGAGATGCAAGTGGTTCTGATCCCGCTGTAGCAGAGGGTAAAACTCAGTTGAAGGTGGAAACAGATGCTGATTTTGTATTAAAAAAAGGTTCAGAAACTATAGATACAGTAATCGTATCTGACACAACTTCTGACACGATTGAAGTTGGAGGAATTGAAGTTAGTATAGATGATACTTTGGCGGCGGGAGATACAACAATGACTATTGATAATAATGCTGTCACATATCAAATAGGTGCTAATGCAGGTCAAACAACAAATATGTCTGTTTCTGATATGTCATCAGATGCTCTTGGTGTAGGTGAGCTGGATTTGACAACATCTGAGGGAGCAACTGCAGCAATAGATTTACTAGATGATGCTATCAACTCAGTTTCTTCAGAAAGATCCAAACTTGGTGCAATGCAAAATAGACTTGATCATACAATAAATAATCTGAATACATCATCAGAAAATTTAACAGCAGCAGAATCAAGAATCAGAGATGTAGATATGGCCAAGGAAATGATGGAAATGACTAAGTGGACAACACTTCAGCAATCTTCAAATGCTATGCTTAGTCAGGCTAATCAGCAACCACAGCAGGTACTACAGCTTTTAAGATAGATTGGTAAGTTTAATTAAGGTAACAATATTATGATTTATATAAAGGAACACTGTATGCTTAAATGCTACAGTGTTCCTTTGTTTTTAAAATTAAAAGAACAGATTTTTATAATATCAAAATCTGTTCTAGTCTTTTAAATTATCTTGTTTTAAATTTATACCCTTTTCCCCAGACTGTTACAATAAACTGTGAGTCTGGATCTATCTTGTTACGAAGTTTTTTAATATGAGTATCTACTGTACGAGAATCACCTGAATATTCAAAGCCCCATACATCTTCTAGCAATTGGTTACGTGAAAAAACTATGTTTTGATTCAGCATAAAGTGTTCTAACAAATCATGTTCCCTTGGAGTTAGTTTTTGTAAATTACCATTAAAGAAAAATTCCCGGGCCATAGAGTTTAGACTATATGGCCCAACTGAAATTAATGGTTCTTTACAATTTTGAATAGCATAATCATTTTTTACTTTTTTATGTCTGTTTATCGAAAGATAGACTCTACTTAAGAGCTCTTTCGGAGTAAATGGTTTTGTAATAAAATCATCAGCATCAAAATAAAAGGTTGGTAGTGTAAGTAGTTTAGTGTTTTCATCGTTGATAAATATAACTGGTATATCAAACTTTTGCTTTATCGTGTTAAAGATTGTCCAACTATCATTTTTAGGCAAATTTGTGCCGATTAAAACAATATCTATAAGCTTTAAGTTTAATAGTCTGAGGGCTTCCGTGCGATTTCCTGATTGTAAAACGAGGTATCCTTCCCTCTTCAGGATTATAGAAATAAGTTGTTCAGAAGACAACTGGTTTTCTATGATAAGAATCGTATGTTGATTCATGAAATCCTCTCCTAAAAAATATGTCTTTCTATATAATTATAGCAAAGTAACAAACAGCTGTCAATTAGTGATTGGAAGGCCTGTGAGCTTGTAGGGGAATATTGTTTTAAAATTAGAGAGTATAGAAAGATAAAAAACTATATTCGGAATAAATTTATTGTTTTTCATTTTGATTTTGTAAAATTTCAAGCCTATTTTGTTTAAGTTTTCTTCCACTTTACTAATGTCCGATTATGGAACTTTTTTAGGACTTATGTATGGTATAATTCACATATAAAACATACGGGAAGTGATTTAAGTGAAATTAAGCCATGATGTATGCTATAAAGCAATTAAATCAAGGGATTCAAGATTTGATGGTCTTTTTTATACAGCTGTTAAAACTACAGGAATTTATTGTAGACCAATTTGTAAGGTTACAACTCCAAGAAAAGAAAATTGCACTTTTTATGAAACAGCAGAAGAGGCAGAGGCAAATGGTTATAGGCCTTGTTTAAGATGTCGACCAGAGATGGCTCCAGAGTATTCAGAGTTTATGCAGGGAAAAAATTTGTTTGCGGAAATAAAAGATTATTTCCATGATGAAAACTATAAATCTGGCTTAGTAAAGGAGTCAGCAGAATACTTTGGTATCTCTACTAGACACATAAGTAGGATATTTAAGGAAAACATTGGTGTAAGTCCTCAGCAATATATAATGACTAAAAGATTATTAAAAGCAAAGTACTTACTTACTGATACTGATTTGTCGGTTTCAGAAATAGCTTATTTATCTGGCTTTGGTTCTAGTTCGAGATTTAGTGAAGCCTTCAAGAAAAATTACGGAGTCACTCCGGGGAAAGTAAGTAGGAGTAAAAAAAACAAGGGGACAAAGGATTATCTAGAAGTAAAATTATTTTATAGACCTCCATATGATTGGGAAAGAATATTAGGATTTTTTAGAACAAGGCAAATCCCAGGTGTTGAACATGTAAGTGATGAGGGCCTTTATGGAAGGTCTTTAAGAATAGTTAAGTCAGGAAATTCAGGGTGGATAGAAATTTCTAATATAGATGGTGATAATTATTTAAAACTGAAAATAAGTAGAAGTTTAGAGAAGGATATTATTGACGTAGTGAAAATAACAAGAAGAGTATTTGATCTTGATCTTTTACCTGACCAGATGTCTTCAGAGCTTCCTTTGGGAATAAGATTACCTGGATGTTTTGACATATTTGAGATGGGAACAAGGGCGATATTAGGGCAACAAATTACTGTAAAAGCTGCAAGAACTTTGACAGGAAGACTGGTTGAAGCATTAGGTGAAAAGATTGAGACACCATTTGAAGAAATAAACTATCATTTCCCAACTTCTGAGTCACTAGTTGAGTTAGGAGAAAGGGTCTATGATGTTTTGGGTACTATAGGGATTATAAGAAATAGGTCAAGGTCCATTCAAGATTTTGCAAGTTTACTTGAGGATGATGACATACAAATATCCTATGGTTTAGATCCAGAAGAGTTTAAAAAGAAGCTGATATCTATTAAGGGAATTGGTGAATGGACAGCAGAATACCTAGCCATGAGGGGCTTATCTTGGCCAGATGCTTTTCCAGTTACAGATTTGGGTGTTAAAAAGGCAGTAATGCCATATCTACTAGATGATGATGGGAATAATCTTAATGATCTTATAGACAATTATTCCAAATATAAATTTGACAAGCTATATAAGAAGTCGGCTACTGAGTATAGCAAAAAGTATAGTCCTTGGAGATCGTACCTAACAATATCACTATGGACTTAAAAAGGGGGAGAATTATGTACTATATAAAAATAGAAATCAAATGGGGAAATATAGTTTGCAGAATAGAAGAAGATGGAGCAATATCAGGACTATGGTTTGAAGGCCAAAAGTATTATCCAGAAATTCCAGAGGATGCAATTTGGTTGAGTTATACTAGTAAGGTAAATGATACTATAGATGCTTCTGTTGGAAGATTGATTAGTCAAATTAAATCATATGAAAAAGGTGAATTAAAAGAGTTCGATTTAGTTCTTACATTTAAAGGAACAAATTTCCAGACTAGAGTATGGGATATATTATTAAAGATACCATGTGGAAAGACAAGTACATATGGGGATATAGGAAAAGAGATAGCAAAACAATTAGGAAAAAAATCAATGTCAGCCCAAGCAGTAGGTGGAGCAGTAGGACACAATCCAATATCTATAATAGTACCATGCCACAGGGTATTGGGTGCAAAGGGTCAACTTACAGGATATGCTGGTGGTATTGATAAAAAGATAGGACTTCTTAAGCATGAAGGGGTTGAGGTTGATGTTTAAGATGATTAAGTCAGCCTAATATTGTTGGGGGAAGAGGAGAATCACACAAGACTTTGTTTGTGTTAGGGGAATCAATATTGAAATCAATATTTTGGGGAAGAGGAAGAACTAGAGATCTTTAAAGGAAGTTAAGGTCTTAAGCTCTTCCTCTTCACCTTATTTTGTTCACAAAATAGATTCCCCCAGTTTTGTATACAAAACGATTCCCCTATTCAGCCAGATAGTAGGCTAATATGGTTGGGGGAAAAGAGGAATCAATATTGTTAACAATATCTTGGGGAAGAGGAAGAACTAGAGATCCTTATAGCAAGTTAAGGGCTTAAGCTCTTCCTCTTCTACTTGTTTCGTCTAAAAAAAATTCCCCTAGTGCTAACAAAGTATAGCATGATTCTCCTTTTACTAAAAACACTTTAACTTTTAATCAAATCACCATACAATAATAAGTACATCAATTACATAAATAGGGGGAAACAAAATGAAAAGATTGATAGGGCTTGTACTAATCATAAGTATGTTATTTAGTACACCTGTATTCGCTACTTCAAATATTGCAGATCAAGCTGATGAATGGGCAGTGGATAGTATAAAGCAGCTTAGGTCATTAGGACAATTTAGGGAAGAGGCTTTTAAAGGATATAAGGAGAAAATTTCTCGAGCTGAAGCAGCTTACCTAGCGGCCCGTGCTTATGAAATTTTGACGGGACAGGAAATAGTTATAGATGAGACTTTGGATTATGATGAAAATATGGATGAGTATAGCCGTAAAGCTATTACATTAGGTATCGACATAGGAGAATATGGAATAATCCAAAAAAGAGATTTTGTTAGATATATGGCTCGCGTAATGTGCCTGATTGAAGTAGATATGGATTCAGTATACGCAAGAAAAAATATAGCCAAAGATAAAGATGCGGAGTCTTATGTTATTATTCAGATATTTCAACTTACTGAATACTTAATGAATAAGGTAGTAAAAGAAGATGAGCTAACAGTTCAGGTAGCTCTAGTAATGACAAAAGAACTTCTTATAAGGAATCACGGATTATATGGTAAAAAATTGGACGGTTCTCAAATTAAGATGGATATAAAGAATAAAGTTGAAGAACATAAGGTAGCAAGTATAAATGAAAAGATAAAAGCAGTAGTTCATAGAAGTAATCATATGGCTGAGGACATGTTTGTTAAATTAAGTGAAGGAACAATGGATTATTCTAGTGATACAATCAAGTATCATATTTTCTCAAAGCATAGATATTATAATAATAATAATCTTATAACATTGGAAAATATGACATCGGACTTTAACGAAATAATCAATTCATATTTGAATAATTTTGAAAAAGCGAGAACAAATGAAACACATTGGATGACAGGGAAGAATGGAACAGTATATAAGATTATTCACAATGAGAAAGATGCATATATTCATATAAAAAAGGATAGCTTAAATTTTGATTTGAACTTAAGTGAATTTGATAGGAAAAATATAAATTATGATTATAAGTATTATTCTGATACAATGTTATTTTCTTTAAGTTCAGTTCATTCATGGGTTGATAATTCTTATAAGGCTAAAAAAGGTAACAGTCATAAGGAAAACATTGAATTAATTGATGAAATGTTAGAACCGGGTGGACTTGATATTACTGATGCTGGTACAGTTCAAAAACAATATTCTTCTGAAAAAGTTCAAGATCGGTATGCTCTACGAGTGAATCAAGATGCTAATGGAGATATTCGATTAGAAATACGTGTTTGGGCTATTAGAGGAACTATTGATTATGCTACACCAAACTATATTATTGTTTTAAATGGAACACGAGAAATTCTTAAGTTCTATACAAATAACTCTGATGCAGAATTGATTTATGAAGAAATTAATAAGTTATATGAAGCTGATGAACGATATCCAAAGTATGGAAAAATTCAAACTTTTGGAAATTCTAAAGTTGTAATTGAACTTCCAGATGTTTGGGGTGTAGATATTGTTATAAAGCAATAATATGTGTGATGATTTAGCTGAAGAGGAGAATCACACAAGACTGTGTTTGTGTTAGGGGAATCAATATTGAAATCAATATTTTGGGGAAGAGGAAGAACTAGAGATCTTTAAAGGAAGTTAAGGTCTTAAGTTTTTCCCCTTCCCCTTATTTTTTTCACAAAATAAATTCCCCTAGTTTTGCATACAAAACGATTCCCCTTTTCAGCTAAGAAATCTACTGTAGCAAGCCTAATATAGCCTAATGCTATCCTGATCGTGCTTAATTCCTGCTCTACAGTTAGCCTAATGTTGTTGGGGAAGAGGGGAATCACACAAGACTGTGTTTGTGTTAGGGGAATCAATATTGAAATCAATATTTTGGGGAAGAGGAAGAACTAGAGATCTTTAAAGGAAGTTAAGGTCTTAAGCTCTTCCCCTTCCCCTTATTTTGTCCACAAAATAAATTCCCCCAGTTTTGTATACAAAACGATTCCCCTTTTCATCCCGACCATCATTTTTCATTTAATGAAAAATATACTACCTAAAAAAAGATTTTCCGACCTAACACCCACGACCAACGACCCACGGCCCCTAGAGTATTGAAAACCATACAATGTGACCAAATGTGAGAAAATATGTGGCTTTTTTTGAGGAAAACGTTGACAATGTGAGGAAATGTGTGATAATATGTGGTTATACGATGGGGAATGTGGAAATTTCTTTGATAGGGAGGGCTATTATGTTACCACAGGAGCGACTAAATAGGATAAAAGATTTGCTAAGTTCTAATGGGAGCATAGTTATTAGCAACCTTAGTGGTCAATTTGATGTGTCTGAAGAGACCATTAGAAGGGATTTAGAAAAATTAAGTAAGACAATGAAGTTTAAAAGGGTTAGGGGAGGAGCATTTCTTTACGAACCTACAGATACAGAGGTTCCCGTTGGAATAAGGGAAAAGATATATATTAAGGAAAAACAAATAATTGCTAATAGAAGTGTTGGATTTATTGAGGATGGTGATACTATAATGCTCGATAGTTCCACTACAGCTCTTCATATAGCAAAATCAATAAATGAGAGTCAAAAGAAAGTTACAGTAATAACTAATTCTATTTCTATAGCTAATGAATTAGCTGAAAATATGGGTGTGAAAATAATCTCCTTGGGAGGAAGACTAAGGAGAAGTACAAAGTCATATGTTGGTTATATGGCAACTGATTATTTAAGCCAAGTTCATGCTAATAAAGCATTTGTATCATGTACATCGGTAAATTTAGATTTTGGAGTATCTGATAGCCATACGGAAGAGGCTAGGGTGAGAAAAGAAATGTTGAGAAATTCATCTAAGAGATTTCTGATTGCAGATTATACAAAATTTGAAGAACCATCAATGAATAAAATATGTGATTTTAAAGATTTAGATTATCTTATTGTTGATAGGAAAATATCTAAAGAAGCAATAGATAGATTAGAAGAATATGGTGTAAAAACAATATGGTGTGATTAGAGGAAGGGGAAATATAAATGTTAGATTTTCAGTATAAGAATGGCACAAAAATAATATTTGGAAAAGGTAAAGAAAATGAAGTAGGTGTTCATGTAAAGGAGCATACTAATAAAGTATTACTTCATCATCCGGGTGGAATATTAGAGGAATTGGGAGTAATTGATAGGGTTAAAAAGTCCTTAGATGCTTCTGGTGTTGCTTATGTTGAGCTTTCTGGGGTAGTACCTAATCCGAGACTGTCTCTTGTATATAAAGGAATAGAGATTTGTAAGAAAGAAGATATAGATTTTGTATTAGCAGTTGGTGGTGGTAGTGTTATTGACTCTGCTAAAGCTATTGGAATGGGTGTAGTATATGATGGAGATGTATGGGATTTCTTCTCAGGCAAAGCAGAACCGAAGTCAGCTTTAAAGGTTGCTACTGTTCTTACAATACCTGGTTCAGGATCAGAGATGTCTGAATCTAGTATTATTTCAAATGAGGAACTTGAACTAAAGAGTGGAGTTGATTCTTCAGTTATCGTACCTGTATTTTCAATTCTTAATCCTGAAATGTGTCAGACTTTACCTAAGTCATTACTTGCAGCAGGAGTTGCAGATATAATGTCACATTTACTCGAGAGATACTTTACACCAACTAAGGGATTATATTTAAGTGATTATTTAATTGAGGGTGGAATGAAGTCAATTATTGAAGTTGGACAAAAACTTGTTGAAAACCCTGGAGATTATAATCTTTGTTCTGAATTTATGTGGACTGCAACGGTTGCTCACAATGGTATGATTGATGCAGGTAGAGCTTCTGATTGGGCATCACATCGAATAGAACATGAAATAAGTGCCTTTTATGATGTTACTCATGGTGCAGGAATGGCAATAATATTCCCTGCGTGGATGAAATATGTAATGTCTCATGATGTAGATAGATTCCATAGAATGGCTACACATGTATTTGGATTAAGTCCAGAAGGAAAAGATAAAGAGGCTCTAGCACTAGAGGGAATATCTGCAATGGAAGACTTCTTTAGATCATTAGGACTTAAAATTACCCTTACTGAAGCTGGCATACCATGTGACAGATTTGAAGAAATGGCTTCAAAGGCTGTTGGTGGAAATGGCCATGTTGGTAGATTTAAAGAGATAACAAAAGAAGATATAGTAAAAATACTTGAATTAGCTAAGTAGGAATCATAAAGGGAGTGGGGATATGAAGTACTTAAAGGAAAGGGAACTTCTTATTGAATATGGAAAAAATATGTTGGATAAGGGGCTTACTAAGGGCTCTGGAGGAAATCTAAGCATTTTCATCAGAGAAGAAAAACTTATGCTTATTACACCTAGTGGCATTGACTATTATAAGACTAAGCCGGAAGATATAGTGGTTATGGATTTAGAAGGAAATGTTGTGGACGGTGAAAGGAAGCCATCTTCAGAGCACGCTCTTCACAGTATTTTTTATAAAAAGAGGGATGATATTGATGCGATAGTTCATTTCCATTCAGTATATGCATCAACCCTAGCTTCTCTAAGATGGGATCTTCCAGCATCTTATTACTTAATTGCAGTATCTGGAGGAAGTAGTGTAAGATGTGCTAAGTATGCTACATTTGGTACAGATGAACTTGCTGAGAATGTATTTGAGGCTATGGAGGATAGATATGTAGCTTTCCTTGCAAATCATGGATTAATCGCCGGAGCTAAGGATTTACCAAATGCATTTAATAAAGCTGAAGAAATAGAACTTTGTTCAGAAATATATTACAGGGCTAAATCTATTGGTGAACCAGTGGTATTAGATAAGGAAGAAACCGATAATTTAAAAAGGCTATTTAGTAGCTATGGACAAGTTAAAACTGACTAATTGAATGTGGAAATAATAGTATCTAAAATAAGACTTTTGAGATACGGACATAATGGGTACCAAACTGATATTGTGTTATATCTAGTTGACTATCTTGAGATTAATAGGGCAAATTTCAAGACGGCAGCTATTTATATAAGTGTAATGGTTTTCAATAGCCTGAAAAGAATTAAGTGGGGAACTTTGAAATTTTAATATGTAATATTAATTCTTTAAGGTTGTTGAGGGCAGTCAATTAATGGGTAGGAAAACCAAATTGTATAAGGGGGAAACACTTATGAACAAGAAAAGCAGTATTGTTGGACTATTACCTTTGATATTTTTCTTAGCTATTTACTTAGGAACAGGTTTTGCAACAGGTAACTTTAGTACAATGCCATTATTGGTAGGATTTATCTTTGCTTCTGGATTTGCATTGTTACTTGACAAGCCAGGTGAAAAGACAAGCTTTAACAAGAAAGTAGATTTATTTGCAAGAAGTGCAGGTGAAGAAACTATTATTATCATGGTAGTTATATTTATCCTTGCTGGAGCATTCTACTCGATAGCTGACGCTATGGGTGCAGTTTCATCTATAGTAAACTTAGGTTTATCTATACTTCCAGCTAATATGATTCTACCAGGAATCTTCCTAATTGGTTGTGTACTTTCATTCTCAATGGGTACTTCAATGGGTACAGTTTCTGCATTAGCTCCTATTGGTGTTGCTATTGCTGCACAAACTGATGCAAATATCGCTCTTGTAATGGCTACTGTTGTTGGTGCTGCAATGTTTGGTGATAACTTATCATTCATCTCAGATACTACAATCGCAGCTACAAGAACTCAGGGTGTTGAGTTAAGAGACAAATTTAAGGCAAACTTCTTTATAGTACTTCCGGCAGTTATTGCTACATTAGCAATACTAGCATTTATGCCAATTACAGTAGAAACTATGGAAACTTATGAGTATTCTGTTATGAATATCTTACCTTACATTGCTGTAATCGTTTCTGCTCTTGCAGGTATCAACGTAATGGCAGTACTAGGAATTGGTGTTGGTGTTGGAGCTGTTATCGGTCTTATGAACGGAAGTTTCAATGTTGTTGAGTTACTAGGCGTACTTCAAAGAGGTATGGGATGGATGGAAGATTTAGCAATCATCTCATTAATCGTTGGTGGTCTAGTTGGTCTTATGAAGTACTATGGTGGTATTGATTACTTACTAGAAAAAATTACAGCAAGCGTTAAATCAAAAGTTGGTGGACAGTTCGGTATCGCTGCACTTGTTTCACTTATCGACATAATCACTACAAACAATACTATCGCAATTATCGCTACAGGACCTTTAGCTAGAGATATTTCAAAAGAATACGATATCGACCCTAGAAGAGCAGCTGGTTTACTTGATGTATTCGCATCAGGATTCCAGGGACTTATTCCTTATGGTGGACAGTTACTATTAGCTGCAGGTATCGCAAAGATTTCTCCAGTACAAATTATGCCATACTCTTATTATTCAATCCTTATGATTGTTATGGGTAGTATAGCTATAATTTCTGGATTCCCTAAATTTAAGTCAGAGTTTAAACCAGTAGAAATTGAAGAGTAGTAAAATAATTGAGCCACTGACAATTTTGTCGGTGGCTCGGTAAATATTTATTTCTTGCTACTCCTATGTATGGAGGAAAGATCATGAAAAGAGAAGATTATGGATTAGCGTTTATGCTTCAATATGAAAATGTTGCATGGTATGAAGATGGAATGGTTAAGATTCTAGATAGAAGAATTTATCCAACTAGAATTGAGTTCGTTACATGTAATACCCACCATGAAGTAGCTCAAGCTATAGCTGATATGGTTACACAGAGTGCTGGACCATATACAGCTGCAAGTATGGGTATGGCATTGGCAGCATATGAGTGCAAGAGTTTGAATATGAGCCAGCAAGTAGAGTATATGAAGGAAGCCGCATATAGATTGTCCCATGCAAGGCCTACAACAGTAAATAGAATGACCTTGATTACTGAAGGTTGTCTAAAGGTTGCAATTAAAGCTATGGAGGAAGGTAAAAAAGTTGATGAAGCTATTTTCCTTCACACTATAGACTCTATGAATAGAAGATATTCCAAAATTGAAGAAGTTGCCCATCATCTAGTACCTATGTTCCCAAACAAGGGTAATGTTATGACCCAGTGTTTCGGTGAAACAATAGTTGGAATGATGTTAAGGGTTGCTAAGGAAAAGAAAAAGGATATCAAACTGTTCTGTCCTGAGACAAGACCTTACTTACAAGGTGGCAGACTTACAGCAAGTGTATGTCATGACCAGGGTTTTGATGTAACGGTAATTACAGATAATATGCCTGCGTTTACAATGAAAACAAAGGGTATTGATGTATTTACATCAGCTGCTGATTCAATATGTTTAGATGGCCATATTGTAAACAAGGTTGGTACAATGCAGATTGCTATAGCTGCCCATTATTTCGGAGTTCCTTATTTTGTAACAGGTATTCCAGATGAGGCACTAAAGAGTATAGATCAAGTGAAAATTGAGGAGCGTAATCCTCAAGAAGTACTTGAGTTTAGGGGAATAAAGACGACACTGGATGGTGTAAAAGGTTATTACCCTGCATTTGATATTACTCCTCCAAAGTTGATAAGTGGAGTAGTAACTGATAGGGGAATATTCAGTCCTTACGATCTTAAACGTTATTATGAAGAACAAGAAGAAAAATTCTGGTAGAAAAGTGGTGGAATTATGTCAAAATTTGATAAACATTTTAAAATGTCTGAAGAAGATGCAATAGATTATATTAAAGAAAAACTTGATTATTTCGATGCTGATGCAGATTTAATTGCATCTGAAATTGGAGATGGAAATATAAATTATGTTTTCGTAGTAAAGGATAATAAAAGTGGTAAATCAATAGTACTAAAACATGCAGATATTCTTTTAAGATCTTCAGGTAGAGAGCTTGATGTAGATAGAAATAGAATAGAAGCAGAAGTTTTAGCTCTACAAAATAAATATGCACCGGGACTTGTGCCGAAGGTGTACATGTATGATCCAATTATGTGTGTAGTTGTTATGGAAGATATTTCGGAATATAAGAATCTTAGAACAGAGCTTCTAAGTCAAAAAATATTCCCTAAATTTGCTGAAGATATTTCAACATTTATGGTAAATACTCTTTTACCTACTACAGATCTTGTGATGGACTCTGGGGAAAAGAAGGATTTACAGGCTAGTTATATCAATAAGGATTTATGTAAAATATCTGAAGATCTTGTATTTACAGAACCTTATATAGATTATAAGGGTGGAAATATTATTATTGACGAAAATATGGATTTTGTTGAGAGAGAAATTTATGGAGATAAGGAACTTGTTCTTCAAGCTGGAATCCTTAAGAATAAGTTCATGAATAATGCTCAGGCCTTACTTCATGGGGATTTACATTCAGGTTCTATATTTGCCAATCAAAAAGGTTTGAAGGTTCTTGATCCAGAGTTTGCTTTTTATGGTCCAATGGGATATGATCTTGGAAATGTTGTTGGAAATCTTATGTTTCCATGGGCATATTCAAAAGTCCTTGTAGGAAATGAAGAGTTTGAGAAATGGGTTGAAGAAACAATTTCTGATGTAATTGATAAGTTTGTTGAGAAATTCAATGTACTTTATGATGAGATAGTTACTGATGTTTTAGCTAAAACTCCTGAGTTTAAAAAATGGTATTTAAATTCTATTCTTCTTGATTCAGCTGGCTGTGCTGGTACTGAGATAATTAGAAGAGTAATAGGTGATTCGAAAGTTGCTGATGTAACTAGGATAGAAAATGTTGATCAGAGAGTTGAAGTTGAAAGAATGTTGATAGGATTAGCTAAAGAACTTATTAAGAATAGGCAAGAATTCCTGTCAGGCAAAGAATATATGGAAATGTTAAAAAAGGTGTAACACAGTAAAAGTTTACTGCCCAAAGATAAACTTTGCTGCCCAACATAAGAGATGACCCTATCAGATTGACGAATCTGATATGGGTCATCTTTTATTCTATTGATTGACATTAAATCATTGCCTATGTTTTAATTATTAATATAAGATAATACTAAATGAAATAAGAGGTGGAAATAATGAATAGATTAGCTGAAAAAATTAGGGATGCAAGACTTAAAGCAAAGATGACAGAAAAACAACTTGCAAAAAAATGTGGACTTTCTCCAGGATATATAATGCAAATAGAATCTGGTAAAAAGATTATTAATGAAAATGCTGCTGAAAAGATACTTAAGGCACTGGGGCAAAAAGCTGAAATACTAGATGATGCTGGAATAGTTGAAGAGGCAAAGGAGAAAAAGCCTAAGAAAAATGTACAGGTGACTCAGCAAGTAAGATATAATGTCGAGCCCAATGCTCAATGGGCAAGTGCTCTTGAGGGTGTAATTAAGAAATTCCCTATTATTGATATGATTACGGGTAAAGCTGTAGGAAATAAGGAATTGCCAATATTAAGTAAAAAAATAGAAGGACATCATCCTGAAAAAATTAATTTTTATAGGGCATCTAATGATGATCTTGAAGGATTAAGAATAATGAAAGGTGACATCCTTATGATTCTTGATACTAAGGATATTCAAAATGATAAAATTTATATTGTAGAATATTCAGGTAGAAAGATTATTAGAAGACTTAGAAAAGAAAATGGAAGCATCATAATGACAAGGGATAGAAAAGGAACAAGTCCTGAGAAAATGGAGCCTAAGAAAATAAAAGTTGTTGGAAAATGTATTAGAGTAGAATTTGGACTTGAATAATTATAGACCTACAGGATTTTTTCCTGTAGGTTTATTTTTTATACTAAGTTACTAAAATTCCACTTATTGTTTTGGCCTAAGTAGTATTATATAATTTCTGCAAAGACGATAAGCTGAGGAGGATATGTATGAATAGCTGTGAACAGGAATATACAGGTTTTGAAGTCGGGGGAATAAGACCACCAAGTGAAGCTGATAGTTTACTACTGAGGCTTACAAGAAATTGTCCATGGAATAGATGTAAGTTTTGTTCTTTATATAAAGGGATGAAGTTTAGTCTAAGGCTTAAGGAGCATATTATCAAGGATATAGATTTTGTAAAAGATTGTGTGGACACATTTAAAAGTATGGAAAAATCATCTCAGAATGAAGCACAGGAACTGTTATCTTCGTTAAAAGAAAGATACACTCTTGATGATAACTGGGTATTACAATTTGTTTTTAGATGGTATAAAGGAGGAATGAAATCAATATTCCTACAAGATGCCAACAGTATGATAATAAAGCCAGATGATATGGTTGAAATTCTTCTTCATTTGAGAAAATGTTTTGGGAATGTTGAGAGGATAACCAGTTATGGGAGATCCCATACAATTGCCAGAATAAGTGATGAGGATATGAAGGGAATATCTCAAGCTGGTTTAAATAGGATTCATATAGGTATGGAAACTGGATCGGATAAGGTACTTAAACTGGTTGAAAAGGGTGTAGATAAAAAGACCCATATAATTGCTGGTCAAAAGGTTAAGAAAGCAGGTATTGAATTATCAGAATACTTTATGCCTGGACTAGGAGGAAATGAGTATTCAGAAGAGAATGCTAGGGAAACAGCTGATGCTTTAAATCAGATTAATCCGGATTTTATTCGTCTTAGAACCCTTGCAGTTACCAATAGATCTGTATTAAAAAATGATTATGATTCTGGTATTTTTACTAGAACTAATGATGACACAATGGTTATGGAACTTAAGCTACTTATAGAGAGTTTTAATGGAATTACTAGTTATATAAAAAGCGACCATATTCTTAATCTTATACCTGAAGTTGAAGGAAGGCTACCAGAGGATAAGGAAATAATCCTTTCAAAAATTAACTGGTATTTGGACTTAAGCGATGAAGAAAAAATCAAGTATAAGGTAGGTCGAAGAATTGGTGCAATTCAATGTAATGATGATCTTTATGATAAGGATAGAATAAGAAGAATAGATGAATTTATAGAAAAACATAGTGTTGATGAATCAAATATTGATTATATAATGGATAGACTTATGAACCGATTTATATAGAAAAAAATGAAGTTAATCAATACTAATGAAAATAGTGGGTATCTATTTCTATAAGTGGTGTGGTATCACTGATGAAGTGAGGGATGGATATGTTTAGAGAAGATTATGATGCTATGATACTTAATAGAATAGAGAAAAGCTTCGATAGCATTATGCCAATAGGGTCAGTAATAGCCTGGCTTTCTGCTATTATGGTTTATTTTAGCGCCATTTCTAATCGCTTTGTTGTATATAATTCTATTGTTGGAATAATTTTTTTAATTGTATCTTTGATTAAAAAGAAAGTTACAATAGAGCTAAAAATAGTGATTACAATATCAGTACCAATAATTATGGGAGTACTTTCATTTTTAGATGGAGGTTTTGGTAGTGCAGGGCTATCTTTACTTATGATTAGTAATATTATGGCTGTACTTCTTTTATCGAAAGAAAATAGTAGGGCAGTTGGATTTTTTTCATTAGTTATTTTTATAGGTTTATTTATATTCTATAGGTACAATGGTTTGAAAGTAAGTATTCACGCAGATAGTTCTTTATGGGCTATTCAATTTTTAGTATTCTTCCTTTACATTTTTATTTTACACACAGTTGTATATTCTATAAGGGGTTATCTTTTAGAGAATATAAAGAGTTTGGAAAATAGTATTATTAGAATTGAAGAGCTTGCATATTATGATCAACTCACAGGTTTAATTAATGAATATAAGTTTAAAGAGGAACTTGAAAAAGTTAAGGACAAAAATCATGAAGGTTTTTTAGTTATGTTCAATGTTAATAACTTGGGGGTTATAAATTCGATTTATGGAGATAGTATGGGGGATGATGTACTTTATAATATTGCAAAAAATTTTGATGGTGAAAGAAAACCCGAAGAACTTCTTAGCAGAATTAGTGGTAATGAATTTTCCATATGGATACCATGTGATGGAGAAGAGTATTTTTATGAAAGGGTAGATGACTATCAAGAAAACTTTAAAAACAATTTTAATATTCCTAAATTATCTAACAAAATACAGTTTAAAGCAAGTTATGTAAGACATGAAAAAAGTCATAATATAGATGAAACATATAGAAAGGCGAGACTAGCCCTAACCCATGCTAAGGTAAGGGAAGGTGTTGAGAAGGTATACTATGATAATGAGCTAGATATGATGTTTAGACATGAGTATAGACTTAAGGAAACTGTAGAAAAGTATTTAGACAATAGTTCTTTTACTATACATTATCAGCCTAAGATTTCTTGTTACACAGGTCGTATATCTGGAGTTGAAGCTCTTGCTCGTATAAACGATGATCATTTAGGACAAATAAGCCCTATAGAGTTTGTTAACATGATAGAGAAAATGAATCAATCAGTTGATTTTGGAAAGATAATCATTAGTAAAGTATTAAATGATTACTATAAGATAATTGATAAATATGGCAAAGATACTTCTGTTTCAATAAATATTTCTCCATCTCATTTTATATCAGAAGGTTTTTCTAAGTTTTTACTGGAGTCTACAAAAAAATATAATGTACCTAATGAAAAAATCATTATTGAGCTTACTGAAGAGGTAGCTATTAATAACTTCGATAAAGTTATTCAGGTAATGTCTGAGTTAAGGGCTAAGGGAATAAGAATTTCTTTAGATGACTTTGGTTCAGGGTATTCATCTTTAAATTATTTATCTAAACTTATAATTGATGAAGTAAAGATTGATAAGGCTTTTGTCAGTCAGATAGGGAATAATGATAGGATAGATATAATGATAAAAACTATTGTAAATCTTTCCAAGCAGTATGGACTTAGTGTTGTAGCAGAAGGTGTAGAGACATCGGATCAATATGATAAACTAAATGAAATAGGTTGTGATGAAATACAAGGTTATTATTTCTTTAAACCAGAATCTTTATAAATCCACCAAGTTAATTCATGGTGGATATTTTTTTGATATAATTTATATAAGGATGTGAAACCATTGAAAATAAATCTTAAAATAAAAAAAGAAGTAATCAGTAAATCTCAGTATATGAAATACTATAAAAAAGATACGGTAGTGGAATTTTGTAAAGCTTGCAACAATTATATGAAAAATCATAGCTGCCCTGATTTTGATTTTTTGATAGAAGATTACTTAGAGCCTTATGACAGAATGCTGATATTATTAACTGAAATAGATTCAAAGGAAATAAGGGATAATATAGAGTATTTTAAAGGAGTTGTCTATGAATCTAAGGAGGCAAAGCGCTATGGCCATGATGGTGATTTTGACTCACAATTTATAAATTTTTTATCGGTATATATATTTGAGAAAACTAAAAATTTCATGAGTAAGAAAATTTTAAAATATGAAGATCAAGTAAAAGGAGCCTTAGGACTGTTTCCAGGTTCCTGTTCCCTGTGTAGTGTTTGTGAAAAAGAAAGTAATAAGCCCTGTGTATATCCAGATAAGATGAGATATTCATTAGAAGCATTAGGTTTTATGGTATCTGATTTTTATGATGAAGTCTTTAATCAAGAAATAATATGGAGCCAAGGGGAATTACCTTCTAAATTTACTTCATGTAGCGCAATTCTTTTTGTTAGAGATACACATATACCTGAGGGTATTTTTGAGTATGATGAGATAATTGAGTTATAGAAACTTATATAGTATAATTAAGATTAGTTATTTAATAATTATAGGGAGGAACGTAAATGAATGCAGCAGTTGTTGCCAACGTTTTAACTGGTATTGGAACATTAGTACTTGCGTATCTTATTAAGTTTGGAGGTATGAACAATCTAGTAAATTATGCTGGAAGTGGAGATGCCCAGAACAATAAGAAATATGTAAATTGGATTGCAGTCCATTTCGCAATTATATCTATTTTTTGTTTTGTTTATTCTTATTTATTTTACCTTGATAGAGATTCCAACGTATATAAGTTAAGTTATATAGGTATACTATTTCTCCTGATTTTCTCTATGACGTCTATTGGGAAATTAAGATTAAGAAAATAAATATATCAGAAAGAGATAGGGCTGAATGATTTTTCAGCTCTATTTTTTAATGAATAGAATTTTTTTTGTATAAGTATGTGATAAATCTGTATATTAGGAGGATGAAATGAAAAAAATTATAGCAATACTTTTGTTATTTAACCTATTGATTTTAGTAGGATGTGATTCAAGCATTTCAAAAAATGATGTAATAGTTGAAAAAAATCTTGTTCAGGAAGGTGAAGGAGAAAAGTTTAGAAGTAGTTTAATACAAGAAGATGGATCTATTGACAAAGAGTTTTTACATAAAGAAATTCAAGCCTGCTCAAAAGTTGGTATAACTATGGATTACATAGAAGAAATATTAAAGGGAGTAAAAAGTAGTGAAGATACCTATATGCAAATGGCTTATTTCGCCGATTCAGATGGAAATTTTTATTGTTCTGAAGATATAGAAATGCCATCAGGTTATGATCCAAGGGAAAGAAGCTGGTATACTTCAGCTATAGAAGAGGGCATATATATATCAGATATATATGTAGATTTTGAAAGTGGAGATAAGATTATTTCATTCGCTACTAAGATTGATAGCGAAAATATTGAAGGTGTCTTAGGTTATGATTATATTGTTGAAAAAGCTACAGACGCAGAGTAAAGGTATAATTTATATCTATTAAAATGTTTTCTATGGAAGGGTGTTTGCTATGTGTATGTCAAATATTATTCAAGATGTTCAAAAAATATCTGAGGCAATTTCAAGTGTATTAAATATAGATGTCACGGTAATTGATAGTGAACTTACTAGAATAGCGGGAACTGGTAGATATAGAAATTGTGTAGGTGATAAGGTTGGAGAAGATTCTGCTTTTTATTATGCTATGGAAAAAGGCGAGAATCTTGTGATTTTGGATCCGGGTAAACATCCAGTCTGTATAAAATGTTCTAATTACGAAGATTGTAAAGAGTATGCTGAAGTTTGTTGCCCAATAAAGGTTAATGGTAAGTCTATTGCAGTAATAGGACTTATTGCATTTACTAAAGACCAAAGGGAGCGAATAATTAGTAATAAGGAAGCCCTATTAAAATATATAGATATAATGTCGCAACTCATCTCTTCAAAAGTACTAGAAAAAAAGAATCATCAGGCTGTAAAACTTTTAGCAGAAGAGTTGAATGTAGTTGTAGAAGCTTTGAATAAGGGGATACTTGTTTTAGACCATGAAGGTAAGCTTGTTAGTCATAATAAGAGAGCTTTGGAGTATCTGAATATGAAAGAAGAAGAACTTAGAAGTCAAAATTTTATGGAGATTTTTTCTTTAAAGTACTATACCGCCTATGCTATAAGAAATAGAGAGGTTTCATATTTACCTACAGGTTTTAAAGGGGTTATGGATGTAAATACAATTATGCGGGATAGCATACCTTATAGAATCGTAATCATTTTAAGTAATTACAATGAAGTAGTAGATACTTTGAATTCCCTTTATGTCAGTACAAAGACTATAAGCTTTGATGATATAGTTGGCACTAGCAAGGAGATATTAAGTACAATAGAGAAGGCAAAGAAAGTATCAAAATCTTCTTCAACGGTTTTAATAACAGGTGAAAGTGGAACGGGTAAAGAACTATTCGCAAGGGGGATACACAGATCAAGCTCAAGAAAAAATAATCCATTTGTAGCGATAAATTGTGCTGCTATTCCTGATAGTTTATTGGAAAGTGAATTATTTGGATATGTTGATGGAGCATTTACAGGTGCGAATAAGAATGGTAAAAGCGGGAAATTTGAAATGGCCAATAAGGGTACAATATTTTTAGATGAAATAGGAGACATGCCACTTCATCTCCAGACTAAACTATTAAGGGTTTTACAAGAAGGAACTATAGAAAAAATAGGGTCTAATGATATTATTTCTGTGGATAGTAGAATAATAGCTGCAACCAATAAGAATCTTGAAGATATGGTGAGTAGGGGAGAGTTTAGGGAAGATTTATATTATAGACTAAATGTTGTGCCCCTTAAAGTACCAGCACTTAGGGATAGAGATGGAGATATTCCAATGCTACTTGAGCATTTCTTAAAAGTATATAATGAAAAACTCAATAAAAAAATATTGGCTTTTTCGGATGATGTTATGAGTTTGTTTGTGAAATATAACTGGCCAGGAAATGTTAGGGAACTTCAAAATGTTATAGAGTATTCTATGAATATGTGTAGCAAAGAACATATAACAATAAATGATATACCAGAACGAATAATGAAAACAGATAAAGCCTTATCATCTGATAAGGAGGAGTTTGAAGAAGTAACCTTGAAAGAAATTGAGAAAGTAGAAATAATCAGAAGAATAAAGATGTATAAAAGCAGTGAAAAATGCATAGATAATGCAGCAAAGAGCTTAGGAATAAGCAGGGCTACTCTCTATCGAAAGCTAAAAGAATACGAAATAAAGATTAAAGACGATAAATATAATTATATATAATGAGAAAAAATCTCAAAATGAGACTATAGGAAGTTGTTTTCAGTCTCATTTTGAGATTTTTTTGTTTTAAATTGTTTTCTATATTTACAATGTGTTATAAAACTTAGTATTTTCAATCAGTAAAAGATTTTACTATCTCTTGGCATATAAATTGCTTAAATATTAGATAAAGGGTTAATATAGCACAAACTACGATTTTAGACCATCTTAGGATACTTTAGGCTATATTAGGCATCACTGCTTAATAGCAGTTATAATAAAGGGGGATTTTATATGAAAAATACTATTTTAAATACATTGAAAAGGGAAGTTAAACCTGCAATGGGATGTACTGAACCGGTTGCAATAACACTTGGAGTTGCTAGGGCAAAGGATTTAATCGGGGATTCGAAAATTAATAAGGTAATCGTGAAGCTTTGTCCAAATGTCTTTAAAAATGGACTTGCTGTAGGACTACCTGGTACAGGTAAGTATGGACATAAATATGCAGTTGCTGTTGGTCTTGCAGGACTTGAATGGAGAAAAGGACTTTCTCTATATGAAGATATATGTCCTGAAATGGTTGACGTAGCTGATAGAATAATTGAGGAAAATTTAATAGAAATTGAGGTAAAGGATACTTCAGATAAAATTAATATTGAAGTTCTTATAAGTTCAGATGAAGATTCATCTAGGGTAATAATTAAAGACAGTCATGATAAATTTATTCTTATAGAAAAAAATGGAGAGACTATATATCAAGATGAGCCTTCAAAAGAATGTTCAAATGAAGCGAATCAGAGCATATTTAATTATAAAATAAAAGATTTAATAGAGACTATAGATAGTATGGAAGATAAGGACTTGGACTTTATGTACCAAGGAATAGAAATGAATAAAAAAATAGCCATGGAAGGTATTGATAGAGAACTGGGTATGGGAATAGGGACTTCCATAAAAAATAATATAGATAAGGGAATATTATCATCAGATCTAATTACAAGGGCTATGATGTATACAGCTGGTGCTTCTGATGCCAGAATGTCTGGGATTACAATGCCTGTAATGAGCAGCAATGGAAGTGGTAATAATGGACTAACTGCGATCTTGCCTATATATGCCTATACTACTATGGTTGAGTTAGAAAGAAGTAAAATTAATAAATCAGTAGCTATTAGCCATATAATAAATAGCTATATAAAAAATGCTATAGGAAAGTTATCTCCAATTTGTGGATGTGGAGTAGCAGCTTCAACTGGATCAGCTGTAGCTATAGCCTGGTTGATGGGAGCTGATTACAGTCAGATTGAAGGATGTATAAATAATATGATTGGAAATACTGCAGGGATGATATGTGATGGGGCAAAAAATGGATGTGCCATGAAGTTATCAACCTCTGCAGCAGCAGCTATACAAGCAGTAATTGTAGCAATGGATGGTAAATCAGTATCTTCTATAGAGGGAATCGTTGGAGCGAGTGCAGAAGATACTATCAGCAATCTGGGAAAACTGGCTACAGAAGGAATGGCATTTGCAGATAAGGTTATTATTGATATTATGGCTAGTAAGTAAATATTTAAAGCCCTAGACAATTTTGTCTAGGGCTTTATTTATTCTACATCAACTAGTTTGTTACTGGTAATAGTTTTCTTACTCTTAATATCTTTTAACTCAACTACCTTTTCATTATAACCTGGTATATCCATGACCTTAAAGTCTTTTCTTACAGTATGGATTAATGCGAATCCCATTACAGTCATAAGGATTGCAAAGGGTAGTCCTGTAGTTATTACTGCTGTTTGTAGGGCTATAAGGGCTTTTTCACCACCTATAAGTAGTAGGATAGCAGCAACTAAACCTTCCATTGACGCCCAGAATACTCTTTGAGGAACAGGTGAATCAATTTTTCCACCGGAAGTTATGTTGTCAACAACTAGTGAACCAGAATCACTAGATGTAACAAAGAATGATATAACAAGGAAAGTTCCTAGTACACTTAGTATAGTTTTAATCACTTGAGCAATATCCATATACTTAATCATTTCAAACATAGCAACTGGTAGATTACTTTGAACAGCTTGGAATATTGCGCCATTTGTAATCTGATCCAAGTATATCGATGTGCCACCAAATACTGATAGCCAGATAAATGATAGGAATGAAGGTATAATCATAACAGCAAGAACGAATTCCTTTATCGTCCTACCTTTTGATATTCTTGCAACGAACATTCCAACGAATGGTGACCATGATATCCACCAAGCTAAGTAGAATATTGACCAATCACCTTGCCATGTTCCTTCACCAGTGTTTATAAAAAATGATGAGTTAATGAAATCATTTAGATATAAACCTAGACTATTAGAAAAAGTTCTTAGTATAAACATTGTTGGTCCGAAAAGAAGTACTGCAAGCATAAATGCTCCAGCAATCTTAATATTAAGTTCAGAAAGGAACTTTACACCTTTATCAATTCCTGAAACAACTGAAAGTGTAGCTATTAAAGTGATTGAAATGATTAATATTACTTGAATATTAACATTGTAAGGTACGTTAAATAGATATTCTAGACCACTATTTATTTGCTGAACACCTAGACCAAGTGAAGTAGCTAGTCCGAATAGACATGCAACTACTGCTAATACGTCTATAAGATCCCCTACTATACCGAATATTCTTTCTTTAAATATTGGATAGAATACTGAACGCATTGACAGGGGCAAGTTCTTGTTGAATGCAAAATATGCTAATGATAAAGACATTAGTGCGTATATTCCCCATGGATGGAATCCCCAATGGAAAAAAGTTGTAGAAAGGGCTGAAGTAACTGTATCACCACTTTGGAAAATTGGTGGAAGATACTTGTTATGGTATAAGGGTTCTCCAACTGACCAGAACATTAATCCAATGCCCATTCCAGCAGAGATTAACATGGAGTACCATGCGAAGTTTGAAAACTCAGGCTTAATATCTTTGCCTCCTAGTCTAATTTTTCCGAATTTAGAAAATGCCAGGAATAAGCACATAATAATGAATAAACAAGATGATAAGATAAATAACCAGTCAAAATTTGTGATAATTGTTGCTTTTAGTTTAGAAAAAACAGTATTGGCATATTCTAAGTTTGTTAGTGCAAAACCTGAAAATGCAATTACTATAAGTCCTGAAAGAATACTTACGACAGGATTCATATCTAAACCAAATTTGGTAAAGTTTCTAGAAAATAATTCTTTTTTGTGTGAATTATCTACTCTCATAGATTACCTCCTTATGATGTTAAATGATACTGAAATAAATTAAAATAAGACCAATTATTGAAAGATAAATTCATAATAATTGAAATTGATTGACTGAAAATAGCCAAAAGATAGGAAATAGATAATAAAAAAAGACACTCCAATCCTATGACTAAGTCATAGAGTTAGAGTGTCTAAGTTTCACCAATTATGATTCCCTTTATACCACACTTATGTATAGTATAGCTTATGTCCTAAATGAACCTAAGCAGACCCCAGTTCTACATGAAGTTTTTCGATAAAAATTTCACTTTATTTTGTCAAGTTCATCATAATCTACAATAAGGCATATCATAACTCACAAGACTAGATAATCAATTTATCTACTTCACAATATTTAATTCAACATAAATAAGTATAGCATAGTTAAATTTTTTTGTCAAAAAGTCGGTTTGAAACGAAATGTAAAAAAATAACAAACGATGAAAACGTTGAAATAGCTAATGTGTAAAAATAACCCGTTGTTGAGTTTTTTGTGATTCGAAAACGAGTCGAAGATAACTCGCTCGAAAAAAATGAATTTGTATGAAAGTACTAAAGTAGAAAGTATGATTTTGGAGGAATATCACATAATAAAATTAATGTTTTGATATATATAATTGACAGTGCAAAAAACGGGGTATATAATGAGTGAGTAATTACTCATTATCGGAGGGATAAGTTATGGCAAAGGATATAAGCTTAGAAAAAAGAATTATGGAAGCTGCAATAGAAGTTATTGCTGAAAAGGGATACTATGGATCTAGAACATCTGAAATTGCAAAGGTTGCAAAGTGTTCTGAGGGATCTATATTTAGGTATTATAAAAATAAAGAAGAGTTACTAAGGTCTATTGTTCACCAAGGTTCACTAATATTTGTCAATGAGTCATTTATAGCAAAGACTGAAAGTTTTTTTGAAAATATTGATGATTTAGCTCCAAAAGTATTACTTAGGGAATTAATAAGGGATAGGTTGGAATTGATAGAGGAAAATAGGAAGTTGTTGAAGATTGTTTTTATAGAATTAAATTTTCACGATAGTTTAAAAAATGAGTATGTGGAGATTATTAAGGAAAGACTTTTTTCATATGGTAATAGGTTATTGGATGTAATTGGGAAAAAAATAGAGCTAAAAGATATTCCAAGAGAGGATATGTTTTCGTTTATTTTTGGATCAGCACTAAGTATAGTAGTAAGATTTTTGCTTTCTGGTGAAAAAACTGAAAGTGAAGACATGGTTGATAGTATTCTAGATATGGTTATTGATGGTATTAGCTATAGGGAAAAGGAGTGTTAATAATGGGAAGAAAAATGATTTTAGGTCTATTATTATCAATTTCTCTTATTATTTCAGGATGTGAGAGTATTGAAAAAGACTATTATACTGGAACTGTTGAAGCGGACTTATATGATGTAGAAAGCGAATTAATAGGCAAAATGGAAGAACTATTTGTAGAAGAGGGGCAAGTGGTAAAAAAAGGAGACAAACTTTTTAAAGTTGAAAGCGATGTACTTAATGATGAATATGAAGGATTGAAAGCAGAAGTAGAAAGTAGCCTTCATAGACTGGAACTTGTTAAGTCAGGAAATAGAAGAGAAGAGATAAATAAAGTCAGGATTGAGATTGCCTCATCTTCAGAGGGGATAGCTGCTAAAAAGAAAACTATGGAGAAGGCATTAAGTGATTTAAACTCTTACAAAGTTTTATATGAGAGTAAGGCAGTTTCGCTTCAGGAAGTAAAGGATATGCAACATATGTATGATATGGAAAAGTCATCATATGATAGGGCTGTTAAGGAAAAAGGAATACTTCAGGAACAATTGGAACTTCTTAAAAAAGGTAGTAAGGAAGAAGAGATACTTTACTACGAAAAGCAGTATGATGCAGCAAAGTGGAAACTTGAAGCTATGGAGAAAAAAATAAATAAAGCTATTGTTATATCACCAGTTGATGGTACTGTTCAAAATGTTTTTGTTAAAGAGGGAGAGCTCCTTAGAAGTGGTGGGAAGGCCATGGAAATTACTGAGTCAGGTAATTTATGGCTGAAAATATTCGTAGAAGAAACATCCTTAGGTAAGTTTTCGGTTGGAGATAAACTTGATGTGGTTAGGGATGATGAACTTGCTACTAAAGGACTTGTATACTACATTTCCTCAATAGGGGAATTTACACCTAGAAATCTTGAATCAAAAGAAAGTAAACAGGAAGTAGTTTTCTTAGTAAAGCTCCGTTTGGAGAATTCTGAAAAATTCAGACCTGGTATGCTTGTTGATGTCCATATTGGAGATGATGTAAATGAGTAGTGAATTGATTGTTGATATTAAAAATATAGTTAAAAAATTTCAGGATTTTAAGGCAGTAGATGGAGTGGATTTGCAAATAAAAAAGGGTGAAATATATGGTCTTTTAGGTCCAAATGGTGCAGGAAAATCAACATTGATTAGAATGATTTGTGGGGTACTATCTCCTACTGCTGGAAGTGGTAGGGTATATAAGTACGATATAAGTAAAGATTCAGAGTTGATAAAGGAAAGAATCGGTTATATGTCTCAGAAATTCAGTTTATATGAAGACTTGACTGTAATGGAAAATTTGAGATTTTACACTGAGATTTATATGGTTCCTAAAAATGAAAGAAAAGAAAGAATTAGAGAAACTGTTAATATGGCAGGTCTTCAGGGTAAGGAAAATGTACTGACTAAGAATTTATCTGGTGGATGGAAACAAAGATTAGCACTTGGATGTACATTGATTCATAATCCAGAAATCCTAATACTTGATGAGCCCACATCAGCGGTTGATCCTGTTTCTAGACGAATATTTTGGGGAATTATTTATAAATTAGCTAAGAGGGGCATAACCATTTTAGTCACTACCCATTATATGGATGAGGCAGAAAGTTGTGACCGGGTATCCTTCATTTTTGATGGGAAAATAATTGGAACTGGTAATCCTAAAAAAATTATAGAAGAAAAAAATGTTAAGAATCTTGAAGAGGTTTTTATAACTTTTGTTGAAGAAATATATGGTAAGAAAATAACAGATTCCTTTGATGAGCTTAAGTTTATCAGTGGAGAGCATTAAGGACGTGATGATATTATGAGGTTAAGTAGAATAATAACTGTTCTAAAAAAAGAGTTTATCCATATAAAAAGGGATAAGGCAAGTTTGATTATGGCTCTTATTATGCCGGTAATGTTTATCTTCATGTTTGGTTATGCAGTAAATACTGATGTTGATAATGTTGACATGGCAATACTAGATATGGATAAATCAACTGTAAGTAGGGAGCTTATATCAAAATTTGAAGCTTCAAATTATTTTAATATTACTAGATATGTGAAAAATATTGATGAAATTGAGGAAATGATAAAAGATAATGTGGTTAAATCGGCATTAGTTATTCCAGGTAATTATTCTAAGAATATGGAAGATAGTAGAAGTGAAATTCAGATAATTATTGATGGAGTTGATCCCAATATTGCATCAACGGCACTAAAAAATGCAATGATGGTTTCAAATGATTATAGTATATCTGTTATGGGTGTTGAAAGAAATACAGGGAAAGTAGATGTAAAAACTAAGGTCTGGTACAATCCAGATCTTGAAAGTACTAAATTTACTATTCCAGGACTAATAGGACTTGTCATGCAAAACATAACAGTAATGCTGACAGCCTTCTCCTTGGTTAGGGAAAAGGAAAGGGGAACTATGGAGTTACTTATGGTGAGCCCTATTAAACCACCAGAACTGATACTTGGAAAAATGATTCCTTATATAATAATTGGTGGGATAGATTTTATTATTGCCCTCGTTTTAGGAACCCGTTGGTTCAATGTCGAAATAGTGGGAAGTGTACCCCTACTATTGATTTTGGGTATGGCTTTTGTGATTTGTTCCTTGGCCATAGGTATTCTGATATCAGTAGTAGCGACAAATCAAGCTCAAGCTATGCAGATGACTATGCTATTTATTCTACCTAGTGTACTTCTATCAGGTTTTGTTTTCCCTAGGGAAGCTATGCCATTTGTAATTGAAAAAGCAGGATATTTTATTCCACTGACATATTTTTTAGAAATAATTAGAGGAATAATTCTCAGGGGGAGTAGTTTTACTAATCTTATTGATGAGGCTATTCCAATGATTACATTTATGACTTTTCTGATTATTTTAGCATCAGTAAAATTTAGAAAAAAATTAGACTAATATCCCTTTATAAATGTATAATATATTTGGGAGATGATATCATGAAAAGAGATATTGACTGCGAATATTATTTAATGGATGGGGAAGTCAAGGAATTTGATTGTCCTAATTTTGATGATGGAAAAAGAAAAATATATGAAGTCATAAGACTAATTGATGGAAAGGCTCTATTCTTAAATGAACATGTAGAAAGACTAAACTTGTCATTGGAAAAAATTGCTTCAAGTTTAAAGGTGAATAGAGAGCTTATAATTTGCTATTTGAATACTTTAACAAATGGAGTTCCTGTAAATAGAAATGCTAAATTAGTTATTATTCCATATGAGGATTCTCTGAAAATATACACATATTATTCTAAAACTTCATACCCTGATCAGGAGCTTTATTCTCTTGGGGTGCGAACTGGTCTTTTCAAAGAAGTTCGTGAAAATCCAAATGTTAAAACATTGAATATGGATTATAAAAAAAGACTCGAGAATTTTAAGAATGAGAATGGTATATATGAGGCGATTCTTACGGATAATGATGACTTAGTGACTGAAGGAAGTAGATCCAATCTTTTTTTTGTGAAAGGAAATGTTGTATTTACACCAAAAGCTAATAAAGTACTTATGGGTATTACTAGACTTAAAGTGATAGAATCTATTTCTAATCTAGGTTTAGAATATAAAGAAGTAGATGTTTCAGTAGATGAAATATCAGATTTTGATGGAGCTTTTATTACAGGCACATCAATAGGTGTTATGCCTGTTCATAGTATTGATAGTATTGTTTTGGATTCACAAGTAAATGATACAATAATTAAAATAGGCTCTGAATATGAGAGGGTAGTTATAGAAGATATAGCAAATTTATAGTGCTAAGGAGAATAATTAATGAATGTAAAAGAAAGATTTTTAAATTATGTAAAGATTGATACCCAGTCTTTAGAGGATGCTGGTGTAATTCCAAGTACAAAAAAGCAGTTTGAGCTTGGAAATAAGCTAGTAGAAGAATTGAAAGAACTTGGACTTGATGATGTATCAATTGATGAAAATTGTTATGTAATGGCTAAATTGCCAGCAAACATCGATAGGGATATTCCTAGGATTGGATTTATTGCTCATATGGATACAAGTCCTGATATGTCTGGAAAAGATGTAAATCCAAGAATAGTTGAAAACTATGATGGCCAGGATATTATTCTTAATGATGAAAAGGGAATAGTTATGAAGGTATCTGATTTTCCTGAGTTAAGTCACTATAAAGGGCAAGATCTTATAGTTACAGATGGACTTACTTTACTAGGAGCAGATGATAAGGCTGGTATTGCTGAGATAATCAGTGCTGTTGAATATTTGATAAATAATCCTGACATTCCACATGGAGATATTATGATTGGATTTACGCCAGATGAAGAGGTTGGATGCGGGGCTGATAAATTTGATGTTGAGAAGTTCGATGCCAAATTTGCATATACTGTTGATGGTGGAGAAGTTGGTGAAATAGAGTATGAAAACTTCAATGCAGCATCTGCAAATATTAAAATAAATGGTGTTAATATTCATCCAGGTTCAGCTAAAGGAAAAATGAAGAATGCACTTCTTATAGCAATGGAACTAAATAATATGCTTCCTGAATTTGCTAAGCCTGAAAATACTGAGAAATATGAAGGTTTTTATCATTTGACAGATTTATCTGGAGAAGTAGAGTCTGCAAGTATGCACTATATTATTAGGGATCATGATATGGACAAATTCCTTGAAAAGAAAGATTTTCTGATTGAAACAGCTAATTTTATCAATAAAAAATATGGTGAAAATACAGTTGTTCTTGAGATAAAGGATTCCTATTACAATATGAAGGAAAAGATTCTTCCTGTTATGGAAATAGTAGATGTAGCGATCAAGGCTATTGAAAAAGAGGGGATTGAGCCAATAGTAACACCAATAAGAGGTGGTACTGATGGCGCTAGACTATCTTATATGGGACTTCCAACCCCGAATATTTTTACAGGGGGACATAATTTCCACGGTAAATTTGAATATATACCAGTTCAGTCCATGGAGAAGTCTGTAAAAGTTATTTTAAACATTATTGAAAGTTTTGCAAAAAAATAAATATTAAAACAAAAGAAATCCTGACCTACTAATAGGTCAGGATTTTTGGCTATAAATCAACTATCTTACTACAAGAACTGGGATATGTGCATGATGTACAACCTTGTTAGTTACACTACCAAGTAAGAATCTTTTAGTAGCTGACATTCCATGGGTACACATTACAATTACATCACAGTTTTCACCTTCAGCCATTTTTAGAATCTGAGTAGCTGGATCACCAATTGCACTCTTTAGAGTAACATTGATTCCAGTACCGTCAAAGAATTTAGATGCTTCTTTGATGATTTCCTCAGCCAATTTGTGTGGATCAAAAACATTATCTTTATACGCCAATGAATCAACACCCCAAGTTACTACAGTATTTATGTTCTGTACATTAACTATAATGATTTCAGAACCAAATTTTTCTGCTAGTGTTTTAGCATATTCAAAAGAAAGATTACAAGTTTTTGAACCGTCTACAGGTAGTAAAATCTTTTTCATAAAAAACCCTCCTTACAAAATATTTACATATATTTATGTAAGGTAAAATATTAAATTATGAAGGAGCGATTAGTTTAATGATTGTGTCATTGATTTATCATCTTAAATGAAAGATAATAAATGTATTATAATATATCTGTTATATATATACCCTGAAATTAATATTTCAATAATTTTTTTGAATTGTGGTGGTGAATTAATATGAATAAAAAAATAACATGTTCTTTAGATTGCTTTGATATATGCTCTATAGAAATAGAAGAGAAAGATGGTAAGTATCTTGCAAAAGGTGATAAATCTCATCCAGTTACAAAGGGTTACATCTGTAATAATGGAAGAAGACATCTTGATAGAAGATTCCATAAGGATAGACTTTTAAAACCTTTACTAAAAGTGGACGGGAAATTTGAAGAAATTTCTCTAGAAAGAGCAACTGATATTGTTGTAGAGAAACTATCGGAATATAAGAGGAAATATGGTTCAGAAAGTATTATGTTTTTTACTGATTGTGGTTATGGGGGAATGAGTAAAGAAGTAGATGGGATGTTTTTTGACCATTTTGGCGGTGTCTCTGTTCATGAAGGTGGTTTATGTTGGAGTGCCGGAGATCAGGCCACAAAATATGATTTTGGAGATAATAAGGCCAATGGAATAAATGATTTAGTAAATAGTCATAACATAGTAATCTGGGGAAGAAATCCTGTGGTGACTAATATGCATCTTATGGATAAAATTAATGAAGCTAATAAGGCAGGGGCTAAAGTTTATCTGATTGACCCAGTAGTTACTAGAACGGCAAAGCTTCCATACGTTAAACATATACAGGTGAATCCAGCTACAGATGGTGCCCTGGCTCTAAATATAATTAGTAGCCTTGTGGAGAATGGTTGGGAAAACAGAAAATTCTTAGATGATAATACTATAGGATATGAAAGACTTATGGAGTATTCTAAAAATATTACTAGGGATTTTACTATTTTAGAAACAGGAATATCAAATGAAGATATCAATGAACTTACTGAAGTATTCTCAAAGGGGAAGACGACAGTTATCTTAGGATATGGTATACAAAGATATAAGAATGGTGGAAACACTGTTAGAGCTATAAATGCCCTATGTGCTTTTTCAGGAAATGTTGGTGAAGTAGGTGCACATGTTTATTATAACAATAAAAGAATCACTAGATATATATCAGGTCATTTAAAAGAAAGTGATAAATTTGGGAAAAGTAAAAGATACTATCCTAAAACACTTATGGCTGACTATATAAAAGAATGGGATATAAAGTGTCTCTTTATAACAAAGTCAAATCCCTTAGTTCAGATGGCCAATGTAAATAAGCTTAAGGAAGCATTTCAGAGGGTTCCATTTAAAATAGGTCTTGATATGTTTATGACTGATACTATGGAAAGCTGTGATCTTGTAATACCATGCACAAGTATTTTAGAGGAAGAGGAGTTTATTTTTTCTTCCATGTATAACCCATATTTAAATTATTCTCAAAAAGTGTTCGACAAACCAAGGGAAGTAGTAAGTGAATACTTTTGGTTTGCAGATTTAGCAAAGAAACTTAATTTATCAAGTTACCCAACAATTAGTAAAGATGAGTTTTTCAAAAATGCTCTCGGAAAATTGATTTCAAGTTTTGATATATCACTGGAGAAATTAAAAGAAGAAGCATTTAAAATAAATGATGATGTGCCTTTTGAAGAGAAAAAGTTTAAAACTGAGTCAGGGAAAATAGAACTTCTTTCCAAGAGAGCTTTAGAAGACGGACTTACAGAACACTGCGTATATATGGAAGCCTCTAAGTCTAGTGATATAAGATTACTAAGCATTCATTGGAAAGAAACTATTAATTCACAAGGTTTTATGGATATTGATGATATACCTGAAATATCGGTAAATTGTAAGACCGCTAAGGATTTAACTGATGGAGAAATAATAACTGTAAAAAATGAAAATGGGAAAATAAAATGCAGACTAAAAATAGACAATAGCCTAATGGATGATGTTGCAACTATTTATCAGGGATTTTGGTGGAAGAGTGGTTGTGTCAATTTGCTTACAGATGATCTTGAATCAGAAATGGGAGGACAGACTGCATATTACGATACTTTTGTTACTTTTGAAAGGAGTTAGAAATGGAAGGAATATTTGAAAGAACTGAGCTTCTTTTAGGTCAGGATGGTTTAGAAAAACTTAAAGGAACACATATTGCAGTATTTGGTATAGGTGGAGTTGGTTCGTTTGCTGCAGAATCCTTAGTTAGATCTGGAATCGGTGAGATAACTCTTATTGATTTTGATGATATATGTGTTAGTAATATAAATAGACAAATTCATGCCAATATAAAAACTGTTGGAAGATTGAAAGTTGACGCTATGAAGGAAAGATTACTTTTAATAAATCCAGATTTAATAGTTAATATTGTAGCTAAGGTATATAGCAAAGATAACAGTGAAGAAATAATTAAAGAAGACTTTGATTATGTTGTTGATGCAATTGACATGATAAGTTCAAAAATACACTTGATTAAGACTTGTAAAGATAAGGGAATACCTATAATTTCAAGTATGGGAACAGGTAATAAGTTAGATCCAAGTCGCTTTGAAATTACTGATATCTATAAGACATCAGTTTGCCCACTTGCAAAGGTTATGAGAAGAGAACTTAAGAAACTTGCTATAAAAAAATTGGATGTAGTTTACTCTAAAGAAGTTCCAATTACACAGAATAGTCAATTAGATGAGGATGGAAATATAAAGAGAAAGCAAACTCCAGGAAGTATTGCTTTTGTTCCACCAGTATCTGGAATGATAATGGCTTCATTTGTTATTAGGCAAATACTAAGTATTAATACCCATTGAAAAGGATTTGTAACATTAATTGCCTTGATTTATGTTAACCTCTATTGTAAAATTAATATATAAAGTTGTGTAAATTTTACGATATTATATATAGATGTTAAATAAAAAAATAGCATAAGTAGAGGTGATGATTTGAAAAGTAGAGTATTATCGGGGGTTCTGGCTTTTTCAGTATTTTTTTCAGGGAGTGTTTTTGCAGACATTACTGACAATTTTTCCAATCAGTATAAGCAGGGCGACAAGGGGCCAGATGTAAAATTAATTCAAAAAGCATTATCTAATGCAGGAACTTTAAACATTGACGAGTTTACAGAGTATTTCGGCGAAAAGACTAAAGAGGCCGTATATGATTTTCAAATAAAAAATGAACTAGGTGCTGATGGAATAATCGGCAGGGAAACACTTGATAAGATGGAAGAGTTGAAACTTTTCCCAGTACTTCATTTAGAGTCTTATAGAGGTGGACTTGAGCATGATGATGTTTTGGTCCTTCAGAAAGCGCTTGATGAGGCAGGTTTCTTTAAAAATGACGAATACACTACATATTTTGGTGTTAAGACAGAAAAGGCAGTAATGGCTTTTCAGAAAGACAATGGCTTAGTTGTTGATGGAATATGTGGAAGTGGAACTATAAAAGCATTGGTTGAAAAAGGTCTTTTAGTAACAGATTATGTTATAAAAGATAGCAAAACTGCAATAGGAAATCTTGGTTTTTCAGTATATAAAAATGGTGATAGTAGCCCAGATGTAAAAGTTCTTCAGCAGGCTCTTGCAAGTGAAGTGACTTTTGATTTTGATGAATTTACTAATTATTATGGCGATATAACTGAAGATGCAGTAAAAGAATTTCAAGAAAAATATGAACTTGAGGCAGATGGTGTTTGTGGATCAGGTACTATAAAAAAGCTTAAGGAATTAGGTCTGGTTTCAAATAATTTAATAGCTTCAAGAAGTGCTAAGAGAAGTGGTAAATATGGTGAGTATCTTAAGTGGTCTCAAGTAAAGAATATGTACTCCAGAGGAAAAACAGATCTTCTTGTTGAAGATTTTTATACTGGATCTAAATTCTATGTAAGGGCATCTTATGGTTCGGTTCATATCGATGTTGAACCTCTTACAAGGAAAGATTCTGAGATAGTAAGACAGCTTTGGGGTGGAAAGTACGGTTGGGCTAGAAGACCAGTATTAGTATATATGAATAACAGAGTCATTGCAGCATCACTTAATGGTATGCCCCACGCTGGAAGAGAAGATACTGCGGAAGGTGTAACTGTATCAAATCGTTCAGGTGGATTTGGTAGAGGATACAACTATGATAGAATAAAAGGAAATGGTATATCAGGTCATCTTTGTCTTCACTTTAGAGGAAGTCACCTTCATAAGAATGACAAAAGCGATCCACAGCATCAGCATTGTGTTAGGGTAGCAGCTGGACTGGAATAAAATTTACTGACCCAATAAATATTGAAGGAGATAAGGATGAAAAAGCGCGTTGCATTATTGTTGGTCCTAGTGCTTACACTAACAGTAACACTAACATATGGACAAGCTCATGATTATTTTGCAAAAAACGATTACCAAGCAGGTGAGAACCATAAAGATTTAAGGTTAGTGAAAATGATCCTTAAATCACAAGATATTTACGATGGGGAAATTGATGATAAGTATGATTATCAGATTACTGAAGCTATAATGAAATATCAAAGATATAATGGATTAAAGGTTACTGGAAATATTGACGATACTCTTATAGAGAAAATGTATTCTTCAGATGATTATCCATTTTTAAATCAAGCCCTATACAAGGTTGGAATGGAAAGTGATGATATAGTATTTATTCAGAAAGCTTTAGATGAGCTTGGATTTTTCTCGAATTCTGAGTATACAAAGTATTTTGGATACAAGACTGAAAAAGCAGTAAGGGATTTTCAAGTAGCCAATGGTATGTCACCTGATGGTGTAATTGGTAGAGATACTATAAAAATCTTATATGATAAGGGACTTGTTGATGTAGACCTTGAAAGGGTTGAAAGATTAGTAGGAAACTTAAATTTTAGCGAATATAGAAATGGGGATAAACTTCCTGATGTTAAAGTTCTTCAAAAGGCTTTAGCTAATGAAGTAGAGTTTGACTCGGATCAATACACTCATATATTTGGTGATGTAACTGAAGCGTCAGTTAAGAAATTCCAAGAAAAATATGGACTAGAAGCTGATGGTGTATGTGGTAAGGGAACAATAGAAAAATTAGTTGCACTTGGATATGTATCTAATAACACTATAGTATCCCGTGGAAAAAAGGTAAATGGAAGATATGGAGAATACCTTCACTGGAATACAGTACAAAAAATGGTTAAAAATAAGTCTACTGTATTTGTAGTAGAGGATTTATATACTGGAAAAACATTTAGAGTTATGGCTGCATATGGACATAATCATATTGATGCTGAACCAATGTCAAAAAATGATTCCATGACAATAAAAAAATTATGGGGAGGTCAATATAGTTGGGCTAGAAGACCTGTACTTGTATATTTGAATAACAGGGTAATTGCAGCATCGATGAATGGTATGCCCCATGCAGGTAGAGAAGAGTTACCTGATGGCGCTACAGTTTCAAGTCGTTCAGGAAAATATGGTAGAGGATATAACTATGATTATATAAAAGGTAATGGTGTATCTGGTCATGTTTGTATACACTTCAGAGGAAGTACACTTCATAAGAACAACAAAAGTGATCCAGAACATCAAAGAGACGTAAAGGTAGCCGCAGGTTTATTGTAGAAATAAATTTCCTTAGGAATATACTATTATTGTCTTAAGAAGGAGGTAGCTGTGAAGAAAAGTTTTATTTCAGGAATTATACTAACAATTGCATTAATTTCTTTTGTAGGGTTCTCTTATGCTGCTGATGGAACATTTTTCGAGGATGAAAGATATTCTATAGGAGACGAGAGCAAGGATATAAAACTAATTAAAACAGTAATGAAGCTTGAGGGACTATATATTGGTGAAATTAATAATCAGTATGGTCAAGAATTATATGATGCAATGGTTAAATATCAGACTAAGTATAATGTAGCAGCTTCAGGAAATGTAGGGGAAGATACTTTAAAAGTCCTTAACAGATCTAGTAATTTACCTTATCTTAAATTAAAATATTATGAAAAGGGTATGACCTTTGATGATATAGTTTTTATAAAATCTGCAATGAAATCAATGGGATATTTTCAGTCAACTATGTTTACCTTTGATTTTGATGAAGAGTTGTTTAATGCAGTAAAGAATTTTCAAGCTGATAATGGACTTGATTCAACTGGAAATGTAGATGTAGCAGTTGTAGATAAACTAAGTGAACTTGGATATATCGTTACAGAAGATAATTTTAGACTTATTGAAAGTTATACAATGGGTAAGCTTTCAAAGAGTGTTTATAGACCAGGGGAATCTGGTCAAGATATAATGACTATACAAAAAGTACTTTTACACGAAGGATTTATTGATCCCACAAAGCTTACAGGTTTATACGATGAATATACTGAAAGCTGTGTAAAATCTTATCAAGAATTTATCGAGGTAGAAAACGATGGAATCGTTGGTCCTCAGACAATAAACAAATTTGTTGAACTTGAGCTTATTGAGGGAAGAGAAGTAGTATCCTCAAGAGGTAGAGAAAGAATGTTTGGTGAGTATTTGGATTGGTGGAAAGAAGTAAAACCAATGCTAAAGAGAAATGAAACTATTTTCGAAGTTGTTGATTTTGAGACAAAAAAGGCATTTACACTTAAGGTTACAGCTGGTACAAATCATGCTGATTGTGAAGCCATGACACTTGATGATACTAATGTCATAAAAGATATATGGGGTGGTTTTACTTGGGAAAGAAGACCTGTATTAGTATATCTTGATGGAAGAGTACTTGCTGCATCCATGACGGCAATGCCCCATGCTGGAAGAGACGATGTCAAGGGCGGTGTATATACATCAGGAAGGTCAAAAGGCTATGGCTACGGATACAACCTAGACTTCGTAAAAAACAACGGTATGGATGGAGTTGTAGATTTACACTTTAAAAATAGTAGGAGACACAAAGATAACAGTAGTGATCCTAAGCATCAAACTGCTATAAAGATATCAGCAGGTATCACAAGATAATAAATGAGGCTCTATTTCATATATATGAAATAGAGTTTTTTAATGAGGGGGATAATTTATGAATTTAGGTGTTTTTGATATTGTTGGGCCAGTTATGATAGGACCATCAAGCTCCCATACTGCTGGAGCTGTTAGAATCGGAAAGGTTGCTAGGAAGATAGCGAAAAATGATATTAAGTCTGTTGTTTTTTATTTACATGGATCATTTGCTAAAACATATAAGGGCCATGGTACTGATAAGGCTCTTTTAGCTGGAATATTAGGTATGGATGAGAAGGATGAAAGATTAAGGGAAGCATTTAAATATGCAAATGAGTACGGTGTAGATTATGAGTATGTAGAAAGTGATTTGGGTGATGTCCACTCTAATACTGTAAAGGTAGAAATAACAACAAGCTGTGACAAAAAAGTTGTAGTAATAGCTTGTTCTATTGGTGGAGGAAATATCAAAGTAATTAATATAAATGGTATCAAGGTTGATTTCACAGGTGATTATCCAACTATAATAATCAATCATATAGATAACAAGGGTGTTATTGCTAAGCTTACAAATCTTCTTTATGAAGAAAATGTAAACATAGCATTTATGTCAGTATATAGGGAGAATAAAGGTGACAAGGCTTATATGGTGATTGAACTTGATGAGTATATTGATGAGAGAATAATAGATTTGGTTAAGTCTGAAATTAAGGATATTAAGGAAGTAACCATAATATAGGGGGATAATATGAGCTATCAATTTTACAATGCTGTAGAACTTAAAAATATATGCAAAAAAGAAAATATGAGTATTTCTCAAGTTATGATTAGTAGAGAAGTTGAAAACTCAGGAAGAAGTAGAGATGAAATAATTTCTGAAATGTCTGAATCTATTGAAGTCATGAAATCTTCTATCCAAAAAGGGATATCTAGTAAAAATGTATCAATGGGAGGTCTTCTTAATGGTACCGGGCTTAAGTTGTGGGATTATGCTGAAAACAATGAACCCTTAAGTGGTAAAAGTCATTTTGAGATTGTTGCCAAGGCAATGGCTGTATTAGAAGTTAATGCTTCCATGGGAAAAGTAGTAGCTGCTCCAACGGCTGGTTCCTGTGGTATACTTCCAGCAACGATTATTACAGTGGCAAAGCAAAGAAATATATCAAATGATTTGATAATAAATGCAATGTTTAATGCATCTGCAATAGGCTATTTAATAGCTCATAATGCTACTGTTTCTGGAGCTGAAGGAGGATGTCAAGCTGAGACTGGTGCAGCATCTGCAATGGCAGCATCAGCACTAGTAGAAATGATGGGTGGTACAATGGAGCAATGTCTTTCTGCTGCGGCATTTACATTAAAAAACATTATGGGTCTTGTGTGTGATCCGATAGCTGGATTAGTTGAATGTCCATGTCAAAAAAGAAATGGTATAGGAGCTTCAAATGCTCTGATATCAGCTGATATGGCTATGGCTGGACTTATGACAATAATTCCTTTTGATGAGGTTGTGGAGGCTATGTATATAGTAGGTAAGGTAATGTCACCTAGTTTAAAGGAAACTGCTCAAGGTGGAATTGCGGCAACTGAAACTGGAAAGAGAATAGAGGGCAAAATATTCGGTAAATAGTAATTCTTGAGACTATCTTAATAAATGTTAATATATTCTTAATCTTTTAGAAAGTATATATTAATCATTATATTTTATAATATCTTTAAAGTTATAAATATAAAAATGAAGGTGATTGGTATGAGTGCTAAAAGATTATATAGATCAAGAAAAAATTCTGTTGTTTCAGGAGTATGTGGAGGTATAGGAGATTACTTTGACATAGATCCAGTAATTGTAAGAATAATTACAGTAGTATTGATTTTTAATGGAGTAGGTTTGTTAGCTTATATTATAGGAGCTTTAATTATACCTTTAGAACCATTTAATAGTGAATACTATAGTCAAAAACAGAACCATAGTCAAAATCAAAACTTTTCTCAAGCTAATGAAAGCTATAAAAAAAGTGAAAATACAAATGTTGGTAATCAAGAGAAAAGTAACTTTTTTGAAGATGATACCTTAGATGGAGAAAAAATTGTTGAGGTAGATCTTGAAGAAGATTCTAATGTATAGGGGGTATAATCATGAATAAGACATTGTATAGATCTAACAGAGATAAAATGATAGCAGGTATTTGTGGCGGTCTATCAGATTATTTCAATATGGATCCTACTATAGTTAGAATTTTATGGGTCGTATTTACATTTGCGACTAACGGAGCTGGAATTATTGCATATATTGTTGGAATGTTCATTATTCCAAAGAAACCATATGACTTTAACAATAATGATGACCATGAAAGGAGGGAGCATATGAATAACAATCATGCAAACTCAAATAATGATGGTGTAAATCAGCAATCCAGTGATGGTAATTATGTTAATGATAAAAAGAGTTCCTCAAAACTTGCTGGAGTAATTCTTATTATGGTAGGAGCGTACTTCTTGCTAAGAGAATTTTTTGTTTGGATTGATTTTTCATATGTTTGGCCTGTAATGCTAATTGTTGTAGGTACTATGGTTATATTAAAGGATAGGGGATAATTCTATGAAAAATAATAGGAGTGGAAACGTATTATTAGGTTTAACACTTATTTTTGTAGGACTTGCCTGGATGTTATTGAAATTAGGATATTTAGATGATAGAGCTATAATGGGTCTTGCTATTACTTGGCCTCTAGTATTTGTTATATTTGGACTCGGTGTAATATTTAAGAACCGTGTACTTACATCTATTTTATGGATAATCTTTATAATTGCTACTATTTCTTACGGTTATGTATTTGATAAGCAAGTGGAAAATTTTGAAATATCATATAGTGACCATGAAATTGTTGAAGATTATAATGGTGGCAAGATGGAACTTAATATAGCGGCAGGTAATATATTAATAACTTCAACAGAGAATCAATTAATATCTTCAGAATATCCAGAGTTTATATCAGAGGATTTTGATGTGAAGGATGGAAAGGTTAAGTTCGAATATAAAGATACCACCAAGGGATATTTTGATTTTATTCAAAGAACAAATGAAGAGTTCAAGTTTAAATTAAACGATGATTTGAATTGGGATATTGATATCGATTGTGGTGCAATGGATGGAACTTTTGATTTAAGAGATATATACATTAATAATCTTGAGATAGATACTGGAGCAAGTGACATAACCTTATATTTAAGTGAGAAATCTGATCTTTCAACTATAGATATAGACAATGGAGTAAGCGATATTGTTGTATTTGTACCGGATGGCGTAGGTGTTAGCCTTGATTATGATGGAGCTATTAAGGATGTAGATATTGAAGAGGATTCATGGTCTAAAAAAGATGGTTATTACTATTCCCCGGGTTATGAGGAAAGTCTTAAAAAGACAATAATTCTTGTTGATTCAGGTGTTGGTAGTATAGAATTTAAATTTCTTGACAGTGATGAGTAGTAATTCATCACTGTTTTTATTTGTTATAGAATGAATTTGATGTTAAAATAATTTTAACGATAAAATTTATTTGGAGAATGATATGGAAGATTTGAAGATTATAGATAATTTAAATGATATAAAGGTTTTTACAGATCCCTATAGACTTATGATACTTAAAAACTATTATGAAAAAGGTAAATCTGCTACAGTTAAACAAATTGCTGATATGATGGGAGAAACCCCAGCAAAGGTTCATTATCATGTAAAAAAAATGCTAAAAGCAGAAATACTTGAACTTGAACATGAAGAAATTATCAATGGGATTATTGCAAAATACTATATACCTACGGCAAAGAAGTTTGAAATATCAAATGATAATATTGATTCAGAAGTAATAAATAAACTTGTAGGAAATAATAGAAATTTTGCAGCTGATGTAATTGATCAGTTTAAGAGTACTTTTACAAAAAATCTTGGAAATGAAAGCAATAAAGGAATATTGATATCTTCAAAACTCTATTTGAACAGAGAAGATGCAGAAAAACTTGAAGAATTTTTAAAAGAACTTCAGAACAAACATAATGAGAAGGATTTAAAATGTGAAGAGTATGAGTTTTTTTGTGGAATGATTAAAAGCATATAGTTAGTTGAACTTGACAATCCTTTTGTGAAAATATATAATGATACAAAATCGCTAAATCTGTGATGAAGAGGAGTAATGCATTACTATCTTAAGAGAGGGAAATACTTGGCTGAAATATTTCCTAGGAAAAGGGTGCATGAAGGTAGCTTCGGAGTTTTATCCTGAAATTAGTAGGGATAAACGGGTGACTTCGTTAAAGGTCCTAAAGAGCCAAATTTGGAACTAGGGTGGTACCGCGGTCTATTCGTCCCTTTATAGAGGGAATGGATAGATTTTTTTATTTTTTGAAAAAATTATAGATATACTATAGATAAATTTAGGAGGATATAAAATGAGCAAAAATATTGCAAAGAATTATGATCCTAAAGCATTTGAGGATAGAATATATCAAATGTGGATGGAAAAAAAGCATTTTAGCGCAAATCCAAATCCGGAGAAGACACCGTACACTATTGTACTGCCTCCTCCAAATATTACAGGTCAGCTTCACATGGGTCACGCACTTGACCAAACTTTACAGGATATTCTTATTAGATTTAAGAGAATGCAAGGTTTTGAAGCTTTATGGCTTCCTGGAACTGACCACGCAAGTATCGCTACTGAAGTAAAGGTACTTGAAAGTATTAAAGAAAAAGAAGGTCTTTCTAAAGAGGAAATTGGAAGAGAAAGATTCCTTGAAAAAGCATGGGAATGGAAGGAAATCTACGGAAATAGAATCGTAGATCAGATGAAAAAACTTGGTTCTTCTTGTGACTGGGATAGAGAGAGATTCACAATGGATGAAGGTTGTAACAAGGCTGTTACAGAAGTTTTCATCAAGTTATATGAAAAAGGTCTAATCTATAAAGGAAATAGACTTATCAACTGGTGTCCAGATTGTCAAACTTCACTTTCAGATGCAGAAGTAGAGCATGCTGAAAAAGAAGGTAACTTCTGGCATGTTAAGTATTTCCTTAAGGATAGTGATGAGTATCTTGAGATCGCTACTACAAGACCGGAAACTATGTTAGGAGATACTGCTGTTTGTGTTCATCCAGAGGATGAAAGATATAAGAAATTTGTAGGTAAGACAGTTATCCTTCCTATATTAAATAAAGAAATCCCTGTAATCGAAGATTCATATGTTGATATGGAAATGGGAACAGGTGCACTTAAGATTACTCCTGCCCATGATCCTAATGACTTTGAGATTGGTAAGAGACATGATCTTGAAGAAATTACAGTAATGAATGAAGACGGAACTATGAATGGTCTTGCTGGTAAATACGAAGGTATGGATAGATTCCAGTGTAGAAAAGAAATCGTTAAAGACCTTGAAGAGGCAGGAAATCTAGTTAAAATAGTTCCTCATGACCACAATGTTGGTACATGTTATAGATGTAATACAATCGTTGAACCAATGCTTTCAGACCAATGGTTTGTTAAGATGGAGTCAATGGCAAAGCCAGCTCTTGAAGCTGCTGCTGAGGGTGATTTAAAGTTTGTACCGGATAGATTTGTTAAGACTTATAATCACTGGTTAGAAAACATAAGAGACTGGTGTATTTCTAGACAATTATGGTGGGGACATAGAATACCTGCTTACTACTGTGATTCATGTCATGAAATGGTAGTTGGTAAGGAAGCTCCAGATGTATGTCCATCTTGTTCGGGAACTAAATTCACTCAAGATGAAGATGTACTGGATACTTGGTTCTCATCTGCTTTGTGGCCTTTCTCTACTTTAGGTTGGCCAGACAAAACTCCAGATTTAGAGTATTTCTATCCTACTAATGTATTAGTAACAGGATACGATATAATATTCTTCTGGGTTGTTAGAATGGTATTCTCTGGTATAGAGCAAATGGATGAAATTCCTTTCGAGGACGTATTTATCCATGGTCTAGTAAGGGATAGAGAAGGAAGAAAAATGAGTAAATCTCTAGGTAATGGAGTTGATCCCCTTGAGATTATTGATAAGTTTGGTGCTGATGCATTAAGATTTATGCTTGCTACTGGAAATAGTCCAGGAAACGATCTTAAGTTCCAAGAGGAAAGAGTTGAAGCTTGTAGAAACTTCGCCAATAAGCTTTGGAACGCATCAAGATTTATTCTTATGAGTACTGAAGATGAAGATCTTAAGTTTGATGGTAGTGAAGAATTAATCCTTCCAGATAAGTGGATCATGTCTAGAGTAAATACACTTGTTAAAGAAGTTACAGAAAACATGGAGAAATACGAGCTTGGAATCGCAGCTAATAAGATTTACGAGTTTGTATGGAATGAGTACTGTGACTGGTATATTGAGATTGCTAAAACAAGATTATACGGTGAAGATGAAAATGCTAAGCTTACTGTTAAGAAAGTATTAGTTGAAGTATTAGGAAAAGCTCTTAAGCTTCTTCATCCTTTCATTCCATATATTACAGAAGAAATCTGGGATTACCTTCCTAATTCAGAAGGTGACATTATAGTTGCAGAGTGGCCAGAGTTTGATACTCAAATAGAAGATCCAACAAGTGAAAAGAATATGGAACTTCTTATGTCAGCTATCAGATCTATTAGAAATGTAAGAGCTGAAATGGATGTTGTTCCATCTAAGAAAGCTAAAATCATGGTTTACGGAGATCAGGACAAAGTAAATGTAATTGCTGAGAATAAGGAATACCTAATTTCCCTTGCATCTGGTAGTGAAGTAGAAGTAGTTGCTGATAAATCAGAAATACCTGAAGATGCAGTTTCAGCAGTAATCGAAGGGGTAGAAATGTTCCTTCCACTTAACGAATTAATTGATTTCGCTAAGGAAATTGAAAGATTAGAGAAGGAGAAGAAGAAATTAGTTTCAGAAGTTGAAAGGGTAGACAAGAAACTTTCAAACCAAGGATTCGTTTCTAAAGCTCCTGAAAAGTTAATAAATGCAGAAAAAGAAAAGAGAGAAAAATATTCAGATATGCTTTCTAAAGTAGAAGAAAGAATTGAGTATTTAAAGTCTAAGTAGGAATAAATAAAAGAATGCCTTATAATGGGGCATTCTTTTTTTATTTCGTAGGTCGTGGGTCGTAGGTCGCAGTTGGGAAGGGCTTGGTGTTTCGGAAGAGCTAAGGTGAAAAGGGGAAATCGCACATCACTTTGCTTGTGCTTGGGGAATCAGATTTGTTTATAAAGCTTAGTGGAATGGGAAAAACTTTAAAACATCTTAGCATACTGATAAAGTAAATCCATTCTCGGTCATAACTCTTAGGAAGGATTCACTTGTGACTAAGGTCTTAAAGTTCTTCCTTTTCTCCTAAATATTATTTCTAAGATTGATTCCCCTAGCACAATTTTGTGCGATTCCCCATTTCTCCCAACCATCTTAGGCAAGTTGCAAAACAGCGGTTAGGCGCGATTAAGATAGCTTTAGGCAACATTAGGCGAAATTATGTTATAATTTAAAAAAAGATAGCAGGTGATGAAACTATGAACAAAAACGTTCTTGAAAAATACAATGAAATAAAGAAAAAAGGCAGTATTCTGGGCCTTGATAGAATAAAAAAAGCCCTTGAATTACTTGGCAATCCTCAGGAGAAATTGAAGATGATTCAGGTTACTGGAACTAATGGTAAGGGTTCCACATCTACTTTTCTTAAGGGAATATTAAAGGCACATGGTTTTAGGGTTGGATATTATAGTTCTCCTGAGCTTGAGATAGTTAATGAGAGAATTAGGATTGATGAATCTTTAATAGATGATGAATCTTTTGAAAAATACTTTATGGATGTTTATGAACTTCCAGTGGAACTCACTGAGTTTGAGGTGACGACCATAATGGGTCTTAAGTATTTTCTTGATCAAAATGTAGACTTTGTAATCATGGAGGTAGGTCTTGGTGGGATGAATGATGCTACCAATGTTTCAAGGGGGAATATTGCTTCTATATTTACTAGGATATCACTTGATCATGGGAATTTCCTTGGGAATAGTATTGAAGATATTGCCCGGGAAAAAAGTGGTATTATAAAGGATAACTCAATCGTAATTAGTGCTAGACAAAAGGACAATGTGGATAAAATACTAAGGAATGCATCAAAGGAAAAAAATAATACATATACCCTTGTATCAGATCTTGAGGGTATTGAAATGAGTTCTAAGGGTTCAATATATAATTTTTTGGGAAATAGTATTAAGGTTCCTCTATTGGGAGAACATCAAGTTTATAATAGCGCACTTGCAATTCAAGCCTCTATTGAAATATTTAATAATTTAGGTATTGAGTTCTCTTTCAAAAAAGCAAAGGAAGGACTTATGGATTGTAGATGGGAGGGGAGGATGGAAATCATTTCTGATAGTCCCCTTATTATAATTGATGGTGCCCACAATTTGGAGGCTGCAATGATACTTAGTTCAAGTATCAAGGAAATCTACAATGAAAAATTTATTGGTGTTTTTGGTGTTCTTTCAGATAAAGAGTATGAAAAAATCATTGAAGAAATGAAGGATGTATTGAAGTTGGTTATTGCTGTTGAGCCCGGTAACCCTAGAGCGCTAAAAAAAGAAGACCTACTTGAAATACTTAAAAAACATGGTCTTAAAACATATGGAGCTATGGATATAGAGGATGGAATAAAACTTTGTATGGATAAATACAGAAATGAAAAGATAATAGTATTTGGTTCCCTTTATATGTTAGGGAAAGTTAGACAAATAGTTAAAAATAACAATATTGTAACTTAAAAAACACCTTCTTTATTCTATAATAGAGAATGTAGGGAAGTACTAGGTATTTTCCTGTGTTTATGTATTATTAGGAGTGATTTTTTATGAATAAAAAAATTGTATTAGCGCTTTTATCAGCCACATTACTTATAGGTTGTGGTGATAAGGAAATAGAGAATAAGAATATAGTGGAAACAGATCAAGAAGTAATTTCTATTAGTGATGAGGAAGTAGAGGTTAAGCCTGTTGAGGAAAAAAAAGAAGAAGTAAAAAGTTCTGTGATGAACAATTTTCTTTCTGTTTTAAAAGAAAAACCTCAACCTGTGGAACTATATAAATTTATAGAGAATAATATAGACTCGATGGAGAATGAAGACTTAAATAAGGTTGTAAAGTATTATATTGCATATCTTGATCAATATAAGATCAAATATGATAGTGAGATTTATAATGAAAAGGTTATGTCTGCAATTTATGAAGAGTTGAAGTATAATGTTACAAATGAAAGTATAGAAACGCTTCAGGACGGAGAGATAAAAGGTTTATTAAGTGAAATATACAAGCAAGGATATGAAATCACTGTTGACGGGGAATATCCATCTGCAAATGTTGATTTTGAAAAGCTGATGACTTTTAAGGACCATATGTCTAATGGAATGTTTTTATATCTTAAGAACGGTCATAATTATTATGATGATGTTCAAAAATTTAATTTAACTAGAAAGCTTGATTTTGACAAGTATACAGATGAAATTCTTGAGTTTGAGAAGTACCTAAAGGAAAATTCTGTTCAAGATGAATGGTATTTTATGAACTATTCAATGTACAAAAAAAGAATAGCTTTAGTATTTGTTGGAACAGAGTTTAATAATATTTATGATCCGGTAACTAATAAGTTGAAAGACGATTATAATTCATACTTTAATCAAGTGATTGCTAATCATTTAGATACTGATTTTGGAAAGTTAACTAAGTCTATATATGATAAGATTGTACTTGAGAATTTTGATCCATATTATGGTGCTTACAATGACATAAATGAGTATAAAATTGCAGGACTGAATTCAACGGTTGTTCTTAATTCTATAAATGATTTTGCATCAAATTATCAAATAACATATAAGGAAATTACTTTAGATGATAAAAATATTGAAGATAGAATAAATAAGAGTATTTTAAAAACTATTGAAGATGGTAAGAAGAAACTTGGATGGGAATCAGATGATAGTAAGTATCTTACTGTGAATAATAAAATTGGATACTTGAAGGGGAATATAATTAGTTATGAGTTTTTCTTTACTGTATCAAATGAGGATTATTCAGAATATGAGTCAATAACATATGGTAAGACATTTGATTTATCAACAGGTAAGGAGATTCCTATAGAGGATTTATTCAAAAGAAGTATTGTTACTATTGGGGATAGATTCAACGAAAAAATAGCAGAGAAAATGAATTATCTTGATAGTGAAAAATTAAGTGACTATGATGTTAAATTATCTAAGAAGCAGGCATATTATCTAAATGATAAGGAAATTGTAGTTTTATTCTATGGTAAAAGCAATAAAAGTAGTGAGGTTATTTCGGGGAATTATTCTTTCGAAGAATTGTTACTTGATTATGGAATTGATTTAAGATAATAAGGATAAAGTAAAACCAGAGATGCACTTTTGTGCATCTCTGGTTATCTCTAGTTTAGTCTTTTATTAGCAAGTTAATAATATCACCGTACATAAATTTCGCATTTTTTTTCCAATTATTACAGATTGCCTTAGCCTGTTTATTTGTAACAACATTAATGCTAAGATCAAAAAGTACTTTCATATTTTCAACAACTTTTAATGTAACGAGGTAGTCGTTTTCACCAATCTTCTCATAGTCTGAAAAAACCTCAGTTGCTTTAAGAACGGTATGTTTCTTTTCAATCACAAGCTGATCAATTTTTTCTTTTTCTGATTTTGTAAGTCTGTCAAGAAATAGCTCAAGGGTGCTGATACCTTGTTCAGTAATTAGATAATAATATGTATCATCTGACTCAGAGTATTCTAGCATTTTACTTTCAACAAGCTCAGTTGAGAACTGCTGAAGATTGAAATAATTCATCAATTCTATTTCTAGGATGAAATCCGTTAATTGGCTGTTGGTCATTGGAAATTCAAATGTCTTTATTATGTATAAAATCATCATCTTTTCCCTAACTTGCTGGTCTGTGTTGTTTAGAAACAACAAATCACCGCCTTTGTAAAACTAACTGACCTTATCTAGGTCAGTAATTATTTTTTAGTATATCACAATATGAGAAAAAAGGGAGTATATATTTTTTCTAAGTTAGATGGTATGATGATAGATGTTAGTAATCAGTAAAAATAGTTTTATGGAAAGTTGGAGGAACTATGAAATCAGAATTGATTGATTTTTTAAAGAGTTTGGGAGCGTCTAAAATTAGAATAGGAAATCTTGAAGGACACTTGCCGGAACATTTGAAGGATTTGAAAACAGGAATTAGTTTTTGCATCAGACTTCAAGACAGGGTGATTGAAGAAATTGAAGATAAGCCAACCTTTACTTATTTTCATCATTATAGATCAGTTAATAGCCTTATAGATCATATATCTTTAAGGGGAGCTATGTTTTTACAGGATAAGGGATATGATTGTTATCCAATACCTGCAAGTCAAAGTATAAGGGACAAGAGCTATTATTATTCGGGAATATTTCAGCATAGAACAGCCGCTACACGAAGTGGTCTTGGTTGGATTGGTAAAAACAACTGTCTTGTAACCAAGGAGTTTGGACCAAGAATAAGGCTTGGCACCATACTTACAGACGCAGTTTTTGAGTATGATGAGCCTATCAATGAGTCTCTTTGTGGCGATTGTATGGTATGTGTTGATAGTTGTCCTGCACTGGCTTTAAAAGGTGAGAACTGGAAAGTAGGGATGGACAGGGAACTTATCACGGATCCCAAAGCTTGTAGTGATCATATGTCCCACCATTACAAAGATATTGGTAGAGGAGTTGTATGTGGTATTTGTATCAACAGATGTCCATTTGGAAAGAAAAAGAAGAAAATTAATACTTAAGATTATATATAATACAGGAGGATTAAAATGAAGAAAGTAGCAGTTGCAGCATTATTATCTACAGCCCTAGTATTCACTGGCTGTGGACAAAAGGAAGAAGTAAAAAATATTGAAACAGAAAAGCCTCAAGTAGAAGTTAATATGGATGAATCTAGTGAAGAGGAGTCTGTAGAAAATAAAGTAGATGAAGAAGTCGTGGAAGAGGAAGAAGTTGTTGAAGAAATCCAGCTAAGCCCGGAAGAATATAAGGAAATAGGTGTTAATGAGCTGGGACAGGTTATGGTAATGATGTATCATAGTCTTGGAGAAAAAAATGCAGCTTATGTAAGGACTGTAGAAGATTTTAAGAAAGACCTACAGACGATGTATGATAATGGTTATAGACTTGTTTCTTTAGTTGATTATGTTAATAACAATATTGATATTCCAGCAGGATATTCACCGATTGTTTTAACTTTTGATGATGGACATATTAGTAATTTCAATGTTATTGAAGAAAATGGTGAAATAAAAATTGATCCAAATTGTGTAGTTGGCATACTTGAAGATTTTAATAAAGAGCATCCTGATTTTGGACTTGAGGCAACATTCTTTTTAAACAACACACCTTTTAAACAAAAAGAGTATATTGAGTATAAGTTAAATCACATAGTTGATATGGGTATGGATCTTGGAAACCATAGTTATAACCATGAAAACTTTAAAGAAATATCTTCAGAAAAATTACAAACTACTCTTGGACAAGTTGTTGAGATGATAGATGGATATGTTCCGGGATATGAAGTAAATACACTTGCTTTACCTTTTGGAATCAAGCCTAAAAATGAAAATGTTAAAGAGTATGTATATAGTGGTAAATACAATGATAGGGAATACGAAAATATAGCTGTACTTAAAGTTGGTTGGAAGCCGGAAGTATCTGCTGCACATAAAAAGTTTAACTATAAGGCTATAAACAGGGTTCAAAGTGGTGATGGCGAATACCAATTTGCATACTGGTTAAAGGATTTAGAAAATAATCCTTCAAAGAAGTACATTAGTGATGGTAATCCTAAAACTATTGTTATACCTGAAAAGTACCAAGAAAATATTAAGGAAAGTATGATAGAAAAGTTCGAAATAATAACTTATTAAGGTGATTAGTATGAATTTTAATGTAGATACTCAATTAATTTTGATAGTGATGTTTTTTGTAATAATAGTATCAATTCAGTGGACACTTAACAAAATACTTAATAAACTTGAAGAAATAAAAAATGTTCTTATATCAATAAGAAAGCATGATAATTGGTGATTTTATGATTACAACTATTACACTAAATCCTTCCCTAGACAGGATATCTTATATCAAAAATGCTAGGGTAACAAGCCCTATAGATTCTCCTGGTGGAAAGGGAATCAACGTATATAAGGTGCTTGATTCATTAGGTGTTGATGTAAAAACTATAAGTCTTTTAGGTGGAGAAACTGGAGAAAAAATTTCAAAATTACTCCAGCAATATTCTGGTCCTAAAATTGTAATCCCCATTGAAGATGATAACAGGATATATAAGCTTACTGTTGATAAAGATAAGAAGATTGAACGTATTTTGAGAAATGATGTTCCTAGAATTAAATCCAATGAAATGAATAGGGCCCTTGATGTAATTAAGAAAGAAATTGATGATTCTGAGATAATTATTATATCCGGTTCTTTGCCAGAAGTAGAAAATCTCTCTTACTGTCCTTACCAAGAAATAATAAAATACTGTAAGGATAATGAAAAGTTTCTTATTCTTGATACAAGTGGGGAGCCACTTAAAAGAAATATAAGCCTAGGTCCGGATTTAATCAAACCCAATCTTGAAGAATTTAAAGAATTAACTGATATTTCTTCGGATGATGTTGAGGATATAATTAAAGAGTCCTTAAAGTTACTCGAGCTTGGGGTAAAGAGAATTCTTATTTCTTTAGGTGCAGAAGGACTTCTTTATATTGAAAATAAAAAAGTTTTTTTAGGGAAAATCCAAGAGATATCAATAGAGAATACTATTGGTGCCGGGGATTCTTTGGTTGCAGGATATGTATATTCCCTAATCAATAAGTTTTCTTTAGAAAAGTCTTTAATGTTTGCTATGGCTATGGCTGCTTCAAATTGTCAAAACCCTGGTATTGGAGTGATTGATAAGGATTATAGGAAGTTTTTTGATAAGATTACAATTAAAAGATTGTTATAAAAAGAATATTAATAAATGCTTTTAATTTCTTGCTTTTAACTAAATAAAATTATAGAATTGAATTAACTAAATAAAGATTATAGGTCCATTAATTTGGATAAAGGGAATTTGGTTAGAATCCAAAGCGGTCCCGCCACTGTAAAGCCTAGCAACTGTCATAAGCCACTTCACGGGAAGGCGACAGAGTGTGATAAAGCTGAGCCAGGATACCTGCCTATATTCGTTTTAGATATCTGCTTACGAGGATAGGCTGACAGTTGATTGAATTTGAATTGATTATTTTGAGCATCCCTATATGTAGGGGTGCTCTTTTTTATTAGGAGATGATCTTATGATGGACATTTTAAAGAATTATGTCAAAAATCCAATGGATATTGAAAAAAGAAGTATGGAAATAATAGAATCTGAGATGCAGGCCCATGATTTTTCAAAGGAAGAACTTCCAGTTGTAAAGAGAGTTATTCATACTACAGCTGATTTCGAATATCAAAATCTTATAGAGTTCAGTGGAAACCCTATTGAAGTTGGAAAAGAGCTTATAAAAAAAGGTTGTAAGATTTATACTGACACAAACATGGTTTTCTCTGGAATTAATAAGAGAATATTATCCAAGTATGGATGTGAAATAAAATGTATGGTTCATGATGAAGATGTAGTAGCTATTGCAAAGGAAAAAGGAATTACTAGATCAATGGCAGGAATAGAAAAAGCAGCTAAAGAAGGCTATGAAATTTTTGCAATCGGAAATGCTCCAACAGCACTTTTTAAAATATATGAGATGATTAAAACAGGTGAAATAAATCCAAAGTTAATAATTGGAGTACCTGTTGGTTTTGTAGGAGCAATGGAATCAAAGGAACTTTTAGGAGAATACGATGTACCCTTTATAAGAATAAACGGTAGAAAGGGTGGATCTCCAGTTGCAGCAACTATATTAAATGCTATTATGTATCAATTGTAGGTGATTTTATTGGATAGGTATGTTGTTAAAAATGGAAAAAAGTTAAGATATGGATATACTACAGGTTCATGTGCAAGCGCAGCAACTTTAGCAGCAATACTTACTTTGAAAAGTAAAGAAGCGGTTGAAGAAGTCATGATTCATACCCCAAAGGGATGGGATATTAGGATTGAGTCGGAAATCGTTTCTCTAGATATAAATTCTTGTACAGCTTATGTTGTTAAGGATAGTGGTGATGATCCAGATGTAACAAATGGTGTTAAAATTTATTCCAAAGTTACATTAAGGGATGATAAAAATAGAAATATTTATGGGGGAGTAGGTGTTGGCAAAGTCACTAGAAAGGGCTTGTCAGTTGAAGTAGGTAGTAGTGCAATTAATCCTGTCCCTATGGAAATGATAAAGAATGTTTTGGATGAGCACTTGCCTGATGATCTAGGTGTAGATGTTGAAATTTACTGTCCAGAAGGGGTTGAAATAGGAAAAAAAACCTTTAATCCTAGATTAGGTATTGAAGGAGGTATATCAATTATTGGTACTACGGGGATAGTTGAACCGATGTCTTTAGAGGCTTTAAAAGATTCTATAGTAATAGAGCTAAAATATCTTAAAGAAAATGGATACAATAAAGTTATCTTTAGTCCCGGGAACTATGGACGAGATAAGCTTATTGAAATGGGATTTGATCAGGAACTACTGGTTAAAACAAGTAACTTTTTAGGATATATGCTTGAACAAGCAGAGTATTATGGATTTGAAAAAGTATTATGGATTGGTCATATAGGCAAGATGGTTAAGCTTTCAGGTGGAATATACGATTCCCATAGTAAAAATGCAGATGGTCGAATGGAGATATTAACCTGTCATGCAGCCTTATTAGGAGCTGATAAGGAGTTGCTTAATCAAATTTTTAAATCTATTACCACTGATGAAGCTATATCATATATTAAAGAGAAAATGGATGATGAAATTTTTAGTGTCCTATCTAACAAAATAGTTGAGAATAGTAAACATAGATTTAGTGGAGAGGTTGAAGCTCTTATTTTTTCTAAAGAGCATGGTATATTAGGCTCAAGTAAGGGTTTTAATAATCTATCAAAGGAGTTTTTCAATGAAAAAAGTTAGGGTTGTTGGTTTAGGTCCAGGAAATCTTGATTATCTCTTACCAATTGCGAAAAGAGTTATTGAAGAGTCAGAAATTTTAATTGGGGGCTCAAGGCATTTAGAAGCCTTAAGTATAAATAATAAAGAAAAAATCCTTCTTGATGGGAATTATAAGAAGGTTATGGAGTTTTTAGAATACAACTACAGTAAATATGATATCGCTGTAGTTGTGTCGGGTGATACAGGATTTTATAGTTTAAGTAGCATGGTTAAGAAGTATGTACCCATAGATAATCTTGAATTTATTCCAGGAATAAGTTCCCTTCAGTATATGTTTTCAAAACTGTGCCTTACATGGGATAAGGCACTTATGAAAAGTGTACATGGAAGAAAATTTGATTATATTGATTGTATTGATAAATATAGTTATATTGGGCTTCTTACTGATAAAGTCTCCACACCTGTTAGTATAGCTGAAGAATTGATAAAATATGGCTACAGTGATGATATTATTTTTCATGTCGGGGAAAGACTATCTTATGAAGATGAGTTAATTACATCATGTAGTCCTTTACAAGCATCTAAGGGAGATTTTGATCCCTTATCTGTTGTAATTATTGAGAATAAAGGATATAAAGGAGAATGAAAATGGGAATAATAACTCCTGGAATACCTGATTCACAGTTTATAAGGGGAAAGGTACCTATGACAAAAGAAGAAGTCAGGTCCTTAAGTCTTTGTAAATTGAGGCTTAGGGAAGATGATGTTTTGCTGGATATAGGAGCTGGTACAGGATCTATAAGTATCGAAGCTGCCATATTGTTGAAAAAAGGTATGGTACATTCTATTGAAAGAAAAGTTGAAGCAGTTGAACTAATTAAAAAAAATATCATTAAATTTGAAATTGAAAATATTAATGTTATTGAAGGATATGTACCAGAGGATTTGCCAAATATAAAGTTCAATAAGGTTTTCATCGGTGGATCAGGTGGAAATATGGAAGAAATTCTTGATTATATATATGAAAATATGCAGTCAGGAAATGTAGTCATAAATGCTATTACATTGGAGAATACCTATAAGGGTTATGATTATCTTAGAAGTAAAGGTTTTGAAGATGTAGAAATAATCCAAGTTGGAATATCTAGAGGAAATATGCTAAAGGATTTGACATTGATGAAGGCAGAAAATCCAATATTCATAGTGTCAGGAAGAAAGGGGAAATAGTCATAATGAGAAAATTTGTTGGAATTGGAGTAGGGCCTGGTGACCCAGATTTATTAACTGTAAGAGCGGTAAAAGAACTTGAAAAAGCAGATGTTATTATTTGCCCGATTGCAAGGGAGGGTAGCGAGTCTGTAGCTTATAAGATAGCTGAACCGCATATCCAAGGTGGAGAAATATTAAGAATGGTATTTCCTATGACACACGATAAGGATGTTCTTGAAAAGGCTTGGGATGAAAATGCTAAGGAGATCAAATCCCTTTTAGATAATGGACAATATGTAGTATTTATGACACTGGGAGATCCAGCTGTATATAGCACTTATATGTACATGGTTGATATCCTTCAGCATATGGATATTGAGGTTGTTACTATACCTGGTATACCATCTTTTGTTAATATAGCAAATAGTATAAATGTACCACTTATGATGGGGGATGAAGCCCTTACTGTAGTTCCTATGATGAAGGATGGAAAAGCAGTTGAAAAGGCCCTTGATGACTTCGAGAATGTTGTAATTATGAAGCCATCACACAATAGGGATCTTTTAGTTAAATTCATAGAAGAAAGAAAACTTCAAGATAGATTTGTTTTAGTAACTTCTTCTGGAACAGATAAAGAAAAGACAATAACAGATATAGAAGAGTTAAGAAATTATACAATTCCTTATCTATCAACAATGATAGTTAAAAAGGGAGGATTTTAAATGTCTAAAATATATATAGTAGGTGCGGGACCTGGAGATCCAGATCTTATAACTGTTAAAGGTAAAAAAATAGTAGATACAGCGGATATAATCATATATGCCGGAAGTCTTGTAAATAAAGATGTATTAAAAGATGCAAGAAAAGATGCTGAAATATACAATAGTGCATCTATGAATCTAGATGAAGTAATTGAAGTAATTTCAAATGGTGTTAAAGATGGCAAGAAGGTTGTTAGGGTACATACTGGTGACCCTAGTATATACGGAGCAATTAGAGAACAAATCGATATGCTTGAAGAGAGAAATATTGATGTGGAAGTGATTCCGGGAGTAAGTTCTTTTGTTGGTTCTGCTGCAGCTCTTAAGAAAGAATTTACATTACCGGATGTATCTCAAACAGTAATATTAACAAGACTAGAGGGACGTACACCGGTACCTGAAAAGGAAGCACTTGATAAATTGGCTGCCCATAAGGCATCCATGGCAATTTTCCTTTCTGTTCATATGATAGATAAAGTTGTGGATAGACTTACTGTACATTATCCCGTAACTACACCTGTTGCTGTTGTTCAAAGAGCTACATGGCCGGATCAAAAGATAGTTCTTGGAACACTTGAAAACATAGGTGAAAAGGTTAAGGAAGCTGAAATAACTAAAACTGCTCAGATTCTTGTAGGAGATTTTTTAGGAGATGAATATTCTCTTTCTAAATTATACGACAAGACATTTACCCATGAGTATCGTAAAGGGATTAAATGCGAGTAGCAGTTACAGCCCTAACTGTTGGCGGAATTGAAACAGCTAGATGTTTAGTATCGTTTTTTCCAGAAATGATACTATATGTACCTGAAAAATATAGTGAACTTTCCGATGCCAATAAATTTGACGATTTTAACGGTCATGTAGTTAGTATATTTGAAAAGTATGATTGCCATGTTTTTATTATGGCAACAGGAATAGTAGTAAGAAAAATAGCTCCTCTTATTAAATCAAAACTTACTGATCCATCAGTAATAGTTATGGATGAAAAGGGTCATAATGTAATAAGTCTTTTATCTGGCCATCTTGGTGGTGGTAATGAGATGGTATTAGATATATGTAGAAAATTTGGTGGTAATCCAGTTATCACAACGAGTTCAGATGTTAATAAGAAACCTTCTGTTGATATGTTTGCTAAGAAAAGAAATCTTGTCATTGATTCAATGGAGATGGCCAAAGTAGTCACCGCTAAAATAGTAAATGGTGAGAAGGTTGGACTAATTGGTATTAAAGACACTGAATTTGATAGTGATGATTTAGCAAATATAGATGATTATGAAGAGGGTTTTAGTGGATATATTCACGTGAGTAACAAACTTATAGAAGAGAGAAATGATACAGCCCTACTCATCAAGAAGAATATTGTAATGGGATTTGGTTGTAGAAGGGGAAAGAGCTCATCTGAAATCAAGGATATGATATTTGCTTTGATGGAGGAAAGGGAATATAATCCGAGAGCTCTAAGTGTTATTGTTTCTATCGACTTAAAGTCTGATGAAAAAGGTCTTTTAGAATTTGCCGAGGAGTATGATATTGAATTGGAGTTTTACTCAAGTGACCAGCTTATAGCATATGAGAATAAGTTTCCAAAATCAGAATTTGTTAAGAAGACTGTTGGAGTTGGAAATGTATGTGATACATCTGCATATAGAAGAGTTGGAGACACTGGAAAAAAGATTGGAGAAACATCTAGGAAAAATGGAATTACTCTAAGTATGTGGGAGGAATAATTTTGACTAAAGGGAAAATATATGTTGTTGGTCTTGGACCGGGCAATCATGAACATATGAGTTATAAAGCTATGGAAGTTATCAAGTCTGTGGATGTTGTAGTTGGATACAAGACTTATATTGAGCTTATTAGGGAACTAATTAGTGATAAGGAAATTGTGGTATCAGGCATGAAAAAGGAAGTTGATAGATGTAATCAGGTTCTTGAGATTGCTGCTACAGGTAAAGATGTTGCCCTTGTAAGTAGCGGCGATGCTGGTGTTTACGGTATGGCAGGAATAATGCTTGAGATGAATGAGGATTTTGATATAGAAATTGTACCTGGAATAACATCTGCAAATGCATCAGCTTCTTCACTGGGTGCACCCCTTATGCATGATTTTTGTGTAATCAGTTTGAGTGATCTTTTAACAGACTGGGAATTAATAAAAAAGAGAATTGAATGTGCAGCAATAGGTGATTTCGTAACAGCTATTTATAATCCTAGGAGTAAAGGAAGACAAACTCAGATAGTTGAAGCTAGGGATATTTTTATGAAACATAAGTCAAAGGATACTGTTGTTGGTATTGTTGAAAATGCTAAAAGAGAAGGGGAAAATGTTACAATTACTACCCTTGAAAATATGCTTGATTATGAGATAAATATGTTTACAACAGTTATTGTTGGAAACTCTAATACCTTTGAAAAAGAAGGGAAAATGGTTACACCAAGGGGTTATAAAGTATGATACTAATTTTTTCTGGTACTGTTGATGGAAGAAGAATAGGGGAGAAATTATCACAAAATCACAAAGTAATCATTTCTGTTACAACAGACTATGGTGAAGAACTCCTATCTGATATTGACAACTGTGAAGTGATTAGAAAAAATATGGATGAATCTGATATTAAGGCATTGATTGAAGAAAAGAAAGTTAAAATAATTGTGGATGCAACCCATCCTTATGCTACTAATATTAAAGCCAATATAATAAGTGCAAGTAAAGATATGAATGTATCAGTAATTAGATATGAAAGGGAAGAGACTGAAGCAGAAGACAAACTTTTATATGATACTTATGAAGATATAATAAGTTCTTTACAATCTCTTGAGGGAAATATACTTTTAACAATAGGTAGTAAGAATGTACATCTTTTTTCTAGTCTTATTGAAGATAAAAGAGTTTTTGCAAGGGTTCTTCCAGTTGAAAAAAGTATTATGGAATGTAGACAGGCAGGACTTTCTCCTGATAGAATCATTGCACTTCAAGGACCTTTTTCAAAAGCATTTAATGATTTAATTATCAAGGAAAAACAAATAAAGCATTTAGTGACAAAGGAAAGCTCAAAAGTTGGTGGAGTTAGAGAAAAAATTGCATCAGCAAATCAAGCTGGAATAGCTATATATATACTAAAACGTCCAGAATCAGCATATGAGATTGTATTTGATGATTATGATGAATTAGTAGGCTGTGTTGAAAAAATGCTTAAAAAGTAAAATTAACATGATTATGTTCTGGTTGTGATTACTTAGCTATGATATTTTGAGGCTGAAAAGGGGAATCGCACTAATATAGTGCTAGGGGAATCGTTTTTAATAATTAAAAACTAGGGGAAAAGGAAGAACTTAAGACATTTAAAGTTAATAAGTTCATAGCTTTTCCCCTAGTTTTGTTTGCAAAACGATTCCCCTAGCATAAATATAATTTGTGCGATTCCCCTTTTCAGCTAAAAATCTAAAGTCCTTTACCAGATGGACAATCCCAAATACAAATAATGCGCTACAATCCCAGCAAGTATTCCACCAAAAGTATGGCTGAGTATTGCCTTTGTAGCAAGCTTTCTTACTCCTAAGGAATCCATCATTCCTATATGAGTACTTAGATAACCAGACCAGCACATTCCCATGGCTGTAAAAATGGCGATTTCATTCTTACCTATTAGACCCTCAGAAAGAAATTTCGAAACTATTCCAAGTGATGCCCCAACAGATCCTAAACTAGTTATGGGAAATGCAAGAAGTTCATTATACCCAGTTATGGCAAGATAAGATTTTAAAAATAATTAACAATTCAGAATAATTCGATTTTAGCAAAAGTAATAATAATATTTGACATTTAAAATCACATTCAATAAAATGTTTATAAATAATTAATAATGTTTTATGTTTTTGATTTAGAATAGTATAAATGAAAGTTAAAAATTGATTCGGAGGTTATTATATGTCAATTGAAAACAAAAGAAGAGAAGTGCTTTTCTCAAAAGAGCAAATCTCTAGTCGTGTTGTAGAGTTAGGTGCAGAAATTGCTGAAGTATACAAGGAGAAAAATCTTCTAGTTGTATCACTTTTAAAGGGAAGCTTCATATTTACAGCTGACCTTGTAAGAGCAATAGATATTCCAGTAAGAATTGAGTTCATGACAACTTCTAGTTACGGACATTCAGAAGAGAGTTCAGGAAATGTTAAGGTTGTTCAAGACCTAGACGTTGATCTTTCAGGTTATGATGTACTTGTTGTTGATGATATAACAGATTCAGGTATCACAATGAAAGCAGTACTTGAGCACTTAGGAAATAAAAATCCAAAGAGTATCAAGTCTTGCGTACTTTTAGATAAGCCATCTAGAAGAAAAGTTGAGCTTGAAGCAGACTATGTTGGATATACTATTCCAGATAAATTCATAGTTGGATACGGATTAAACTACGGAGATTACTTCAGAAATATAGATCATATATTTGCATTTGTTGATTAATAAGTAGGCAGATTTTAACCCCGATTTTGTTTTTACAAGATCGGGGTTTTGTTTTTGTGTAGTATATTTTATTTATTCAAATACGGGGCTAAGGGTGTTGCTTCCAGAGCCTTTGCTAGCACTATTATCTTTAGAGCTAAAAGAACATATAGAATTGTTCTTAGTAACATAGTACTCATCATCTTTGGTTTCAATTATCATATACGCTTGGTATTCAATACCGTCTTTTTTATTTGTGAAATCTGAAAGGTCTACTCTAGCAAGAAGCCAAGTAGGAGAAGCGTGTTTATATATATTTTTTTCAGCTGTTATTAGGGAGAAATTCTCAGCATCAGAATTTTTTATCATATCTGATATTTCATTTTTTTGTAAATTGTTCAGAGCGAAATCATCATCGTCTGAAATTAAAAAATATGCATTTTTAACATCTTCTTTTGAAAATGGCATGTACTTGTTATACTCATCTATAATCACTGTTAAAACATTTTCAGCGCCATGATTATACTCATCGATACCCCAACTGGAGTCTATATCCATAGATAAAAAGGAATCTATATTCTGGCTACCTAAACTTTCATGAAGATTGTAATCAGAAGATTTAATCACTATATTTGTAGTGATTTTTTTTGATACTGGAGTTTTTATTAAAGCACTATAGCTTTTGCTATTGCTATCAAAAAGCATTTCTTGTCTGAAAAAGTCATTTTCTGTAGAAACTTCTGCAAATAGAATTTGACCATTTCTTATTTTTTTAGGACTACATGAGACATAGATACTCAAGTCATTATTTTGTAATTTTACATCGACATTTTTATCGAAGAAAAGACTTGAGGACTTTTCTATAGACTCATTAATTTCATTGAAACCATCTCTTGTCATTTTATCAAGATCGTTTATTTGACTTCGGTAATCCCTTGCAGAGCGACTCATACCTGATTCAATGTCATTTAGTCTTCTCTTTATCGATAAGGTGTTTAAAAAGTTTAACACTAATAGTAAGGACATGGTTACCATTAAAAATTTATGTAGTTTTCCATTATTCATAAAACATCTCCTATAATATATATTTTTTTGCACTTGTCATAAACATAATCAAACCCCACTGTGATTTGCACAATGGGGTCTAAATAATTCATTAAATTGTGGATTTAATTAACCTCTTAAATCATCAAGAAGTTCAGTTTTTTCAGCAGTCTTCTCATCTACCATTTTTACAATCTTAGCTGGAGAACCGGCAACTACAGCTTTTGCTGGAACGTCTTCAGTTACTATTGCTCCTGCAGCAACTACAGCTCCTTCTCCAATTCTAACACCCTCAAGAACAACTGCATTTGCACCTACAAGTACATTGTCTTCAAGGATAACTGGAGTAGCCGATGGTGGCTCAAGAACCCCTGCAAGAACAGCTCCTGCTCCAACGTGACAGTTCTTTCCAACTGTAGCTCTAGCTCCAAGTACAGCATTCATATCAATCATTGTACCATCATTGATTTCAGAACCGATGTTAATTACTGCACCCATCATGATTACACAGTTTGAACCGATGTGCACTCTATCTCTGATAACAGCACCTGGCTCGATTCTTGAATTGATTTTCTTAAGATCAAGCATAGGAATAGCAGAGTTTCTTCTATCATTTTCCATAACAAAATCTTCAATTTTATCTTTGTTTTCTTCAAGGTACTTTTCTACTACATCGAATTCACCGAAGATAGTTCCAGTTTCATTGTTTCCGAAATATTTAAATTCTTCCTTTTCGATACCATCAAGATTTCCTTTGATAAAAACCTTTACTGGTGTAGATTTTGTAACCTCTTTGATATACTTAGCAATTTCATAAGGATTTGTAAAGTCATAACCCATATTAGTCAACCTCCCCAAAAATATTGTTCATGTCGTATAGACCTTTGTCCTTGCCTATAAGGAATCTTGCAGCAGACATTGCCCCTTTAGCAAATATCTTCTTAGAAGATGCCTTGTGAGTGATTTCAACAATCTCATCAGTTCCGGCAAAAATAACTTGATGCTCACCTACTATGGTACCACCCCTAACAGCGTGAATACCAATTTCTTTTTTCTCTCTTTTACTGTTGTTTCCCTCTCGGCCGTAGATAAAAGATTTATCCTCTTGGCAGGCCTTTTTAATTGAATCAGCTATCATATATGCAGTTCCACTAGGGGAATCAACTTTTTTATTATGGTGTTTCTCAATTATCTCAATGTCAAAATCATTTTCAAGAACCTTTGCAGCTTCCTTTACGAGACTAATAAGTAGATTAATACCTAAAGACATATTTCCAGACATGAAAATAGGAGTAGAATCTTTTATTTTATCTATTCTTTTCATATCTTCAGCTGAAATACCAGTAGTACAAATGACTGCTGGAGTATTTGTATTTTCTATATAGTCAAGTAGGGCAGGAACCATACTGTGGTGGGAAAAATCAATTATCACTTCACCGCCAGCTGGAGCCTTAGAGAAAGATTCGTAAGTAGTGAAACTTTCTTCTGTAGCAGATCTATCTACCCCAAAGGTTATTTCCATATCTTCTGAATCATTGATAAGTTCTTTTAGTACTCTACCCATCTGGCCGTTGTATCCAGATAATATAATTTTGAACATATCATAACCCCTTTATATAATTTCTTAGAAAAGTTATTATCCAATATATTTTTTGATTTCTTGGAATAATACTTCTTTATTATGATCTTCCATTTCAGTTAGGGGAAGTCTTAAAGTACCAACTTCCATACCCATATGGTTCATAGCAGCCTTAACTGGGATTGGGTTAACTTCAATAAATAAAGCATCAGCAAGTGGCTTCATTTTTAATTGAGTTTCCATAGATGATTTAACATCACCATTTAGGTAATCCATAACCAGTTTGTTTGTTTCTTTAGGAAGGATGTTGGCGATTACTGATATTACACCCTGTCCACCTACAGATAATATAGGAACAATCATATCGTCATTACCTGAGTAAATATAGAAATCTTCATCTACAAGAGATGCAATTTCTACAGCTAGTGAGATGCTTCCGCTAGCTTCTTTTACTGCTACTATATTCTTGTGTTTGCTTAATTCAAAGATAGTATTTGCAGTCATACCAACCCCTGTTCTTCCAGGAACATTATAAAGTATGATAGGTACATTAACCCTGTCTGCAATGTAGTTAAAGTGCTTAACTAATCCTTTTTGAGTACCTTTATTGTAATAAGGAGTAACTACTAAAAGTCCATCAACTCCTACTGACTCTGCATATTTGCTCATTTCTAAAGCATGCTCAGTATTGTTTGTTCCAGTTCCAGCAATAACAGGAACACGTTTAGCTACTTTTTCTACAGTGAATTTTATAAGAGCTTTTTTCTCTTCTTCGCTTAAAGTAGGAGTTTCTCCTGTTGTTCCGCATACTACTATTGCTGCAGTTTCTTCTTTAATGTGCCATTCTATTAGCTTCTCATATTGAGGGTAGTTAATAGTATTATCATCGTTGAATGGTGTAACTATTGCAACACCTGAACCTTTAAAAATTGACATTTTATCACTCCTTGAAAATTTACATATGTTCTTTAATTAGAACTTCTGCTATTTGTACTGCATTGGTTGCGGCCCCTTTTCTAATATTGTCAGCTACAACCCAAAGATTTAGTCCATTATCAAGACTGAAATCCCTTCTTATTCTTCCTACATACACACTATCAGTTCCCTTTGCTATTGAAGGGAGTGGATAGACATTGTTATCTAAGTCGTCCATAAGTACCATATCATCTGACTCATTGTACATTTTGAAGATATCCTCAATATTGAAATCTTTTTCAAGTTCGACATTGATAGATTCAGAATGACAATCAAATACTGGAACCCTTACAGTAGTAGCAGTTATCTTTATGTCTTTACTGCCAAGTATTTTGTGAGTCTCATTGATCATTTTCATTTCTTCCTTAGTATATCCATTGTCCATAAATACATCTATGTGTGGAATACAGTTGTTGGCAATAGGATGAGGATAACACTGCTTTATATCATTACCCTTAAGTCCCTCTTCTAAATCCCTAACTCCATTTACCCCAGAACCAGAAACGGCCTGATATGTTGAATAAACAACTCTCTTAAGACCATACTTTTCATGAAGTGGTTTTAGAGCAACAACAGCCTGTATTGTTGAACAGTTTGGATTTGCGATAATACCCTTATGTTTTCCTATATCATCTTTATTAACTTCAGGAACCACAAGTGGAACATTATCGTCCATTCTAAAAGCAGAAGAATTATCTACAACTATTACACCTTTAGAGGCTGCAATAGGAGAAAACTTCTTACTAGTGTCACCGCCAGCTGAAAATAATGCTATGTCAATATCCTTATCAAATGAAGATTCGGTTAATTCCTCAACTTCAAATTCTCTTCCTTGACACGTTACTTTTTTACCAGCAGATCTTTTTGATGCCATTGGATACAAGTTATTAATAGGAAAGTTTCTTTCTTCAAGGACTTTCAAGAAAGTTCTTCCTACCATTCCAGTTGCCCCGACAACTGCAATATTATACTTTTTCATAGTAACTCCCCCTTGAATTATATTATACATATGATAATATTTAAAAAAATTGCTTCTATAAAATTATTATAATACTAACATTAGGGATTTTTAATGTCAATAATATTAAAAATACTTAATTGAATATTTTTGCTACAATATTAATAAATATACATAAATCAGTAGTCTTGGAGGGAGAAAAAATGAATAAAAATGAATTTGAAAGTCGTATTAGTGAAATAAGAAGGGATTTACATAGAATTCCAGAGCCTGCTTATAAAGAGTTTAAAACATCACAGTATATATATGATGCCCTTGTTGCTTTGGAAGGTGCAGAAGTAGAAAAAGGAATTGCTGAAACAGGGGTAAGTGCATACTTTAAAGGAAAAGAAGGAAAGAGAACTATAGCCTTTAGATGTGATATAGATGCCTTAAGTATTCCTGAAATGAATGATATTGATTTTAAATCAGAGCATGAGGGATTTATGCATGCATGTGGACATGATTCACATATGACTATAGCACTTGGCCTTGCTATGAAGGTTTCTCAGATGAAAGAAAAATTATCTGATAACATATTAATATTTTTCCAACCTGCTGAAGAAGGTCCAGGTGGGGCAAAGCCTATGATTGAAGAGGGGCTTTTAAAGAAATACTCAGTAGATCAAATATATGGTCTTCATGTTTTTCCTGAAATTGAGGAAGGAAAAATTGCTACTAGAAAAGGTCCTTTAATGGCTATGGCTGGAGAAATAGATATTGAAATCATTACTAAAAGTGGTCATGGAGCAATGCCTCATTTGGGAAATGATGGTGTTATTGTTGCCAGTCAATTAATAAATCAATTACAGACAATAGTTTCTAGAAATGTTAATCCCCTTTCTGAAGCTGTACTTACTTTTGGAAAGATATATGGTGGAGACAGAAGAAATATTATTGCTGATAAAGTAATTCTTGAGGGTACAGTTAGGGCTTTTGATGAAGAAGTGTATGACAAAGTTAAAAGAAGATTCCATGATATATGTGAAGGTGTGGCAAGATCTTTCAATGCTGAAATCAAGATTGATTATAGAGACCTATATCCACCAGTAATGAACGATGGAAAGCTGTATGAAGAGTTTAAAGATATACTGGGTGATGCAGTTGTTGATATTGATCCCCTTATGATATCTGAGGATTTTTCTTACTATCAAAAAGAAGTTCCAGGACTTTTTGTTCTTCTTGGAAGTAGATCGGAAGAGAAGGGATATGTATATCCACTTCATAATTCAAAATTTAATTTTGATGAAAAAATATTGACATTTGCCATAGACTCATTTATAAACTTATTAGAGCAAAAAGATGTTTTTAAATAAATAAGCATAAAGGAAGTAGTAAAATGATGATTTATCAGAATTTCGCATTCATATACGATCAGTTTATGGAAAATGTTCAGTATCAGGACTGGGCTGATTTTGTTGAAGAGGTCCTAAATAGTAATGAAATAAAAGGTGACAAGATTCTGGAATTAGCCTGTGGTACAGGTAATGTTACAGGACTTCTAAGAAAAAAAGGCTATGACATGACAGGTATTGATATTTCAGAAGATATGTTGACCATAGCTCAGGAAAAATCATACGAAAATAATCTTAAGATAAAATATCTGAAGCAGGACATGAGAACACTTAATCTTAATAAATCAAAGTATGATGCAGTAGTGTCATTTTGTGATGGAATAAACTATATCATTGAGGAAGAAGATCTAGGTGCTGTGTTTGAAAATGTATATAAGCATTTGAATGATGAGGGGATATTTATATTTGATATAAGTACAGAGTATAAGCTTAAAAATATTCTGGGCCAGAATACATTTGCAGAAACTTCGGAAGACTCGGCATATATCTGGGAAAATTACTATGATGAAAGGACTAGAATATTAGAATTTGATCTTAATATTTTTATTGAGGAAGATGAAATGTATACTAGACACTTTGAATCCCATAGGCAAAAGGCCCATAGAAGTGATGAACTATGTTCTAAGATTGAAGAAATTGGATTCAAAAACATTAAGGTTTATGGTAGCATAGACTTTAGTCCAGAAAAGGAAGATAGTGAAAGAATTTATATTTGTGTACAGAAGTAAGCTAGAATAGAGTTATGATGCAATAATTTATAAGTTTCAAGCTTAACTAGCTTAATGGAAAGTAGGAGGAATTATGAACAAGAACATGATGATAGGTATGACAAAGGATGGATTCATTAGATTTTACGTAGCAAATACAACAGAAATGGTTGAAAAGGCTAGGGAGATCCATCAGACAACTCCAGTTGCTACAGCGGCACTAGGAAGAAGTATTACAGCAGCAAGTATCATGGGTAAAATGGAGAAAAACGATAATGTTAAGCTTACATTTCAAGTAAGAGGAAGTAATTTAATAAAATCAATAGTTGCGGTTTCAGATTCAAATGGAACAGTAAAGGGTTATATATCAAACCCTGACATAGATATATTACTAAAAGAGAATGGAAAACTTGATGTTGGCGGGGCAGTAGGTAAAGACGGTTCACTTATAATTATTAAGGACTTAGGTTTAAAAGAGCCTTATATAGGTCAAGCAAACCTTGTTAGTGGTGAAATAGCAGAGGACGTTGCAAGTTATTACATGTCATCTGAGCAGCAACCATCAGTAGTATCCCTAGGAGTATTTGTAGATAGAGATATGAAAGTAGAAGCAGCAGGTGGATTCATAATTCAAACTATGCCTGGAATAGATGAAGATACAATAGTAAAACTTGAAAACAATCTAGGAAAGATTAAAACAGCATCACAAATGGTTAGAGACGGTATGAGCAACCTAGAAATCATAGAAGCAGTACTTGAAGGATTTGAACTAGAAATCATGGAAGAAAGCGAAATCAAGTACGAGTGCGACTGTACAAGGGAAAGAATCGAAAAAGCCCTAATCAGTGTCGGTGTAGTAGAATTAAAGAAAATAATAGAAGAAGACGAAAAAGCAGAGTTAAGCTGTCACTTCTGTAATAAGAAGTATTCTTTTGATAAGGAAGAACTTGAAAGCTTATTAAGTGAGATAACTGCTTAATAAGGTGGATAGTTAGATGATATTTTGCATAGGCAAAATTGATAATTTAAGACTTACAAGACCTTTAAGTTGATTGCTTAGAGGTCTTGTTTTATTATGAATAAAATTTTGCGAAGGCGAAATATCATTGGATGGTACGTAGTACTCCCTAGATGTAAGGAAGCAGTGCTTCCGAGTCCCTAGACACGTAAAGAATTGGAGCTCCTAGATGTGACATTAGGGAGCCCTAGACAAAATATTAAAATATTTTCCAAAAAAAATATTGACTTAAACCCAGAAATGCTGTAAAATCATATTTGTTGCTAGGGAGTATAGCTCAGCTGGGAGAGCATCTGCCTTACAAGCAGAGGGTCACAGGTTCAAGTCCTGTTACTCCCACCAAAGATAACATTTTTTTATTGCAATGTTTCAATGCATAAAAAAATGTGGTTTTGCTCACAGAGCAAAAATCATCCTTTGTGTTTGGTTTTATTCGCAGAATAAAAACCATCCTTAAGTGTTCTAGTGACATGCATACGCGGCCTGGTAGTTCAGTTGGTTAGAACGCCAGCCTGTCACGCTGGAGGTCGAGGGTTCGAGTCCCTTCCAGGTCGCCATTTATGCCCAGATAGCTCAGTCGGTAGAGCAGGGGACTGAAAATCCCCGTGTCGGTGGTTCGATTCCGCCTCTGGGCACCATAAAGACATTAGAAATAATGTCTTCAACATGCAGAAGTGGCTCAGTGGTAGAGCATCGCCTTGCCAAGGCGAGGGTCGCGAGTTCAAATCTCGTCTTCTGCTCCATATACGGCGGCATAGCCAAGTGGTAAGGCACAGGTCTGCAACACCTTTATCCCCAGTTCAAGTCTGGGTGCCGCCTCCATATATGAATTTTATTCCACTCATTATTGGGTGGTTTTTTTCTATTTTTTTGATAAGACTAATCCTTAATTCAAGCTTAGTATTATTGTAAGTTGGTAGAAAATCAACTATAGTATTATAAGGTTTTGTAGTTAGTAGTTGGTTAGATAGTAGTTAGGATAGCTTTATAAAATCTATTTGCGATTTTATGTTTTAAATTCATTTGTGAATTTAGTTTTTCCTAACTACTAATTCCTAACTACTATCTACTAAGTAAAGAGGTGATAAAATGAACAAAGTTCTAATAAGTCCAAGGGCGGACCAAAAGATACTTAACTTTTTCAAAAACAAGGGATATGAAATATGTCATTTTAAAGAGATGAATCATGTATATTCAAGTATCACTGATCACCTTGATACATTTATGATAAAAATTGATGATACTTATGTAATAGATCCAGGATTTTATAAGATTAATAAAGATTTGATAGATGGTCTTGCTCTTAGCTATGTGCTTGGTGATGAAAATGTTTCTTCTACTTATCCAGGGACAGTTAGATACAACTGTCTAGTGGGGGAGGATTATCTTATTCATAATTTGAAGTACACTGATGAAAAAATTAAAGAACTTTCAAGTTCTAAAAAAATAATAAATGTAAAGCAGGGATACTGCAATTGCAGTATATGTAAAGTTGCAGATGATGGATTTATCACAGCTGATAAAGGGATTTCTAAAGCTCTTAGAAGTAATGGTTTTGATGTACTTCTTATAGAAGAGGGGTATATTTCTTTAAGGGATCAGGAGTATGGTTTTATTGGTGGAGCTTCTTCTACTTTGAAAGATGGAAGTATTCTTTTTTTAGGGGATATAAGAAATCATCCTTCATTTGATGAAATTCATGAATTTCTTGAGAGAAAAGGTGTGAGTTATTCATTTATTCAAGATTTTGAAATGATTGATCTTGGAGGATTTTTAACAATATAAAATACTATAGATAAGATTGGAGTGTTGAGGTAATATGCATAAATTATTAATACTTGCCTTTATAGGAGCTATAATTGGATGGATGACAAATGTACTTGCTATAAAGCTTCTTTTTAGACCACTTAAGCCCATTAATATACCTATTCTTAATTGGAAACTTCAAGGGCTTATTCCTAAGAGAAAGGCAGATATAGCAAAGAGTATAGGAGAAACTGTTGCTGTTGAACTTGTGTCAATAGAAGATATTTTCGATAAATTTGTTGAAGATATGGACAAGGAAAAGGTAATATTATTACTGAAAACTAAAGTAAATGAAATGGCTGCTACTAAAATGCCAGCTTTTGTACCAAGTTCTATCAAGGAAATGATTGGACAGTATATTGATAAGGCAATCGATGAAGAAGGGGATAAGCTTATCATAGACTTAAGTGAAATGGTTGTTCACAGGGCTAAGGAAAGTATAGATATAGCAGAACTTGTTGAAGACAAGATTATGAATTTTGAACTTGAAAAACTTGAAGAGATAATACTTGATATTGCAAGCAAGGAATTAAAACATATCGAATACCTTGGTGGATTAATTGGTTTCCTTATTGGAATTGTTCAAGGTTTAATAATTCTTTATATATAGGCTTGACAAATAAATTAAATTAATTATAATAAAAGCAACATTAATATTTTTAACTGAGATGGAAAACAGTAGTCTGGATTACCTGTGAAAAGAGAAAAACACCTTGGCTGTAAGTGTTTGATAGGCTCCATGATGAAGACTAGTTCCTGAGTTTCGGCTGATTAGTAGTTAAAGGTCGACGGATAGCCACGTTATGGTGTATGAGTTGGACTTATGGATAAATCCATAGTCAATTAGGGTGGAACCGCGATACCTCGTCCCTTTCCAGGGATGGGGTTTTTATATTTTTTGTTAAAAGAAGGAGGAAAGAACAATGATTAAAATTACTTTGAAAGATGGTAGTGTAAAGGAATTTGAAAGTGGAGTATCTTTATACGATGTAGCTAAGGCTATTAGTGGAAGACTTGCTAAGGAAGCTGTAGTTGGAGAGGTGAACGGAGAAACTGTAGATATGTCACATGTTTTGACAGAGGATGCAGATGTTAATTTATATAAATTTGAAGACGAAGCTGGTGCAGATGCATTTAGACACACAAGTTCTCATATATTAGCTCAAGCTGTATTAAGACTATTCCCAGGAACAAAATTAGCAATAGGACCATCAATAGACAATGGTTTCTATTATGATTTTGATTCAGAGCATGTGTTTACACCAGAAGATTTAGAAAAAATCGAAAAAGAGATGAAGGCAATCATCAAAGAAGATATCCAACTTGAGAGATTTGAACTTCCTAGAGAAGAAGCGATTAAACTTATGGAGGAAAGTAATCAAGATTACAAGATAGAGCTTATCAACGATCTTCCAGAAGGAGAGGCAATCAGCTTCTATAGACAGGGTGATTTTGTTGATTTATGTAGAGGATGTCATGCAACTTCTACTAAGAAAATTAAGGCAATTAAACTTTTAAGTATTGCTGGTGCTTACTGGAAGGGTGATGAGAAGAACAAGATGCTTCAAAGAATCTACGGTACTTCATTCCCTAAGGCTAAGTTACTAGATGAGTACATTGAAAGATTAGAAGAAGCAAAGAAAAGAGATCATAGAAAACTTGGAAAAGAGCTTAAATTATTTGCTTTACTTGAAGAGGGTCCAGGATTCCCATTCATGCTTCCAAATGGTATGACTCTTAAGAACTTACTTCTTGATTACTGGAGAGAAGTTCATAGAGAAGCTAAGTATGTAGAAATCGAAACTCCAATTATTCTTAACAGAAGCCTTTGGGAAACTTCAGGTCACTGGTACCACTACAAGGAAAATATGTATTCACTTAAGATAGACGAAGGAGATTATGCAATCAAGCCTATGAACTGTCCTGGTGGAATGCTAGCTTATAAAACTGAAATGAGATCATACAGAGACCTTCCTTTAAGAATGGGAGAAATCGGTAGAGTTCATAGACATGAGCTTTCAGGAGCTTTACATGGACTTATGAGAGTTAGAGCATTTACTCAAGATGATGCACATATCTTTATGTTACCAGAGCAAATCAAAGATGAAATCAAGGGTGTTGCTCAGTTAGTTGACAGAGTTTACAATGCATTTGGATTCAAATATCATGTAGAACTATCTACTAGACCAGAGAAATCTATGGGAACTGATGAAGAGTGGGAGTTAGCTGAATCTTCATTACAGGGAGCTCTTGAGGAGTTAGGAATAGATTACAGATTAAATGCTGGTGATGGAGCATTCTACGGACCTAAGATTGACTTCCACCTAGAAGATTGTTTAGGAAGAACATGGCAGTGTGGTACTATCCAGCTTGATATGCAGTTGCCACAAAGATTCGACCTTTCTTACACTGGTAAGGATGGGGAGAAGCATAAGCCAGTAGTAATCCATAGAGTTGTATATGGAAGTATTGAAAGATTCATGGGTATCCTTATTGAGCACTTCGCTGGAAGATTCCCAGTATGGTTAGCTCCAGTACAGGTTAAATTACTTCCAATTGCAGACAGACATAATGATTATGTTAAAGAACTTGCTGAGAAGTTTGAAGCTCAAGGTATAAGAGTTGAGTATGACGACAGAAGTGAGAAGATTGGATACAAGATTAGAGAAGCACAGCTTCAAAAGGTTCCTTATATGCTAATCATAGGAGATCAAGAGATTGAAAGTGGAGATATCGCTGTTAGATCTAGAGACGCTGGTGAATTAGGTAAAATGAGCCATGAAGACTTTGTTGCAAAAGTTCTTGGAGAAAATAAAGAAAGAATTTTATAAAAACAGTTGACACCTGATAATATTGATGATAATATAGTTGGTGTTGAAAAACAAAGTAGAAAGCCGTTTCTCACCTTATAGCAGAGGCTACTAAGGTTAAATACAAGTAATTACTCAATATTTTGATAATATTGTTTTGTATATAATTGGCGGATTTCTATATCCGCCATTTTTTTATGTTTAGAAAATGGAGTTCTATTGTTTAGTACAATTCGGGAGGTGCTTAAATATTAAGAAGCCAGAAATCAATGAAATGATTAGAGACAGAGAAGTTCGTCTTATTGGAGATGACGGAAGTCAGTTAGGAATCGTTTCTGGAAAAGAAGCTTATATGAAAGCTCAAGAAAAGAAGATGGATTTAGTTAAGATTTCTCCAAATGCAAAGCCGCCAGTATGTAAGATAATGGATTACGGTAAGTACAAGTACGAAATGGCTAAGAGAGAAAAGGAAGCTAAGAAAAAGCAGAAGACTATAAGTGTTAAGGAAGTAAGACTTAGCCTTAATATAGAAGGTCATGATCTTACTACTAAAGCAAACAATGCAAAGAAATTCCTTAGTAAGGGTGACAAAGTAAAAGTTAGCCTTAGATTTAAGGGAAGACAGATTACTAATACTAAGCTTGGTAGGGATGTATTAGATAAATTTTATAAGGTATTAGAAGAGGATGCTGTTATCGAGAAGAAACCTTTAATGGAAGGTAGAAGCATTATAATGATTTTAGCTCCTAAAAACTAATATTTATAGCTTATTTGTGAAGGGAGGATACAATTATGCCAAAGATGAAAACTCATAGAGGTGCTGCTAAGAGAGTTAAATTAACTGGAAAAGGTAAATTAAAGAGAAATTTCGCTTTTACTAGTCATATACTTACTAAGAAGTCAGCTAAGAGAAAAAGAAACTTACGTAAGGCTACTCTTGTAAGCAAGGGTGACATGAAGAGAGTAAGAAAATTATTACCATATTTATAAATATTAATCGGAAAAAGGAGGGTGAATTAAATGCCTAGAGTTAAAGGTGGAGTAAACGCCAAGAAGAAGCATAAAAAAGTATTGAAATTAGCTAAAGGATTCTACGGAATGAAAAGTAAGATTTTCAGATGTGCTAATCCTGCAGTAATGAGATCTTTAAGATCTGCATATATCGGTAGAAAGCTTAGAAAGAGAGATTTCAGAAAGCTTTGGATCGCAAGAATCAACGCAGCTACAAGAATCAATGGATTAAGCTACAGCAAGTTCATGTACGGACTAAAGTTAGCTGATATCAACATCAACAGAAAGATGTTATCAGAAATGGCTATCCATGACGCAGAAGGTTTCGCTCAATTAGTTGAGGTTGCTAAGTCAAAATTATCTTAATTGAATAAAAAACGGAGTATGTCCTTTGGACATGCTCTTTTTTTATTGGGTAGTTTGTTTGATAAATCAAACGGTGGTTGGGAAGGGGAATAGGGGAATCGCATTTGACTTCGTTATGCTAGGGGAATCAATCTTGTGAACAAGATTTAGATGAAAAGGAAGGGCAAGAGCTAAGGTCATACATGAAAGATCTAAAAATCAAGTGAATCCTTCCGTATAGATTTGACTGCAGATAGATTTACTTTATCAGTATGCTAAAATGGTTTGAAGGTTTCCCTCTTCCCCTAAGCTTTGTAAACAAAGCTGATTCCCCCAGCACAAGCAAAGCTCTGTGGGATTCACCTTTTTCCCCTTCATTCCCAACCAGCACTTGCCCTAGCAAGTACACCACCATTTCTGCCAATAGCAGAAATACACCACCCGCAAATACTTTAAAACTGAAGAAAATGATGGTATAATAATATGATGCAGCGCAAAGAAAATAGGACTTTCTAGCTATTACATAAGAAATACAGAGGTGATTAAAATAGATAATAAATTGAGCTATCAGGAAAAGAAACTTGAACCAGCTCAGATACTGGTGCTTGGATTTGGAGCAGTAATATTACTTGGAGCTATTCTGCTTAATCTTCCAATAGCAACTGTATCGGGAAAGAGTGTTGGTTTTATAAATTCTTTATTCACTTCCACTTCGGCTGTTTGTGTAACAGGACTTGTGGTTGTAGATACGGGAACATATTGGTCTATGTTTGGACAACTTATAATTATGCTTCTAATTCAGATAGGAGGCCTTGGTATTATGACTATGGCGACTCTTATCACATTTATTGCCGGTAGGCGTATATCCCTTAGAAGTAGAATAATTATGTCCGAGGCACTTAACCACATAACTATATCTGGGGTAGTTCGTCTTACAAAACACGTACTTGTTACTACTTTCTTAATCGAGAGTATTGGTGCAATGATATTATCGACCAAATTCATACCTATATATGGAACTAAAAAAGGAATATTTTTTGCAATATTCCACTCTATCTCAGCATTTTGTAATGCGGGATTTGATCTTATAGGTAATGGACAGAGTCTTACTGGATTTATAGGTGATCCAACAATAAACTTTACTATAATGGGTCTTATAATAATCGGAGGATTAGGATTTGCTGTAATTACTGAAATAGTATCTGTGAGAAAGTTCAAAAAGTTATCTCTTCATTCAAAGGTGGTACTTTCTGTAACAGGTATACTAATTTTAAGTGGCTTTATAATCTTTTTCCTAATAGAATCATTTAATAGTGGAACACTTGGAGAGTTAACACTTAAAGAAAAGTTTTTCGGAGCTTTATTCCAGTCGGTAACAACCAGAACTGCTGGATTTAATACAATGGACCTCGGGTCTATGAATCAGTCCTCTAAATTTATTACAATTGTATATATGTTCATAGGGGGATCTCCGGGATCGACTGCTGGTGGTATTAAAACTACTACATTTGCCCTTGTTATTTTAACAATAATTTCTGTTATTAGGGGAAGGGACGATGTTGAGTTCTTTAAAAGAAGAATAAATAGAAATAATATAAATAGAGCACTTGCTGTACTAAGTATAGGACTTGCCATAGTAATTTTTATAACTACAATACTTTGTATTACAGAAGTAGGGAAAGATTTCTTAGATTTACTATTTGAGTCAGCTTCGGCTTTTGGTACTGTAGGATTATCACTTGGAATAACTTCTGAACTTTCACTTATTGGAAAGATAATAATATCAATGACAATGTTTGCTGGAAGGGTTGGACCGATGACTATAGTATTTGCCTTATCTAGAAAACAAAAAAGCACACATGCTCTTATCAGATACCCAGAAGATAGGGTTATGGTAGGGTAAGGAGGAGAATAATAATGAAGAAAAAACAATTTGTTGTTATTGGATGCGGTCGTTTTGGAACTAGCGTCGCTACACAACTTTATGATATGGGATTTGAAGTAATGGCAGTTGATAAGAGTGAGGAGACTATTCAAAACCTTGCTGATAAGGTTACCTATGCAGTGCAGGCTGATGCTATTGATGAAAATTCATTGAGTGCAATAGGAATAAGAAACTTTGATGTTGCAGTAATTACTATTGGAGCCGATATTCAATCATCTATACTTGTTACCCTTATGGTAAAAGAGCTTGGAGTAAAAACTGTTGTAGCAAAAGCTCAAAATGAACTTCATGGTAAGGTTTTATATAGAATTGGTGCTGATAGGGTAGTATTCCCAGAAAGAGAAATGGGTATTAGAATAGCTAAAAACCTTGTTTCGGATAATATTCTTGAGTATATCCAGTTAGCCCCTGATTACAGTATCATGGAGGTTAAGGCTTTAGATCCATGGATTGGAAAGAATCTGATGGAAATTGATATGAGATCTAAATATGGAATAAATGTAATGGCTATAAAACACAATGATGATATAAATATTGCGGTTATGGCAACTGATATAATAAAAGAAAATGATGTTCTAGTTGTAATAGGACACAATGATGACCTGAATAGACTGGAAGAAAAGTAGGAGATAGAATTGATTAAATATTTGAATTCAAAATCCAATGACAACATTAAACTTTTAAAATCCCTTTTTAAGAAGAAATATAGGGATAAGATGGGCTTATATGTTGTTGAGGGAAGACGTATAATTGAGCACGGATTTGAAAATGAAATAGAGTTCCATAGTGTATTTTTCAGTGAAGATTCAGTTTATGTAGATGGCAATGAGAAACTAATTGAACTCCTAGAAAGTGTAGATTTGCCTGTTTACAAGCTTGAAAGTGAACTGTTTAAGAGCATGGCTGATACTGAAAATTCCCAAGGATTTATGGCTATAGTTAAGAAAAGGGAATATAATTTTGATAAGGAGTATCATAAGAGTATTTTGTTTATAGACAGGGTTCAGGATCCAGGTAATCTAGGGACTATTATTAGAACTGCTGATTCTGCAGGTGTAGATCTTATAGTATATAATAAGGGTACAGTAGATCCTTTTAATAGCAAAACTGTTAGATCTGCTATGGGCTCAATATATTATATGCCTATGATTAAAATTGATGATAATATAGAATTTTTCACTGAATTAAAGGATGCTGCTTATAAAGTAGTTACAACATCCCTTGATACTAACTCTTATTATAGTGATGTAGACTATGGTGAAAAATATGCTATAGTAGTTGGCAATGAAGGTCAGGGAGTATCTGATGAAATAATGGATATTTCCGATGTGAAGGTTAAGATTCCTATTTACGGAAAGGCTGAGTCTTTAAATGTTGCTATTGCTACGGCACTTATGCTTTATGAGGCAAAAAAATCTTGTTAAGGGTATGACTCTGTGCTATAATTACTGGAGATACTTTAAAAGTATAAATGTTATGATTAGGAAAAGTAACATATGAAAGCCATCAAGAGAATGGATGTAATAGCTGAAAGCGTCCTTGGTAAATTTATATGTGAAGTTCACCTATGAACAGTTATCCTGAAAAAAATGTAGGGATATACCGGATTGTTCCGTTAAAGACTTTACAAGTGATTCGAAAGAATAATTTGGGTGGTACCGCGGAGTATAATATTACCTTCGTCCCTTTTTGGGACGGAGGTTTTTTTATTATTATATTGAATTTGAAAATATCAATTATTTGAGAAATCTCAAATTAAATAGAAGGGAGAAAAGCAATGAAGGATAAACTACAAAGTTTACTTAGTAATGTAACTTCTGAGATTAAAGGTTCTCAGGCAGTAAAAGACCTTGAAGATATTAGGGTTAAATACCTTGGAAAAAAAGGTGAAATCACATCTATACTAAAGGGTATGAAGGATCTTTCTAATGAAGAAAGACCAAAGGTTGGAAAGATAGTTAATGAGGTTAGAGCTGAAATAGAGCAGCTTCTTGCGGATACTAGAAAAGCTAGGGAAGAAGAAGAACTTAACCTAAGACTTAAAAAGGAAAAAATTGATGTAACTCTTCCAGGTGGAGAAACAAAATTAGGACACAAGCATCCTTTATTAGGGGTTATTGATGAAATCAGAGATATCTTTGTAAGTATGGGATATAAGGTTGTTGATGGACCGGAAATAGAAACAGTATACAACAACTTTGATGCTTTAAACGCTCCGATTGATCACCCATCTAGGGGTACATCGGATACTTTCTATATTACAGATGATCTTCTTCTTAGAACTCAGACTTCACCTGTTCAGGTAAGATCTATGAAGAAAATGGAGCCACCAATTAAAATCGTAACTACTGGTAGATGTTTTAGATTTGATGAATTAGATGCTACTCATTCACCAATGTTCCACCAAATGGAGGGACTTGTAGTAGGTGAAGGTATAACAATGGCAGACCTTAAGGGTGCTCTTGATATGTTTGTTAAGAGATTCTTTGGATCACATATCAAAACTAAGTTCAGACCTCACCATTTCCCATTTACTGAGCCAAGTGGTGAAGTAGATGTTACTTGTTTCAAGTGTGGAGGAAAAGGCTGTAGAATGTGTAAAGGTAGTGGTTGGATAGAGATACTAGGTTGTGGTATGGTTCATCCAAACGTACTTGAGGAATGTGGTATTGATTCTGAAAAATACAGTGGTTTTGCCTTCGGTATGGGACTTGATAGAATTACTATGCTTAAGTATGAAATAGAGGATATCAGACTATTATTTGAAAATGATATGAGATTTATAGATCAGTTCTAATTGAAGGAGGAATAACATGTTAACACCAGTTAATTGGCTAAAAAAGTATGTTGAAATAGAAAATATAGATATTAAAAAATTAAGCGATGACCTGATTATGTCAGGATCAAATATTGAAACAGTAGAAAAAGTTGGAGAAGGAATCGAAAAGGTTGTTGTTGGTAAAATCTTAGAAATCCAAGGCCATCCAGATGCAGATAAACTTTTAGTAATGAAAGTTGATATCGGTTCTGAAATTCTTCAAATCGTAACAGGAGCTCAAAACTGTAGTCTTAATGATTATGTTCCAGTTGCTCTTGTTGGTGCTAAATTACCTGATTTAAAGATTAAAAAGGGTAAACTTAGGGGTGTAGAGTCATTCGGAATGTTCTGTTCTTTCGAAGAGCTTGGTTTTGAAAAATCAGTAATCCCTAAGGAATTTGCTGATGGAATCCTTATTCTTGATAAGGAATATCCACTTGGAATGGATATATTTGAAGCTTTAGATTTATATGACAATGTAATTGAGTTTGAGATTACGCCAAATAGACCAGATTGTCTTTCTATGATTGGTATGGCTAGGGAAACTGCAGCTACATTTGATCTTGAGCTTAAGATGCCTGAGTTAAAAGCTTTTGAAGGTGTTGAAGATATTAAGGACTATATTGAAGTTGAAATTGAGGATTATGCAAAGTGCCCAAGATACATGGCAGGTATGATTAAAGATGTAAAAATCGAAGCTTCTCCAATGTGGATGCAAACTGCCCTTATGAAGGCAGGGGTTAGACCAATCAACAATATAGTTGATATCACTAACTATGTTATGCTTGAGTTTGGACAACCAATCCATGCATTTGATTATGATAGATTAGAAGCTAAGAAAATCATCGTAAGAAACCCTATGGACAATGAAAAATTCGTTACACTTGATGATGTTGAAAGAACTCTTAAGGAATCACACTTAGTGATTGCTGATGGAGAGAAGGCAGTTGCCCTTGCAGGTATCATGGGTGGACTAAATACAGAAGTAAGTGATACTACTGTTAATGTTCTTATGGAAGTTGCAAACTTCAATAAATCTCTAATCAGAGAAGCTTCAAAGGAGCTTGGACACAGAACAGAGGCATCTTCAAGATTTGAAAAAGGAATTGACCCTAACACTGCGGAACTAGCTATGGCTAGAATATTCCAACTTGTGGAGGAACTTTCAGCAGGTACTATTGTTAAGGGAGTAGTTGATGCTAAGGCTTCAGATAAGGAGAAAGTTGAAATCAAGTTTAGACCTGAAAGAATCAGAGGACTAATCGGGGTTGAACTTTCTGATGAAGAAATAGTAAAAATCTTAAATAGATTATATATAGAAGTAAAAAATGAAGATGGTCAGTACACTGCATACGCTCCAACATACAGACTTGACCTTCTTAAGGAAATTGACCTTGTTGAAGAAGTTGCTAGAATTTACGGATACAATGTTATTGAGCCTACACTATCTAAGGATAGTGCATGGGGCGGAAGAACAAATGGTCAACAAATCGAGGACCTTGCAAGGGAGTCACTGATTTCACTTGGTTTAAATGAAATTACTACTTACTCTTTCATCAGTCCAAAGGCAGTTGATAAGCTTAATATCAATGAAGAGTCTTTATTAAGAAATGTAATTAGATTAAGAAATCCACTTGGAGAAGAGTACTCAGCAATGAGAACTACACTTCTTTCAAATATGCTTGATGTTCTTGCTAGAAACTATAAGAGAAAAGTTGAATCTGCAAGTGCTTATGAAATTGGTAACCTATTCTTCCCTAAGGAAGTTCCAGTAAAGACTTTACCAATTGAAAAGAAATCTTTATGTATGGGTATGTACGGAAAAGACGTAGATTTCTATACAATTAAAGGAATTGTTGAGAGATTGTTAGAGGCAATGGGTATAAAGGAATATAAGTTTATTACAGAAGAGAATAATAAGACTTTCCACCCAGGTAGATGTGCTACAGTACTTTACAAGGATCATGTAATTGGAACAATTGGAGAGATTCATCCTCTAGTAGCAGAAAACTTTGAAATTGATTCAAGAGTTTACTGTGGAGAGCTTGATTTCAACATTATGCTTCAAATCACTAGAAGGGATTCAATTTACAAATCTCTTCCTAAGTTTCCAGCTGTACTGAGAGATATTGCTGTAGTAATTGATGAAGATGTTGCTTCTCAAAGCATTATTGATATTATCGAAGACAATGGTGGAAAACTACTTGAAAAAGTTGATTTCTTCGATATGTACAAGGGATCACAAATTGAAAAAGGTAAGAAGAGTATGGCATATTCACTAAGCTTTAGAGCTTCTGATAGAACATTAACTGATGAGGATATCAATAAGATATTTGATAAGATTGTTAAAAAATTAGAAGAGGGACTTGGGGCTCAGTTAAGATAGGCTTGTAAAATGTCCATACTAAGGGTAAAATATAATTAGTAAATTCTCTTAAAGGGGTTGTATCAATGGCTAATAAAAATAAAGTTGTTGTTAAAATATTAGGTCAAGAATATACGTTGGTCAGCGAAGATGATAGAGAGTACATGCAGAAAATAGCTAATTATGTTGACGATAGGATGGAAGATATATCCAAAGGCAATAAAAAGTTTAGTACTGCTATGACGGCTGTACTTACTGCTCTTAATATTGCTGACGATTTCATGCGCCTTAATGATGTTATAAAAGAAAAAGATAATGAAATAGCTAAGGTTCAGGAAGTAGTTGCAAGTAAGGATAATGCTATTGAGGAGTTAAATCAAAGGCTTGAACGTAAGATTGCTGAATATGAGGATCTTTTTGATAAGTTCAAGATAAATGCTTCTCTTGAAAAAGACCAACCTTTAGTTGACGATGGTGAAAGTGAAATATTAAGGGAAGAACTGTATAAGCGTGAGGATGAGCTTTTAGAAGCAAAAAACTTAATACAGGAATTCCGAGTTGAACTTGATAAATCGAAGAGCGAACTAGATGATACTAAATCTGAGCTTCAAGAAGCCAGAAGTGAGTTGACTCAGTTTATTGAAGAATTTGATGGAAATTGATTATTCAGATAAAAAGTAGTTTGTATTTTTTAGAATAATTAAATGTAATCAGAAATATAGAAACCCTTTAAACAAGTATTAATAAGTGTTTAAAGGGTTTTTGTGTGTAAGAGAATATGGGGTGTAAATATGAAAAAAGTTGAACTGTTAGCTCCTGCGGGAAGTTTCGAATCCCTTGTATCTGCAATACAGAGTGGAGCAGATGCAGTATACTTGGCAGGTAAAAATTTTGGAGCAAGAAGAAGTGCGGCGAACTTTACATTGGAAGAACTAAAAGAAGCGGCGGATTACTGTCATCTTAGGGGGAAGAAGCTGTATCTTACAGTGAATACACTGGTAAAGGAAAAGGAAATAGAAGAGTTTGTTAAATTTATGGATCAGGTTTATCCTATTGGAATTGATGCTTATATAGTTCAGGACCTAGGTATGTTAAACTTAATGATAAATAGATATAAAGATATAGAGCTACATGGATCGACTCAAATGACCTTGAATAATTCTTCATCAATATCTGAAGCTAAAAAATTAGGTCTATCAAGGGTAGTATTACCAAGGGAACTGGAGACCGATGAAATTAAAAATATCAACAATAGAGTTTCTATTGATACTGAAGTATTTATTCATGGTGCCCTTTGTATATCATACAGTGGACAGTGTTTAATGAGCTCTATGATTGGTGGAAGAAGTGGTAATAGAGGTGGATGTGCCCAGGCCTGTAGGCAGAAATATTCATTAGTGGATATTAAAACAGATGAAGAAGTAGATAATGGATTCCTACTTAGTCCAAAGGATATTATGACTATAGAAAATCTAGGTAAAATATTAGATGCAGGGGTTCGATCACTTAAAATCGAAGGAAGACTAAAAAAGCCAGAGTACAATGGAATTGTGGTGAGTCAGTACAGAAAAGCAATTGATGATTACTATAATGGTAAAAAAGGATCCTATGATCTTGAAGACATAGAGCAAATATTCAATCGTGATTTCACTTCAGGATATATTTTGGGAGATAAGGGTCAAGATATAATAAATAAAGAGTCACCAACCAATAAAGGTGTTTATATAGGTGATGTAAGTAAGTGGGACAAGAATAATAGGACTATTTCAATAAAACTCATTAAAGACCTAAATAAGGGTGATGAACTTCATATAAGAAGAGGCAATGAGAGAGTAGGAACAAGGGCTGACGTAATACTTTTAAAGGGTAATAGAGTTAAGTTAGGACCAAAGGGTAGTGTTGTAACTATAGAAGATTATAATTACGATGCTAAGGAAGGTGAAAAAGTATATAGATTACTTGATACAAGTCTTATGGCTAAAGCGAGGGAAGGATACAATGGAGAAAATCCTATGGTTCCCCTTGATGTAAAAATTACTCTTACTATTGGTAAAAATCCAGTAATTGAAGTTTCTGATGATTTGGGAAACAAGTCAATAGTAGAAGGTGATGTGCCATGTGAGAAGGCTATAAATAGACCAATGGATAAGGAAAAAGTAATAACCCAGCTTTCAAAGCTTGGAAATACTCCTTTCTACATGAATGAGTGTACTGTTGAACTTGAAGAAGGTGTAATTCTACCTGTAAAGGCCCTTAATAATATAAGAAGAAGTGCTGTCGAAGAAATATCTGAAAAAAGGATTTCAAGTGATAAGGCCTATGAAATAATGGAGTTCGATTATAGTAGGTCGGAGGCAGAAAAGGAAGATGGATGGATCGATTATAGATATGTTGTAAGTACTATAGATCAGATAAGAGCCCTTTCTGACAATGGTGTAGATGAAATATTTGTAAGGGACTTTGAATTATACAAAGATGTAGTTAATCAGTATGAAAGAGTAGACATATATCCTGTTATTCCTAGGATAATAGATGATAGTGAAGTAAAATATATAATTGACAGTCTATCTGGAAACATACCAGACAAAGTGATTAGTGGGAGTCTTTCAATGATGGATTTCTTTAAGGAGAATAATGTTGAAGTAATTGGAGATTTCTCTCTTAATATTTATAATCACTGTTCGTGTGATGCATTAGGTGAAATAGGTTTCTCTTCTCTTATGTTCTCACCAGAGTTAAATAGGGGAGAGATTGAAAAGTTGATGGAAATCTACAAAGGGAAAAGTGAATTCCTTATATATGGATACCTTCCTGTTATGACAAGTAAATATTGTCCAAAATCTACTTCGGTAGGATGTAGTTCGTGCGATGGGGATTATTCACTAAAGGATAAAACAGGTGCTATGTTCCCTGTAGTTAAGGGCTTTAGATGTAAGTCGGAAATACTTAACTCAAAGAGAATATTCCTTTTAGATAGTCTTAGGGATATTGAAAAACTTGGAATTGACTTTATTAGGATGGATTTTTACAATGAGGATTATGATTTTGTAAATGGATTAATAAATGCTATAGATGATGAAAAAATATTAGAATTTAAGTCCAATATCCTGTCGGATATTACAAAGGGCCACTATTTTAGAGGTGTTCAGTAATAATTGTAATAATTCCTTAAAATTCCTATGGTTAAACAAGTGATATACTATTATGTAGGTAAGAAATTTGTAATATAGGAGTACTGACATGAAAGAGAAATATTTAAGAATACTTGAGTACGATAAAATTAAGAATATGCTTAAGGAACATACTACATCAAGATTATCACACGTATTAGTGGATGAACTTGAGCCCTTAAGTGACATAAAGAAAGTTAGGGACCTTCAGCATGAGACAAGGGAAGCATTTAGTCTTGTAATGATGTCAGGGAATATCCCTTCAGGACCTATACATGACCTTGCTTATCATCTTAAGATGGCAGAGATTGGTTCAACACTTTCTCCGAGACATCTTATGGAGGTTTCAGATACACTAAGGACAGCAAGGGTAATTAAGAGCTTCATAGTGAAAAGCACTGGAGAAGAAAATAAAATACCACTTCTAAAGGGTATGGTAGATATGATCACCTACCTAAAGGATGTTGAAGATGAAATCAATAATGCTATTATTGGTGAAAATGAGATATCTGATAATGCATCCAGGGAGTTAAAAAACATAAGAAGATCAATTGAAAACAAGAATTCTGCAATAAGAAATAAGCTAGATTCAATAGTTTCTTCCAGTTCAATGCAAAAGTTCTTACAGGATAGTCTTGTAACAATAAGACAGGACAGATTTGTTATTCCTGTAAAAGCAGAGCATAGAAGTAGTATTAAGGGGCTTGTTCATGACCAGTCTTCATCAGGATCAACCTTATATATTGAGCCGATGGCTGTAGTTGACTTAAATAATCAACTAAAAGAACTGAGAATGAAAGAACAGACAGAAATAGAAAGAATACTACTTGAGCTTACAATGAAGGTTGGAGAAAATCATGATCTTGTAAGAATTAATCAGACACAACTTGTAAACATTGATTTTATTATTGCAAAGGGTAAACTTGCATATAGAATGAATGGTGTTGAGCCTAAGTTTAATACAAATGGATTTGTAAAGATAAAAAAAGGAAGACATCCCCTTATTGATAAGAAAGAAGTCGTTGCAAATGACTTTGAGCTTGGTAAAGGATTTAGAACCCTGCTGATTACTGGACCAAATACTGGTGGCAAGACTGTTACCTTGAAGACAGTGGGATTACTATCATTAATGGCACAGTCGGGTCTTCATATTCCAGCCAATCATGGTTCTGAATTAAGCATATTTGATAGTATATATGCAGATATTGGGGATGAGCAGAGTATTGAGCAAAGTCTTTCTACATTCTCTTCCCATATGACAAATATAGTTGATATTTTAGATAATGTAACTAGAAATTCACTTGTATTATTTGATGAGCTTGGAGCAGGTACAGATCCAACTGAAGGTGCTGCCCTTGCTATGGCTATTTTAAATAAGCTCTTCAATATGGGTGTAAGCACTATTGCAACTACCCACTATAGTGAGCTTAAGCAGTATGCCTTGACTAAGGAAGGTATTGAAAATGCATGTGTTGAATTTGATGTAAACTCTCTTAGTCCAACATACAAGCTATTGATAGGTATTCCAGGTAAATCTAACGCTTTTGAAATATCTAGAAAACTTGGTTTGAGGGATGAGCTAATTTCAGATGCCAAGGTCTTTATTGAGAATGAAAATATTGAGTTTGAAGACATTATCTCTTCAATTGAGGATAATAGAAAGAAATCTGAAGAGGAGAGGGATGAAGCAGTTAAGTTAAGACTTGAAGTTGAAACCCTTAAGAAAAGACTTGAAAATTCTAAAGAAAAGCTTGCAAATCAAAAAGAAAAAATTCTTTCAAATGCCAAGAAAGAAGCAAGGGATATTCTTAAAAAAGCCAAGGACGAATCTGATGAAATACTTAGGGAGTTCAGAAAGCTTAAGAATGTAAAAGGTAAAGTTGATAATAAAAAACTTGAGGGAATGAGAAGTAAAGTTAGGGGAAGCCTTGATAATCTTCAGGAAAAAAGTGTTCCAGATGTTGTTTATAATCATGAAGTACCAAAGAATCTTAAGGTAGGAGACAAGGTTAAGCTTCTAAACTTGGATCAAGAGGGATATGTGTCTACACTTCCTGATAATAAGGGAAATCTAATGGTACAGGTTGGTATTATGAAGCTTAATTCTAATGTTAAAAACCTTAGACTTGTTGTAGAAAAAGATGAGCTATCAGTTCAAAGCGGTGGTTATTCCAGCAACTTTAAGAGTAAAACTCAAAGTGTTAAAAATGAAATAGATGTAAGGGGACAGAATTTAGAAGAGGCTATAGAGTTATTAGATAAGTATCTAGATGATGTTTACCTTTCAAATCTTCAAAATATCACTATTATTCATGGTAAGGGTACCGGTATTCTTCGTAAGGGGATAAGAGAGTATCTTAAGAAACATAAGGCTGTAGCAGAATATAGGGAAGGAGCCTATGGCGAAGGTGATTCTGGAGTTACAGTTGTTAAAATGAGGTGATTTGATGATACTAGTAAGTTCCTGTTTAATAGGACTTGAAACCAGATACAATGGTGAAGGAACCAGGGATGACAGTCTTATGGAATTTTTAAAAGATAAAAGATTTATACCTGTTTGTCCAGAGCAACTAGGTGGTCTTTCAACCCCAAGAAAGCCTTGTGAAATTCAATTTCACGATGGGGAAGAAAAAATCATCAATATAGATGGTGAGGACAAAACTCACTTCTTTATTAAGGGCGCCAATGAAGTGCTTAAATTAGTAAAGGAGTTTGACATCAAGTATGCAATTTTTAAAGAGCGAAGTCCCTCATGTGGAAAGGGAAAGATATATGATGGGAGTTTTTCATCTACTTTGATTAGTGGAGATGGAATTGCAGCCAAGATGCTTACAGAAGCTGGTGTAAAGGTATACAATGAGAACAATTTTAAGGAGATGAAGTTATGAAAAAGTTTTTAGCTGTAGCAATGGTATTAGTATTAGCCCTAGGTTTCACTGGGTGTGGAAAGAAAAATGAAGATCAAGTTGTTGAAAAGGAAAAGCCAACAGTTGAGGTTAAAGAGGAAGAAGTAGTCGTAGAAGAGGAAGCAGAAAAAACAGTAAACTATGTATTATATCTTAAGTATAAGAATGAGCCATTCCTAGTGGATTACATGTATGAAGTTAGCTCTAAGGATAATGATTTAGAGGAAATGGGCGTTGAAAGATATTCATTAGAAAGACTGTTTGATTTCCCAGGAGATGACATGATGGTTACTCCAGTTCCAGAGGGAGTAAAAGTACTTGGCCTAACAATCGAGAATATGACAGCTAAAGTTGATATTTCATCAAATATATTTGATTCAAAGTTAAGCAAAGAAGAAGGAAAAATATTATTATCATCAATCGTAAACACATTAGTTATCCATGAAACAATTGATAATGTTGAAATTTACGTAGATGGAAATAAACTAGATGAATTCTTTGGAAATAGTGTATCGGCTCCAGTTGAGTTTATCGGAGATGTGTTCCCGGAAAAATAAATAACTTTTATACAAAGGCCCTTTAGGATTTGAATTAATTCCTAAAGGGCTTTTTACTTATGCTATAATATAGGGATATACGTGATTAGGGGGCTCTGAAATATGACGGTGAAAAATATCTATATGCAGTTTGAGAATATTTTAAAACATCAATATGTTGATATTGAAAAAACAAGGTCAAAGCTTATTGCTATAAAAAAAGATGCAGTTCAGGCAGGTCAAGAGTTTGAATATTTTAGGTTGATATGTTTAAATAATTTGGATCATCAGCATGGTATTGCTATAGATTATGCCAATAGGGCGCTGATTATAGCAAAGGAAAAGAAAGATTTTTTTCTCCTGGAAAAAATCAATACAGAGCTTGGTTTTATTGCCTATAATCGCGGTGATTTAGAGAAATGTATGACTTATTATTTAGAAGTTCTTAAATATGCCCAGTCTCCAAGGGTTATAAATAATATCGGCGCAATATTTGATGATTTAGGTGATATGGATGAGGCATATAGGTACTATAAACAAGCAGAAGAGGTTTTTGATGATCCTGAAAATTTCCGTTTACTTGCAATTATATATAGTAATATAGGTGAGTGTGAAACAGCTTTTGGAAATTATGATGAGGCAAAGAGATATCTTGACTTATCTAGAAAAGAGATAAGGAAATTTACTGATAATGACGGAACGGTGTATATTTTCAATGCTCTTGGTGATTTAGCTCTGCTTCAGGAAAAATATGATGAAGCTATAGAGTATTATACCAAGGGAGAAGAGTACTCTAAAGATGAGGAAATTCTTGTTTATTATCAAAAGTTTATTCTTAATCATGCAAGGACTTTATTTCAAAAAGGTGATTTAGATAAATCAAAAGAAAAAATAGAATTATTATTTGATAAGAGCAACTCATATAGTTTTGATACGGATATTGCTGAAATACATGAGCTTTTAGGAAAAATTGCTGATGGAAAAGGTCAAATTGAAGTAGCAAATAAGCATTATAAAAAATATATTGACCTTATTAGAAGAAAAGATGAAATTAGCAAAAAAAATAGAAGCGAAAGCATTAAGGCATCTATAAAGATATCCCAGCTAACTGTTCAATTAAATAAACTAAGCAAAATGTCTAGATCTGATTTGCTTACAAAGTTAGGAAATAGATATGCCCTTAGGGAATATATTGAAAACTGGTCTAAGATACAATCAGATTCAAGTATTGTGATTGCGGTTATAGATGTAGATTTTTTCAAATCTCATAATGATACCTTTGGACATTCCCATGGGGATGCTTGTCTTGCAGAAGTAGCAAGTATACTTATTAAAAGTCTTCCTAAAGAACTAGGATCTGTATTCCGATATGGGGGAGATGAATTTCTAATGATCATAAAGGATTACGCTAAAGACATGGCATATGAAAAACTAGAGGAAATAAGAAAAAAAGTAGAAAACATTGAAAGCTGTGGTAAGTCTAAAAAAATGAATAAAAAAACTATTACATGCAGTATAGGTGCTGTTTCAATAGAGAAGAATAGTCAACAGCCATTTGAGGAACTATTTGATATAGCAGATAGAGCCCTATATATATCAAAGGAGCAAGGTAGAAACATAACTACAATTTTAGATTCTAAGTAAATTAAAACACAAGGTCTTCTATTGAAGCTCTTGTGTTTTAATTAATTCGTTTATATATTGGTAGTCAAATTTTGAATTTCTAATCTTATAATATCCATTTTGAAATTTTTTAATGTTAGAGCTGATATACATAATTGATAAATCATCTAGATAGATTTCCTCATTGTATTAATACTCCTTATTTAAATCAATGATGTAGAATTGCTACAATATAATTATATCCTGAAAATTGGATTTTGTTTATAGTGATTTAAGAGATACTCTTACTGTTAAAGTAAATCCATTCAGAGTCATGAATTTCAGAAGGATTCACTTGTAACTTGGGGGCAAAGTACATAGACCAAATTTCAACTGCTTTTCGCCGTATAGATATGGCCCACCTTCAAAGTAGTTTATCTATTGAGTAAATATATATTCATTAAAAGTAAAACCTAGCTATTAAATGCTTAGATTTAAAGCTTTTAATAGCTAGGTTTAAAAAAAACATGCCCTTATTTCTGAATTTCTTGTCTATATTCCTCAATAGCCTCCAGTAAATTAATAAAATCTTGATTATTAGGATTTATAGCATATCCCTTTTTGAAGTATTCTTCAGCTTCAAATATTTTATTATCAGTAAGTAAATCTAGGCCTTTCCTAAAGTTGTACTGCTCTGAGTCTTTATAATGATTACTGTATCCGATTGCACTTGCTAGTATCATTATGGCTGCCATTATTTGTACTAGCATATGTTTTGGAGTGAATGTCTTTTCATCTTTAAAGCCAAGTCCGAATGAAATTAGAAAACCTCCTAGAAGTCCTCCTAGGTGACCGGACATATCAATTCTAGTATCTATTATTCCTAGTACAAGGTTGATACCAATAAGAAATATTATGTCATTTCCAAATACCTGCTTGTATATTTTAGGATTTCTATAAAGCATATATAAGTTAAATCCAAATAGACCAAACAATGCTCCTGATGCTCCAACTGAAACTGCATCGTTGATCATGAAACTACAAAGTGATCCAAATAAACCTGAAACAAAGTATAGTACTAGGTATTTTTTTCTACCTAATAAATATTCTGCAGTTTGTCCAAAGATATATAGTCCTAGCATATTTGAAAGTAAATGCTGTAAGTTAGCATGTATAAACATTGATGAGACAAGTCTATAATATTGACCATCTGCTATTTTATAATTTACCTTTGCACCAAAGGCATCAAGCGTCTGTATTGAAAGGCTACTATCGAATAAAAACATCACTGCAAAAATAAGGATGTTTAAAATGATTAAAATACCTGTTGCTGATTTAAAGTTAAAATTCTTGAACATATTAGTCTCCTATGTATTTATTATAATATTTCATATGAACAATTTTATAATATTAGGGCTGAAAATACAAACTATATTACTTTGATAAATAATACTTGAACTTGATGAGTATTTGTGCTAAATTAATATAGAATTAAATATGACTCTGAAGATTAGGAGAGTACATTTAGAATTTGTTTATAGCGACCTGAAGATGGTGTAAGTTCAGGAACATACTATTTGGAAGCGCACCTATGAAGATTTGATTGAAAATAGTAGGTCAAACGGTAATCCACCGATATGGATCTTAAGTGGACACATTGTGTCAATTAGAGTGGTAACGCGGGTATACTCGTCTCTTATATAAGGGATCGGGTATTTTTTTATTTACAAAAAAATATCAAGGAGGTAGAAAATGGATTTTAAAATAGAAATAGCTAAATTACTAGATAGTAAAATTGAAAGCTTAAATCAAGAAGAAATATTTGGACTTATCGAGTATCCAAAAAATACTGAAATGGGTGATTTTGCATTCCCATGTTTTAGACTTGCTAAGGAATATAGAAAGGCACCACCTATGATTGCTGGAGAACTTGTAGAAGCAATTGGACAAGTAGAGATGCTTGAGTCAGTTGAAGCGGTTGGTGGATATCTTAACTTCAAAATCAACAAGGAAGTATTTGCAAGAACAGTACTTGAAGGTGTTCTTGATATGGGTGATGATTACGGTAAACAAACTGTTGGAGAAAACAAAAAGGTAATCGTAGAGTTTTCTTCTACAAATATTGCAAAACCTTTCCACATTGGACATATTAGATCTACAATGATTGGAAATTCACTAAATAGAATTTATAAAATGTTAGGTTACGATACTGTTGCAATTAATCATCTTGGTGATTACGGTACTCAGTTTGGTAAACTGATTGTTGCATACAAACTTTGGGGTAGCAGAGAAGCGATTGAAAAAAATCCAATCCCTGAACTTTTGAAGATTTATGTTAAATTCCATGAGGAAGCTGAAGAAAAGCCAGAGCTAGAAGATGAGGCGAGAGCTTGGTTTACTAAACTTGAAAATGATGATAAAGAAGCATATGAGTTATGGTCTTGGTTTAGAGAAGTTAGTCTTAAGGAGTTCAACAGGGTTTACAGCCTATTAGGTGTTGAATTTGATTCTTATGATGGTGAAAGTTTCTACTCTGATAAGATGGGTGCAGTTCTAGAAGATATGAGAAATAAAAATGTTATGGAAGTATCAGAAGGTGCTGAAATAGTTAATCTTGAAGAATATGATATGACTCCTGCTCTTATTACAAAGAAGGATGGATCAAGTTTATATATTACTAGAGACTTAGCAGCTGCTATCTACAGAAAGAATAACTATGAGTTCTTTAAGAATATCTATGTTGTTGGTTCTCAGCAAAAACTTCACTTCTCTCAATTATTCAAAATTCTTGAGCTTATGGGTTATGCTTGGTCAGAAGATTGTACACACGTTGATTTCGGTATGGTATCACTTGCAGAAGGAACAATGTCTACAAGAAAAGGTAGAGTTGTATTCCTAGAGGAAGTACTTCTTAAGGCAATTGAAGAAATCAAGAAAGTAATCGATGAGAAGAATCCTAATTTAGAAGGTAAGGAAGATGTAGCTAGACAAGTTGGAGTTGGAGCTGTAGTATTCCAAGAATTATTCAATAATAGAATTAAGGATTACACATTCTCATGGGAAAAAGCATTATCATTTGAAGGTGAAACTGGACCATATGTACAGTACACACACGCAAGAGCTTGTAGCGTTCTTAGAAAAGCCGATCTTGACTACAAGAATGAAATTGATTTTAGTAAGCTAGATGATAAAGCTTCAATGGATTTATTAAGAGAACTAGCTAAGTTCCCTAAGATTATCCAAGACGCAGGAAATAAAAATGAGCCGTCAATTATTACAAGATACGTAGTAGGTATTGCTCAGTTATTCAACAGATTCTATCACGACAATCCAATACTTACAGATGACAAAGAACTTACAAAAGCTAGACTTTCACTGGTTTACGCTTCAAAAGTTACAATTAAGAATGGTCTATACCTTGTAAGTATAGAAGCACCAGAAAGAATGTAGTTGAAAATATTTTGGGATAGTCTAATTTATAGACTATCCCTTTTTGTATTGGGTAATAATAATATGGTTGTAATATAAGGAATATATGATATAATTTTTTCACATGAGTAAACATTCATATGAATTATTAGTAGGAGGGCATATGAGAGTAATTAAAAACGGAAAAAATATATTTAGTGGAATAGCTCAAAATCTTGTATGTGGTGAGGATTATGAGGATTTTTATAATTATAAAATAGATGATGATAGGGAACTTGAAAGAAGAGCCGATTTTGTAAAATCATCTACTTTTCAGAGAGAAAATCTAGTTAATATTCTTGAAGCTTTTAATGAATCAATTGGAGCTGGCAAAAAGACTTTTGAAAATATAGAAAAACTAAAGGATGAAGACAGCTTCGTAGTTGTCACTGGTCAACAGGCAGGATATTTTGCTGGTCCTATGTATACAGTCTATAAGGCTATGACAACTATAAAATTAGCAAGGGAATATTCAGAAAAACTTAATAGTAAAGTAGTTCCAGTATTTTGGATAGCAAGTGAAGACCATGATTTTCATGAAGTATCTAGGGTAAATTATTCTAATAAAACTGCCATGAAGAAAGTGAAATTCAAGAAACAAGATGATAGAAATATTTCAGTTGGAAATATGATGATAGATGAAAAATTTATTTATGAAATGAAAAATAAAATGCTTGATGTTTTTGCTGACGATGATTTTGAATCAATATTTCTTTCTCAAATGAAAGAGGGGGAATCATACTCAATCTGGTTTGCTAAGATAATGGCAAGACTCTTTTCTGATTATGGACTTGTTTTCATAGATAGTATGGAAGATGATAAAAGGCATTTGGAGAAGGACTTTTTCAAAACAGCTATTATTAATAATGATGAAGTAAGAAGTCTTTTTAAGAGTCAGACAAGTTTGATTGTTGATAAGGGATATCAACCCCTTATTGTAAATAATGAAAATTCATCAAACCTTTTCATTCAACATATGGGTGAAAGAATACAGCTATTAAATGATGATGGTAAGTTTTATAATGAAGCCTACGGAGTATCTTATACGACTGAAGAGTTGATTAAAATGGCAGAGAATAATCCAGAGGAATTCTCTACTAATGTTGTATTAAGACCCTTGGTTCAAGATTTCCTTTTACCAACCCTTGCGTATGTAGCGGGTCCTGGTGAAATGAAGTATTATGGTCAATTGAAAAAAGTGTACGGAGTTTTTGATTTGGAAATGCCAATAATTTATCCAAGGGAAAACTTTACTTATATAAGTGAAGATGTTGCAACTTTTATGAGTAAGTACAATTTAGATGTTGAAAAGTTGTTTAATGTAAGCAAGGAAGATTTTATTAATACTTATATAAGTGAACTAAATGACAATCAGGTAGAAAAGTGTTGTGAGTCATTTTCTGAAGATTTATTAAAGACATATGATGATATGCTTTCTTCTTTAAATAAAGTATCTTCAATAGATAAATCTATAATTGAAAAAAATAAAATCCAGATTGAAAAACAGATATCATATCTCATAGATAAAGTAAATCAGAATATTAGAAAAGAATATAAAGATTTGATTAAGGAGATTAATCTGGTATTTGATTTTGTATATCCTGAAAGTGGACTTCAAGAAAGAAGTCATAGTCTTGTTAGTATAATGGATCAAATTGATAGGATGTTTAAAGAAATTCATTCAATCGAAATAGATCACAAACATAGAGTTATTATCGACACTAAGGAGGCCTAGTTATGAAAATAGGAATATGCTGTTATCCTTCATATGGTGGTTCAGGGGTTGTTGCTACTGAATTAGGTATTCATTTGGCAAAGTTAGGTCATGAGGTTCATTTTATTTCTTATGATAAACCATTTAGATTGGGAGGTTATCATAACAATATATACTTCCATGATGTTGATGTATCAAGTTATCCAGTTTTCAAACATCCCCCTTATATTATGTCCCTTGCAAATAAGATATATGAAGTTTGTAAGTACTATGATATAGAGGTGTTACATGCCCATTATGCAGTTCCACATTCTACTGCAGTACAGCTGGCTAGTCAGATGTTAGGTGGAAAGGTCAAGACTGTTACTACTTTCCATGGAACAGATGTTACAATAATGGCTGAAGATCCTACCTTGAAGGACATAACTGAGTTTAGTGCCAATAGTTGTGATGCTATAACAGCTGTATCAGAAGATTTGAGAGAATATGCAAATAGTATTCTTAATCTCAATAAACCTATCAATAGAATTTATAATTTTATTGATGTAAAAGAGTATGTAAGGAAAGATGATAAAAAACTTAGGGAATTTTTCAATATAAAGGACGGAGAAAAAGTAATAGTTCATACATCGAACTTTAGACCTGTTAAAAGAATCAAGGATATCATCAATATTTTCCATGGTATTTCAAAAGAAATTGATGCAAAACTCCTGTTAATTGGAGATGGTCCTGATCAAAAAATGGCCCATAAAATGGTTACTGATTACGGGATAAAAGACAAGGTAATATTCTTAGGAAAACAGAATAGTGTTATTGATATACTTTCACTGGGAGATTTGTTCCTTCTACCATCAGAAAAAGAAAGCTTTGGGCTAGCAGCTCTTGAAGCAATGGCATGTGAGTTACCTGTAATTGCAAGTAGGGTTGGTGGATTAAAGGAACTTGTAGAGGATGGTGTAACAGGTTTTCTTTCAGATCTTGGAGATGTAGATAAAATGACATTTGATGCACTGCACTTGTTGAAATGTGATGAAAAGCTAAAGACCTTTGGAAAAAATGCAAGGGAAAGAGCAATGAAGAATTTCAATAGTGATGTTATAGTTAGACAATATGAAGAGTTTTATAGAAGTTTATTATAGAATTAAAGCTATCGCTTTCGCGATAGCTTTTAATTATTAATTATTTTTGAAGTTGTAAATTATCCTTAAGAACATCAGGTTCTTTCTTTAAATAAACTCTTTCAGATTTGAATTTTATTTGAAGGAAAATTTCAAGTAGCTGATCTAGCTCGCCATTTATTTTATCTATATCATCATCATCAAGATTGTAATATAGATATAAGTCTTCGAATATTCTAACTAACTTAGAAATATTCATATCTATGTCTAAGAAATTTTTGAAGTGTTTGCTTTTCATTGCATTGGAAAATTGCTCTATATCTACTTTAATCAGATCAACTATTTCTTCCTCTGTTGAATAGTTTCCGACAGCCATTGTATATGGTTTAATTCTTTCAAGGAAGTATGTATTATCTGAATTAAGATGATATAGGTATGAAATCTTATAGTTGTTTATTCTGAACTTAACATAAAACATTACACCTTGTATATCAATGAACTTTGCTCCCAGTTTTTTTAGTTCTTCTTTATTTAATTCATGACGAACCATTCTGGATGACATAAATGTCATGAAAATCCCCCCCTTAAGGTAAGTTGGTATGTTATGATAATTATAACATATATATTAGTTTAGAATATTGTAAAAATTAAATAATCTTTGACTGATTGTAAAGGATGTAAATAGGTGTTGTAAATTTGATATAATAAATATACAATGATGATATTATGATTTAAACGGAGTGTAATTTATATGAGTATTTTATTGACTACATTGAATGCCAAGTTTACCCATTCTTCTTTGGCATTAAGGTATATAAACAAATACCTTGAAAAAAATGATATTGAATGTGACTTTATGGAGTTTACTATTAATAATGAACTAAATGATATTGTATCAGATATATTTAGGGGCAATTATAATATAGTTTGTTTCTCCACTTATATATGGAATTTTAATCAAACTATTGAGATTGCAAAGACATTAAAAAAAGTAAGTCCAAAGCTAAAGATACTTTTAGGTGGTCCCGAGGTATCATATGATCCTGAAGAACTTATGACTAAGTATGACTTTATTGATTATATATCCTTTGGAGAGGGTGAAGAAACACTTTTAGAGTTGTTTAAGGCCCATCGTAATAAAAAAGTTTGTTTGAAAAAGATCAAAGGTCTAGCATATAGGCGAAGAAGTGAAGTTATGGTTAATGCTCCAAGGATTGATCTTCAAGAGTTAGATGTTATTCCTTTTCCTTATGATGAAGAGGACTTAAATAAACTTCAAAACAGAATAATTTATTATGAATCATCTAGGGGTTGTCCTTTTAACTGTCAGTACTGTTTAAGTTCTACTATCAAGGGAGTAAGATATTTTTCCCTAGAGAGGGTTAAGGAAAATCTTAAGTTTTTCCTCGATAATGATGTTATGCAGGTAAAGTTTGTTGATAGAACTTTTAATGCTGACCCAAGAAGGGCTCTTGAGATAATGAAATTTATCAGGGATAATGACAATGGAGTAACTAACTTTCATTTCGAAATAACAGCCAATTTGCTTGATGACAAGACCATAAGCTTTCTTTCAAAAATAAGAGAAGGTCTATTCCAGTTTGAAGTTGGAGTTCAGAGTACAAATGAAAATACTATAAAAGAAATAAAAAGAAATGTAGATACTAAAAAAATTCTTAGAATATGTAAGGAAATATCAAAGTCTCAGAATATACATCTTCATTTGGATTTAATTGTTGGACTTCCTTTTGAAGATTTCGATAGTTTTTGTAATTCCTTTGAAGATGTTTATAGGACGAAACCAGAACAGCTTCAGATTGGTTTCCTAAAACTACTAAAAGGTAGTGGACTTAGGATGGATAAGAAAAAACATGGGTATATATACAATGACCTACCACCATATGAGATATTTGAAAATAAGTATTTATCCTTTAGTGAAGTACTAAACTTAAAGGATATAGAGGAACTGGTTGAGAAGTATTACAATTCAAGAAGATTTAAATTTTCTCTGGATTTCTTAATAGCAAAATTCTATAAAAGGGGAATAGACTTCTATGTAGACTTTGCCCGTTATTGGAGAGAGAATAAATTATTTGGAAAAAAATATAGTGTTGAAGATCTTTATATGATACTACTAAAATATTATCTGCATAAAAAGCATCACCAGAAAATTCTTTTCCATGATTTCTTAAAATTTGACTATCTTGAATCAGGTGGAAAAAAAGTAGATAAGATATTTAAGGTTATCAAGCTTGATGACTTTAGAAATAAGTGCCATGAATTCCTTCAAGATGAAGAGAACTTAGAAAAATATTTACCAGAGTATGTTGGGAAACCGGCTAAACAAATTATTAAGAAAGTAAGATTTGAAATATTTGATAATGACATCATAGAATATATTTCCCATGACTATATAGGTGATTGCAAGAAAATCACTTGTGTACTATTTGACTATGGTAAGAAAAGCAAGATTTTTGAACGTTCAAGATATATGAATATAAAGTTGTAAAGGATGATTAATATGAATATTGTAAAGGATATACTTCTTAACAATAAGGAAGCCTTTAAGAAAAGTATTTATGGCCTTAAGTCGAATCCAGCCTTGTTAGTAATAGGCATACCATATATTGCTGTTATGTATATGTTTATGATTATTGCGTCCAACTTATCATTCTTTGGCGGAATAATCATATTTGCTGGACAAGCGGCTGTAATATCTAGTTATTTATACATTATTGAAAATGTTCTAATGTATAATAGTTTTTCTATGTCCGATTTTAAGGATGGCTTTAGGGTTTATTTTAGAAAGGCCTACGGTATATTATTTATATTGTGGATCATAAGATATGGTATAAATCTGTTTATTGTTCCAATACTGAGTTTAATACCTTTCTTTGGTATGCTACTGAATATAGTGATGTTTATTGCTGCTATAATACTTAATCCACTTCCTGAGAGTATATATCAGAAGCATTATGATGAATGGCATACTATAACTTATACAGTTGAGTTCTTTAAGGAAAATTGGTTAGATTGGATAATACCAAACGCAATAATTGCTATAGCTGTGTACTTTGCATCATTGGGTATACAGACTATATTTTATAATATTTTTGGGAGCATAATTACTATGGGAGCTATGGGGACTTCCATTTATACAGCACTTTATGTTGTAGTATTTAGTATTATTATTCAAGCATTAATGGGTTTCTCTATGTTATTTAGAGGGTACCTATACGGTATACTAAGTAATACAACAAGGAGACAAAGAAATTATAGAAGAAATTTAAGTTAAGTAAATAGCGGGGAGTGAGTAATATGAAGGTAATGCTTCATAATAATTTTGGGAAGAAGACTTTAGAAGTAAAGAAGAAACTAAAAGTCCTTCTTGAGAATAAGGGCTTTGAGATAGTAGATGATCATCCTGAAATAATAATTGTACTTGGCGGAGATGGAACAATGCTTAGTGCAATAAGGGATTATTCAAATATGGAAGTACCTTTTTTAGGTGTCAATACAGGTAGTTTAGGTTTTTTACCATCTATTGCACCTGAAAATATTGATGAACTTCCAGATTTTTTAATGAGCAGAAAATATAATGTACATGAGTATCCAATGCTTCAAGTAAAATGTAAGACAATACACAATGACGTAATTGAAAACTATGCATTTAATGAAATTCTTATAAAGCATTTGGAACCAAGACTTATGGAAGCTAAAATATTTATAAATGATAGACCATTCAACTATTTCACAGGAGATGGGTTTATTATATCTACACCTGTAGGTGCAACAGGTTATGCAATATGGGCCGGTGGGGTTTCTATGTATTCAGAGCTTCCCGTATTCCAGTTGACACCACTTAATCCCAATGATAATAGTATAAATAGACCACTTAAGTCGTCATTTGTAATGCCAATAGATACAAGCCTTGATTTTTCCATAGTGAAAGCAAATTATAGGGAAGTAATAGTTGCATGTGATGGTAGAAAAGTATCCAATGATTACATATCAGAGATACATGTAAGTGACTCTAAGAGAAAAGTGAAAGTAATCAGAACAGAGGATTTTGATTATTACTATCTTTATAGATCAAAAATAATAGATAAAAATATAAATAAGATTATGGAATAGGAATAAATGGGAGGCAAAATGTTTAGGGAAATAGAAGTACAGTTAAAAGACAGACTAAGCGAAATAGTATTTATAGAGCTAGCTAAGGATATAAAATTCAATAATAGTGATTTTGTATTGAAAAAGGATATACCATTACCATTAAAGATGGATAAGATAGTTAATCAAGTTAAAACTGAAAAAGTTAGTGATGACTTTGATGTTAAAGGAATGATAGAGGGGATAGTATATCTATTAGGTGTTGATTCAGAATTTGTTCACAAAGATTATTACGTAGATATACTAAAAAATATTAATCCTACTATAGTAAATGATATAGTAAAGAGTGGTATTTATAAGGCTAGTAATAATAGAATTATAGAAGGAATGATTGATTTAAAAGCAGCATTAATTATTGATGATATATCACTGGATGCCTTATATAATTATTCCAGAATTCTTGAAAATCTTGCCCTTAAGGAAACAGATGAGGAAAAAGTGAATATGTATCTTAAGGAAGCATATGAATCTCTTAAGAAAATACAGGTTAATTATCCTGATAACTATATTTCGTATTTTCACCTTGGTTTTCATTATGCAAATGAAGGTTTTAACCAGAAGGCAAAGGAAACATGGGATAGAGCTCTTTCGATGAATATACCTGACGATATCAGAGACGAGATTTTGAAGAACCTTCTTAAGATAGAAAATAAGGTGAGATTTGAAAAGGGAAGAACATTTATTCTTGAAGGAAGAATTCAAGAAGGTCTTGAACTTTTACATTCCCTAGAAACAGAAGAAAGTGATTGGGTAGATCTTAACTTCTACCTTGGACTTGCCTACAGATATGAAGGTACATTTGATAGGGCTTTAAACTATTTCAATAAGTGTGATAAGCTGTCACAAAACAATGACAACATACTTAATGAAATTGGTATATGTTCAATGATGATAGGTGATTATGAAAAGGCTAAAAATGTTCTTGAAAGATCACTTCAAATTAAAAAAGATAATCCAGAAATTTTATGTAACCTAGGTCTTGTATATTATCAGCTACAAGAAGATGAAAAGGCAGAAAAGTTACTAAAGGCTGCATATAAACTTGATCCAGAAGACGAGATAGTTGTGTCTTGGATTCAGAAGTTGGGGATAGAAGTATAGATTAAAAAACACCAAGAGTTTTAAGGGCTCTTGGTGTTTTTTAGTCAAGCCAGAAGCAAGCTTCTTCGACAAGTTATTCATTGCATTCATTCGACAAGGCGGCATGTATTACATAATACCTCATACCTCGACAAGCCGTTTGCTTAGCTATCTCGCACATTGATATTTCTCTATGGAGAAATTAGATTTGAATATACTAGTTGTTAAGGGGAAAAGGAGAATCACACTTAACTGCGTAAGTGCTAGGGGAATCAGTTTTGTAAAGAAAACTTAGGGGAAGGGGAAAAAGAGCTTAAAGATATTTTAAATCATTTTAGTTCCTAGTGCTCTTCCTTTTCCCCTCTTCTCCTTCAAAGCTATAACTTTGAAATTCCCCTTTTCCCCGTTAAATAGGATCAAGTGCAAAAAGTTCTGATTTGCCAAATTATAATAGTATGGCTCGTACAAAATTACATTTTTTTAATTTGTATAATGAGAAATTATGGGATAAAATTATTTTAGATACATAATTTGGTCTGGAGGTGTTTGTTTGATTAAAAATTTTCAGAATCTTGTTGAAATTGCGAAAAAACAGGATGTAATGAGTCTTGTTGTTGCTGCTGCTGAGGATAGTGAGGTTCTTAAGGCTGTTGTTGAGGCTGGTAGACAGGGGATTGTTAGACCTATTCTTGTTGGAGCAGGAGATTTAATAAGAAAGATTGCTAGTGAAAATGATTTGGATATATCGGGCTTTGAAATTATCGAGTCTGATAGTCTTGAAAAATCAGCTGAGATTTCTGTAAGGATGGTTAATGAAGGTAAGGCTGATTTTCTTATGAAGGGTCTTCTTGATACATCCATATTATTAAAGGCGGTGCTTAATAAGGAATATGGTTTAAGGACTGACAGTCAACTGAGCCATGTAATGATTTATGATGTGCCTAATTATCACAAACTTATCTATATGACTGATGGTGGAATGAATATTGCTCCGGACTATAGGGAGAAGAAGAAGATTCTTTCTAATGCTATATCTGCTGCAAAGGCTCTTGGTAATGAAGAGGTTAAAGTGGCCTGTCTAGCAGCTAAGGAAAAGGTTAATGAAAAAATGCTTGCTACTATAGATGGGGATAAACTTGCCAAGGACAGCCAAAATGGTGATTTTGGATCTAATGTAATTGTGGAAGGTCCTTTAGCACTTGATCTTGCTATTTCTAAAGAAGCAGCCAAAATGAAAGGATTTGATAGTGAAGTTTCTGGAGAGGTTGACATTCTAATGGTTCCAACAATAGAGGTTGGAAATGCACTCGGTAAGTCCCTTACTTATTTTGCTGGAGCAAAATCAGCAGGAGTAATTATGGGGGCTTCATCACCTGTGGTACTTGTTTCCAGAGCAGATGACTTTGAAAGCAAACTGTATTCAATAGCATTCGGAAGCGTAATTGCTGCAAATATTGAAAAATAACAGGGAGTGATTGGATGAAAAAGTTTATAACAGGCAATGAAGCAGTTGCCAGGGGAGCTTATGAAGCTGGAGTTACATATGCCAGTGCATACCCTGGTACTCCTAGTACAGAAATTCTTGAAAACATAGGAAAATACAAGGAAGATATAGTAGCTGAGTGGGCACCAAATGAAAAGGTTGCACTTGAATCTGTTATTGGAGCATCAATAGCAGGTGTAAGAACCCTAGCTGCAATGAAACATGTAGGTGTTAATGTAGCAGCTGATCCACTATTTACCCTTGGATATACAGGTGTAACTGGTGGACTGGTACTTGTTTCAGCAGATGATCCTGGTTGCCATAGTTCTCAAAATGAACAGGATAATAGATACTATGCAAAATTTGCTAAGATACCTTGTATAGAGCCTTCTGATTCTCAAGAGTCAAAGGATTTTGTAAAAGAAGCTTTTGAAATAAGTGAAAGGTTTGACACGGCCGTACTTTTTAGGATGACGACAAGAGTATGTCATTCCAAAAGTCTTGTTGAGTTTTCTGATAGAAAAGAAGTTGAAATAGTTCAGTATGAAAAAAATCCTAGAAAATATATTTCGGCACCTGCAAATGCAAGACTTAGACATCCAATAGTAGAAGACAGGCTTGTTGAACTTGAAAAATTCAGCAATGAAACTAAACTTAATAAAATAGAATGGAATGATAAAAAAATAGGAGTGATAACATCAGGTATTGCATATACATATGCAAGGGAAGTATTTGGTGATGAGGTATCCTATTTGAAAATAGGTTTTTCTTATCCACTACCAATGGAAAAGATTAAGGATTTCAGAGAGCAAGTGGAGACTCTTTATATTATAGAAGAGTTAGAACCTTTTATTGAGGAGCAACTCAAAGCTCAGGGAATTGAGTGTATAGGAAAAGACAAGATATCAAATATAGGAGAGCTTAATCCAGATATACTGGAGAAATCTCTCTTAAATAAAGAAAAAGAACTGTATGAAGCTGTAGAAGAGGATGTAATAAGTAGACCTCCAACACTTTGTGCTGGTTGTCCCCATAGAGGATTCTTCTATGGTTTATCAAAAAAGAAAAATGTAATGATAACTGGAGATATTGGTTGTTATACACTTGGAGCAAGTGAGCCACTAAATGCCACTGATACAGTAATATGTATGGGTGCCAGTATAAGTATGGGTCATGGAGCCAGTAAGGCATTTGAAAAACATGGAGTAGATAAGAGGATAGTATCTGTAATCGGGGATTCAACATTTTTCCATACAGGTATCAATTCCCTTATTGATGTAGCTTACAATAGGGGCAACACAGTTAGTGTTATTCTGGATAATAGGGTTACAGCTATGACAGGTCATCAAGAAAATCCAGGTTCAGGATATACCCTTCAAGAGGATAAGGCTAATAGCATAGATATAGAGAAATTATGCTCAGCCATAGGAATTGAACATATTAAAACAATCAATCCATTAATGCTTGATCAAGTAGATAGTGCTTTAGAAGAAGCATTTAACTATGATGGACCATCTGTAATAATTACTAGGTGGCCTTGTGCACTGAAAAAATACAGCAAGGAAGATACTGAAGAGTTTGGTAGTCTATCAGATAAATGTTATGTGGATATAGAAACATGCAGGGGATGCAGGGTCTGTACCAAGACTGGATGTCCATCCATTAGCTTTGATAAAGAAAAGAAAAAAGCAAATATTAATCCAAATATGTGTGTAGGTTGTACAGTTTGTCTTCAAGCATGTCCATTCGATGCAATAAAAAAGGTGGGTGAATAGGATGGAAAAAGTTAAAAATATTTTACTAGCTGGAGTAGGTGGACAGGGAATAATACTTGCAAGTAAAATTCTTTCAGATGGACTAATTAGTGCAGGCTATGATGTGAAAATGAGTGAAGTACACGGTATGGCCCAAAGGGGAGGAAGTGTTACAACCCAGGTAAGATATGGAGAAAAAGTATATTCACCAATAATAGGAAAAGGACAAGCAGATATACTAGTATCCTTTGAATTAATGGAAACCAGTAGATGGATAGAATATCTCAAAATGGATGGAAAAGTAGTAATCAATGATTACAAAATACCATCAGCACCTATACTTATAGGGAAAAACGACTATCCAGACCATGTAATAGAACATCTTAAAGAAAAAACATCAACCACTATTATAAATGCTTTTAACATAGCAAAGGAAATAGGAAATGTTAGAACAATGAATGTAGTGATAGTAGGAGCCCTGGTAAAAGCCATGGGTTTAGATGAAATAGATTGGGAAAGTGTAATTAGAAGCAATGTTAAAGAAAGTTTTGGAGATATTAATGTTAGGGCGTTTAATATGGGATTATCAATGGTTCATTGATTAATTCGTAGGTGGTAGTTAGTAGTTAGTGGTTAGTGGGTTAATAGGGATATTTTGCAGAGCAAAATATCCCTATTACTATCTACTAACAACTAACCACTAACTACTTTTTTAAATATTTATTCACAAAACTATTGTATTTATACATAAAATGATGTAAAATCTAATAAAATCATTAATAAATATACAAAGGAGTGAATAAAAATGAATAAAAAAGTAGTATTAGCATATTCGGGCGGATTAGATACTTCGGTAATTTTAAAATGGCTAGAGGTGGAAAAGGGATATGATGTTATAGCGGTTTGTGTGGATGTAGGTCAGAAGGATAATTTTGAAGAGGTTAAGAAAAAAGCTTTAAGTAGTGGTGCTATCAAGGCATATGCAGTTGATGTTAAGGATGAGTTTGTACAGGAGTACATATTTCCAACATTAAAGGCAGGGGCGGTTTATGAGGATGATTATTTATTAGGTACATCTTTTGCTAGACCCCTTATAGCAAAAAAGCTAGTAGAGATTGCACATCTTGAAGGGGCTGAGGCAATTGCCCATGGAGCTACAGGTAAGGGGAATGATCAGGTTCGTTTTGAAGTTACTATTAAGGCACTTGATCCAAATATGATAATTATTGCTCCTTGGAGACAATGGGATATGAAATCCCGTGAAGACTGTATAGATTATGCAATAAATCATGGTATTGAGGTTCCTGTAACAAAGAAAGACATTTACAGTAGAGATGAAAATATATGGCATATAAGTCATGAAGGTGGAGAATTAGAAGATCCATGGAATGTACACAATGAAGAAATGTACAAATGGTGTAAGACATTAGAGGAAGCTCCTGATAAGCCAGAGACATTGACAATTGATTTTGTAAAGGGAATTCCAGTTAAGATCAATGGTAAAGAATACTCTCCTCTAGGAATAATTGAAAAACTAAATGAGCTAGGTGCAAATCACGGTGTTGGTATAGCTGATATAGTGGAAAACAGACTTGTGGGAATGAAATCAAGGGGTGTATATGAAACTCCAGGTGGAACTATACTATATGAAGCTCATAAAAACTTAGAAAAGCTGATATTTGATAGAAGTTTGATGGAGTACAAAAAGACAATCTCTATTAAGTATGCACAATTAGTATATGATGGTTTATGGTTCTCGCCATTGAAAGAAGCTTTAGATTGTTTTGTTGATAAAACTCAGGAAAAGGTAGAAGGAACTGTTAAACTTAAACTATATAAGGGTAGTGTAAAGAGTGTAGCTATTAAATCTGATTACTCTTTATATAGTGAAGAGTATGTAACTTTTGGAGAAGATGAAGTATACAATCAATATGATGCTGAAGGATTTATAAATTTATTTAGTTTACCTCTTAAACTAAAAAAGATTATGGAGTTAAATCAAGAAAAAAAGGTGGTATAGTATGAAATTATGGGATGGACGATTCAATAAAGGGACATCAAGTCTTACAGAAATGTTTAATGGATCTATACAATTTGATTATAAATTATTCGACTATGATATCCAGGGGAGTATCGCCCATTCAAAAATGCTAGAAAGAATAGGTATGCTGACTAAGGAAGAATCAGATACAATCATTAAGGGTCTTGAAGAAATAAAGAAAGAATACTACGAGGGGAAAATTGAGTTCAAGATAGAATATGAAGATATTCATATGAATGTTGAAAAGATACTAACAGACAAAATTGGTGAGTTAGGTAAAAAACTTCATACAGCAAGAAGTAGAAATGACCAAGTGGCTGTAGATATGAAACTTTATTTTAAAGATAATACTTATAAAATTCTTGATAAAGTTGAAGAACTTCTTAAAACAATACTTCAAATGTCTGAGGAGAATGTATCTACAATAATGCCAGGTTATACTCACCTTCAGGGAGCTCAACCAATTAGACTTGGATTTCACCTAATGGCATATTTTATGAAATTCAAAAGGGATTATACAAGAATTCTAAACTGTATCGACGGCATGGATGAATTGCCACTTGGCTCGGGGGCCTTGGCAGGAACAAATTATGATACGGATAGGGAGTTTTTAAAAGAAGAACTAGATTTTAAATCTGTCAGTCTTAATGCAATGGATAGTGTTAGTGAAAGGGACTATATAATTGAGTTCCAAAGTGCAATATCAATACTCTTTATGCATTTAAGCAGAATAAGTGAAGAGATAATAATCTGGAACTCACAGGAGTATGGTTTTATAGATATAGATGATGCTTACTGTACAGGTAGCAGTATTATGCCTCAAAAGAAAAATCCAGATATTCCTGAATTAATTAGGGGAAAAACAGGGAGAATCTATGGAAACTTAATTCAGATTTTGACGGTACTTAAAGGGTTACCTTTGGCTTATAATAAAGATCTGCAAGAGGATAAAGAGTCCTTGTTTGATACAGTTGAGACGACATTGATTACTCTAGAGATATTTAATGAGTTACTTAAAAACATTAATTTCAATGAAGAGGCTATGTTTGAGTCGACTAAGAAAGGATACTTGAATAGTACAGATTTAGCAGACTATTTAGTTGGGAAAGGCATTGGTTTTAGAGATGCCCATAAGGTAGTTGGAAGTATAGTAGCTTATGGTTTAAAAGAATCAAAAACTCTTGAAGGGATTGATATAGAAGTATATAAGAGTTACTGTACTATGTTTGAAAATGACCTATATGACTTTATTGATATGAAGAAAACAGTAGATAATAAGAAGTCCTTTGGTTCGACTTCTGAAAAAAGCCTACTTATAAGTATTGATAAGTGTAAAGAGTGGATAGAAAAACTTTAAAATAATCTTATAAAACGTATTGACACAAATAATCCCCCTGTGTTAATATATACGAGTCGCCAAATTTGGTGGCTCGTATTTAGTAAGAAGATGTTTGAAAACTTTATGATTAAGATAGAACAAAACGTGGTAAAGATGATAAGGGATTATGCTGAAAAATACTACGAAAAAAAATCAAAAAAAGTGTTGACATGAATCTGAAAGGTATGGTAAGATAGACAAGTCGTCAAGCGAGTGATAGCAATCACTTGAAAGAAACTAAGAGTTGAAAAAACTTTTAAAAACTTATTGACACAGCGGCTAACAAATGATACACTAAGTAAGTCGCTAAGACACAGAGAACTTTGAAAACTGAATAGTATGATTTAAACAAATTACCTCGTCAAGAGGATAAAGATAACGAACATTAAGTCAGTTATCATTCAAGAGTTAAAATTTTGGAAGTTTAGGCACAAGGAGTGCAAGGCGTGTTTTGAGTGAGGAACGGAACGTATTTATATACTTGAGTACCGGAGCGAGAAACAACAACGCAGCAATCCGTAGTGGATAAGCTTACAAAAAAAGGATTTTATTTAAGAGTTTGATCCTGGCTCAGGATGAACGCTGGCGGCGTGCCTAACACATGCAAGTCGAGCGAGAAGGTTATGACTGATTCTTCGGATGAAGGATTAACTGGAAAGCGG
>JAOARG010000068.1 GCA_025210655.1 Bacillota bacterium
ATAGCAGTTTTGAAAGTATAATCCAGTGACTATAGCAAGAGGGCTACACCTGTTCCCATACCGAACACAGAAGTTAAGCCTCTTAGCGCCGATGGTACTTGGCGGGCAGCTGCCTGGGAGAGTAGGTCGTTGCTGGTTATATTGTTCCAAGGTAGCTCAATGGTGGAGCAATCGGCTGTTAACCGATAGGCTGTGGGTTCGAGTCCCACCCTTGGAGCCAAAGTAAATTTTTAATATTGAGATGTTTCAACTCAGTTTTAAAAATGGTTTTGCTCTTGTAGCAAAATATATCCTTAAGTTTGTTACTTAAGAGTGAGAAACACAATATATCGCGGGGTGGAGCAGTTGGTAGCTCGTCGGGCTCATAACCCGGAGGTCGCAGGTTCAAGTCCTGTCCCCGCAACCAAATTTGGCGGCGTAGCTTAGTTGGCTAGAGCGTTCGGTTCATACCCGAAAGGTCGGTGGTTCGAGTCCACTCGCCGCTACCACTTTGGCCCCTTGGTCAAGCGGTTAAGACACCGCCCTTTCACGGCGGTAACAGGGGTTCGATTCCCCTAGGGGTCACCATTTTGGGAGTATAGCTCAGCTGGGAGAGCATCTGCCTTACAAGCAGAGGGTCACAGGTTCAAGTCCTGTTACTCCCACCAAAGGTAGTATTTTTTACCGCAATGGTTCAATGCGGTAAAAAGATACGGTTTTGTTCGCAGAACAAAAACCAACCACAAGTGAATAGTTATAAAAAATACGCGGCCTGGTAGTTCAGTTGGTTAGATCGCCAGCCTGTCACGCTGGAGGTCGAGAGTTCGAGTCTCTTCCAGGTCGCCATTTATATGCTAGTGTAGCTCAGTTGGCAGAGCAGCTGACTTGTAATCAGCAGGTCGCGGGTTCGAATCCCATCACTAGCTCCATTTTTCGGGGTGTAGCGCAGTTTGGTAGCGCATTTGGTTTGGGACCAAAGGGTCGCGGGTTCAAATCCTGCCACCCCGACCATAGAAATAATAGATTTTTATCTATTATTTTTTTTTATTTTTTGAAAAATATAATAGATGTTTTGAAATTAAGATTTTTTAAAGACAAAGGTCTGAGTTTTAAATTAATAGTATTAATGGTAAAATAATAACTAGATTACATAGATAAAATAGTAAAATAAAAAATCTTAGTTTAGATGTTTATTAGAAAAAGTTGTATAGAAAATTAAAATACAGAGGAAGTTGCATATGGTTAAATTTAAATTTGGAAACAGTATAGTAAAAAAATTATTGTTCTTTTTTTCCTTGCTCATAGTTGTTGTTATGATGACAATGTTTTCAACTAATAGATTTCTGAGCAAAATAGAGTCTGCTACCCTAGTAATTGATTATAATTATGAAATTAGAAACAATATTGAAGGGGTAGAAAATAATTTATTGTCATCCAAGGTGCTTCCCAGCATAGAAAAAATAACTATACTCAATAGGGATGAATTAGAAGAAAAAACGAGGAAAAATACAATAGCTATATATGAACTTTTGGACAAAATTCAATTAATAGTAGATGATAAAGAAATTTTAGATCAATATAGGTATATAAGGGAAGATTATGAATCCTTAGAAGAAAATATTATCAATGCTAAGGAGTATGATGGTAATACAATAAATCTATACAAAAGGTATAAAGAGGTTATATATAATAGTTTAGATAATGTTACAGAAAAACTTGAGGATAGTAAAAATGATTCATTTGATCAGATGAAGAAACAAATACAATTCTTTGTAGCACTAATGATATTAATTATACTTCTGGGAATATATATAGTTAACGGTGAAATATTTAAGCCAATAATAGCTATAGCAGGATTCTTTAAAAGAAATGCCCAATCCTATAGTTTTACTGAATTTGAAGTTCGAAAAAGAAATGAAATCGGACTTTTGATGGAAAACTATAATCAATTAAAGCATAGACTTGTAACAATGGAGTCTATAACAAGACAAATTAGTTCAAAAGATAGTTTTGAAGAAATTTTCGATTATATTTTTGAAAGTTTTAAGGATTTCATCCCATATGACAGAATAGGAATAGCCGTTCTTAACGATGATGAAAAAGGAATAACGGCTCTTAGGGCAAAATCTAATTTACCTATCCTACTAGGATCAGACTATAGTGAAAAACTACTTAATTCATCATTATCTGGAGTTATAGAAGAAAATGAACCAAGAATAATAAATGATTTGCAAGAGTATCTAGAGAATAAGCCAGAGTCAAAATCTACAGAAATAATAGTAAGGGAAGGAATGAAGTCAAGTCTTACTCTACCATTGCTTGTAGGAAGTAAATGTGTTGGTGTAGTATTCTTTTCATCAATTAAGGCTAATTCATACAATAAGAATCATATAAATATATTAAACAATGTAACTAACTCCCTTTCAGTAGCCTTTTATAAAAGTTTTTTACAAAATGACCTTGTAATTTCGACTATCGTAGGATTTGCAAAGCTAGTAGAATCTAAAGATAATGAAACAGGTGATCATTTAGGAAGGATGAGTCAGTATTCTGTGCTGATTGCAGAGTTAATGTCATCAGAGGGACTATATAGGGGGATTATCAACGAAGAGTTCATTAAACAGATTGGAGTATATAGTCAGTTACACGATATAGGAAAAGTAGGAATTAGTGATAAAGTACTACTTAAGCCTGGAAAACTTACTAGGGAAGAATTTGAGGATATGAAGCGTCACACTTTAATTGGAGCTGGTATACTGGAAAATATGAATAGTAAGTTAAAATCATATAATAAGCAGTACTATAAGTTAGGTATAGATATAACCAAGTACCATCATGAAAAGTATGATGGGAGTGGATACCCTGAGGGCATCTCAGGTGAAGAAATACCACTGGCAGCTAGAATCGTTGCTCTTGGAGATGTTTTAGATGCTCTATCATCACCAAGACCATATAAAAAAGCATTTTCGATAGAAAAATCAATAGAGATTATTATTGAGGGAAGGGGTAATCACTTTGATCCTCAAATAGTAGATGTATTTGTAAAATATCAAAATAAGTTTATTGAATTACACAATTATCTATGGGCAAAAGAAAATTTTAAAAAGTAGTTGACATTAATAAGTCATCTATGCTACTATATATGAGTCGCCAAATTAATCCTTTGATTAATAGAAGCGGCTCATGTTAATTTTATTATGTTTTATATAGGTCATGCTGGGTATAAGAAGAAGCATACTGATTAAAATCTTGTTTTTTTAAATTAAGGGATTAATGTTAAAAAAACGAAAAAAAGATTTAAAAAAGTGTTGACAGCAAGCTTGGAAATGTGGTAAGATAAACAAGTCGTCAAACGAGTGATAGCAATCACTTGAAAGAAATTGAAAGTTAAAAAAACTTTGAAATTTCACTTGACACAGCGAACTTGAAATGATATACTAATCAAGTCGCTAAGGCATAGAGAACTTTGAAAACTGAATAGTATGATTTAAACAAATTACCTCGTCAAGAGGATAAAGATAACGAACATTAAGTCAGTTATCATTCAAGCAAGGAAATCAAAATTTTATTTAAGAGTTTGATCCTGGCTCAGGATG